>NZ_JANZNP010000014.1:0-161087 GCF_025153065.1 Pantoea sp. XY16 | reverse complement strand
CCAGCGCCGGAAGTCACGCCTGAGCCGGTACCGACACCAGCGCCGGAAGTTACCCCTGAGCCGGAACCGACGCCAGCGCCGGAAGTTACCCCTGAGCCGGAACCGACACCAGCGCCGGAAGTTACCCCTGAGCCAGCGCCTGTTCCAGACGCTTCGTCAGCGGATAATGCCACTGCTGAGCAAGCTGCTGTGGAGAAAGCAGAGGAAGACGCCAAATCCAAAGCAGAGGCCGAGGCACAAGCGAAAGCCGAAGCTGAAGAAAAAGCGAAAGAGGAAGCCGCGAAAGCAGAAGAGGAAGCCAAAAAACCGGCGTTCAATCCGGATGACTGGTTCTCTGTTTACGACAACCTGCCACTGATCCAGCGCACGCGTGCCTTAATCGCCTCGCGGCAGTACATTTTCAGTGAAGCGGTCAGCCAGTTGCATAACCGCACTGACAGTCTGCGCGCTTCGCCAGAAAGCAGCGGATCATGGGCAACAATAGAGCAGAAAAAAGGGCATTTTCTTGGACTCGACGTCAACCAGCAAACACTGAACGTGGGCTGGGATAGCCGCAGCGACAAGCAAACAGCCGGTATTAGCGCCAGTTATACGCAGGGTGAGGTAAAAGGGGAAGGTCATGAAAAACATCGACTAGCTACTGTCGGTGCATTTTATTCCTGGCAGGCTGATGCCGGATGGTTCTTTGATGCGGCCAGTCGTTATATGTATCTGAATCAGGAGATAACGCTGGATCCTGCTTTAAATATAAATGGCATGAAAAAGGACAGCCATATGCTGGCAGGCAGCCTGCGCACTGGCTATCAGTTTGCGCTCGCTGACGATACTCTGTTTATCTCACCGTTTGTTGGTGTGACCGCAGGTGTCATGTCCGGCTATACCCTGAAAGGGGAGGATGCGTCAGTTTCGTTAAGTTCATCCACACCTTACTTCACCAGCAGCGGGTTCATGGTGCAGAAACGCGGTCTGGGCGCATTAATGCCGAATATTAACGTCAGCGCCAGTCTGGCCTATCAGTATTCACCTGGTAAAAATGGCTCCACAACCGCGCTCTCCGATCGTCAGTCAAACCGGCAATACAGCGCCTGGTCAGATAACCGTTATCGTGGCAGTGTAGGGCTGGAAGGCATTATCGCGCCCGGCCTTTCACTAAATGCGAAAGTAGAGAGCAGTTTTGGTGGTGAATTTAAAACGGATTACAGTGGTTTAATCGGCCTGTCATATCACTTCTGATATCCGTGTCGGAATAATATCAGAGCATCACTTCATGAAGGGGTGATGCTCTGACTTATCGATACATTATTCCTGCTGGAAAATATCAGCCTGCGGACGTAGCCGTAAGACGAAAAAGGATAATATGCAGAGCAGTAAATCTTCAGAGGATAATGTATTAATGTTGATATTTTCTCCTTATTTCAGCGTCAGCAAACTAATCGCCAGACTTCCGCAGGCACTTCGTTGTAAGTCTCATTCATTATTAGTTCAGCTTTACGATGATCGTATGCGCCCTCAAAAGAAGAGAGATCGTCAGAAGGAAGTTTTTTCCGCATATAGCTTGTCACGATATCCAGGATATCGGTTGACGGGCAGTTTCTTAACTTATTCAGATAGTAGACTTTGTTCATAATTTTTTGCTGAAGTTAACCTGTAAAAATGAGCTTATGCGCGGTCTTAACTTTATCTAAGCTGACTCGCTGTGCTATCGATGCTGCCAGGAAGATAAAAACCTGACAACAGATATACGTGTGTCCTTACGCACTGGATACGTTCAGATGCGCCGCGTCGCCTCTGACGCTTCACTGGCCTGGCTAAACGGAAGATTAAAAATCAGCTTTTATCTTAATGTATTTTTAATTTGTTGTTTCTAAAGTTATTTTTTAAGTGCAGCCCTGCCGTAATCCCATATCAGATTGAAAAGATAAGCATAAACCAGAAAAAACAGCACTAACCCACATTCCAGTTTCAGCGCTGCGAATAGCGTAATATCCAGCCACCATGCTGCAAAAGGTATCAATACGAATAACAGACCTGCCTCAAATAAAACGGCATGGAGACATCTTATTCGCCAGTCTTTTTTAAATCCGGTTCGCAGCTGAACGCTGTCAAACATCAGGTTGAACAGATAGTTCCATCCCATCGCCAGCGTTGATGAAACTATAGTCAACAGTGCCGACTGCGAAGGTGCTGCCGAGGCAAAAATAATCAGAATGATGAAAACCAGGACATTAGCAACGACTTCGAAAATAACTGCGTGCAGCACTCTTTCTGTGGTGGTGCGTACCGGAGATAAACACTGTTCCAAATCACACTCTCATTAATCCGTCAGGCACCGTTACCGGTGAAGATAAAATTCAGGATAATCTTCTGCTCAGTCCGATTATATTCAAAGCGCTGGGCATTCACCTGCCTTAAACGGATGAGAATTTAGCATCGCACCGTCATAAAGTGAAAGCGTAACGGGTAACTACCAATAAAAATCCAGGCAGGCTTGATATTTATCAAATCTTACACAAAACGTGCTTTATCAGCGATGCGCCTCAGCATACCTGCTCCTGAATTACTCTTTCTGTTCAACGACCCGGGTCCAGAATGGTTAATCTGGTAAGTTTTTCACTGCATGCGGTGATGGCCTGTCGGATTCGAGGCGATGATAGCAACTCTGAAATGGAGTGAAATATTAAAATAGAAAATTGAGCGTATATAGATTTATATTTTAATATTTAGATGATAAGTAGGTTTAAAAACTGTATGTCGGCGTCATTTACCGTTCTGAAGCGATTGCGATACAGAAGTACAGCGTAAAGGTGAGGCTGCAGGAGGTGAAAAGTGGTTTGCCCACTGTGCCATTATCAATAGCCTAAACAGATTCAACGTCTGGCATTTATAACGAAAATGCAGTCCTCGGTGGAGAGTATGACGTGATGGTTACTTCATATCGCGTTCTCGGCTGTATAAATCATAAAGTCTACTTTTCCACTGGCATACTCATCGGGTTTCACTTTCTGCTCCAGATAATTCAGCATAAGCTGTACCGCAAGCTGAGCATGCTGCCGGGTATTCTGATCCAGCGTCAGCGCAACGCTCTGCTGCGCCATCAGCGTGCGTGTCGTGGCGTAAAGCTCATGGGTGATCCAGACGCACTGATTCAGCCGACGATGACGTGCCAGCGTCTGGCCTATTTCAGTGTTCCCCAGGCCGGTATTATAAATTCCCTGCAGATTTCTGCTCTGAACCAACTGCTTCTCCAGCAACTTACTGAGGGTGTCCCTATTTTCCTGAGCCGCCAGAACTTCACATAGCTGAAGATGGGGATAGCGTTCAGTCATCAGCGTGCAAAATCCTTCAATGCGCTGACGATGCGCGCTGTAGTCCCTGTGACCACTGACCATCAATACCTCACCGGGCTGATGCAGCATTTTACCCATAAGCTGAGCGGCGGTGCGTCCTGCCTGCAACTGGTTGATCCCGACATGACAGAGCCGGGCGGCACCGGGCAAATCGGTGACCAGCGAGATCACCGGTACACCACGCACCCGGCAATCTTCCAGCGCCTCATAAATCGCCGGATGTTCATGGGCAAAAACGATTAATCCATCCCGCAATTCACTGCCTTGCCTGATAAGCTTTGCCAGTCGTTCAGGCTGCGCCTCCGGGACAAAAGTGCGATGCAGCGTCAACCGGCGATAGCCCAGATGGGATGCGACCTCCGTAAAATCCTGCGCCAGTTGCTTAAAGAAAAACGAATCGTTGCTGCTGAGCAACAGTTCTATCTGCCACGGATGACGATGCTCCTCAGGTAAAATTCGCCTGAGTCCGACTTCCCGTGCCGCCTGCAGCACCCTGTGAACCGTTTCCGGTGCAACGCCACCCCGTTCATTAAGCACCCGATCCACGGTTGCCAGCCCTACACCTGCCCGCAGGGCGACCTCTTTCAGCGACATGCCGCTCTCCTCTGAGGTAAACACCTCAAAACATCATGCTGTGAGTGTAAAACGCAGCGCTATTCTGCTGATGCAGCTTTCTGCCGGACTATGATGGAGTTCAAATAATGAATAAAAAGCAACGTGTTGCCCTTCTGGGGTGTGGCTTTATTGGTGAAGTTCATGCCGCGAATCTTCAGGCGCATCCCGGGGTAGAGCTGGTGTGGGTGGCGGATGCGGAACCCGCCCGCGCTGCCGACTTTGCGACCCGCTATGGTGCCCGGGTCGCGTCTGTCACAGACGCGATAAACGATCCGCAAATTGACATAGTGCTTATCGCCAGCGCGACGCCGACACATGCGGATTTGCTGGAAGCCGCTGCGCGCGCCGGTAAAGCTATCTACTGTGAAAAGCCGGTCGATCTTTCTCTTGAGCGTGCCCGTAAGGCCGTGACTAACGTTCTCCCTTACAACGTGCCGGTCACGGTGGGGTTTAATCGCCGTTTCGATGTCAGCCATCAGCAGCTGAAGCAGCAACTCCGTCAGGGGCGGATTGGCCCGGTGGAACTGATTCAGATGGTCTGCCGCTCCTCGGCTATGCCACCGCTGGCCTATCTTCAGGCGTCAGGGGGACAGATGCGCGATCAGGCTATCCATTTCTTTGACCTGCTGCGCTGGCTGACAGAAGAGGAGGTAACAGAAGTCGCAGCGATGGGAGCAGCACTGGCTTTGCCTTCTATCAGTGAATTTGGTGATGTGGACACCAGCATATTGCTGTTGCGGCTGCAGAACGGGGCGCTGGCACAGCTCGATAATACCCGCCGTACCGGCTATGGCTATGACGAGCGTATCAGTGTAATGGGGTCAGACGGCATGCTGGAATCGGCCTCTCAGCCGCAGCGCGGCGTCAGCTGTTATCAGGGCGCGCAGATTCAGCAGCCAGGTCTGCTGCCCGATTGGTTCAGCCGGGTGCAGCCAACCTATTATGCTCATCTTGATGCATTTATCCGATCGCTGAACGGGGAGCAGGTTGGCGATCTGCCTGGCCTGGAGGATGGTCTCAGGGCACAGGCGATTGCGGAAGCTGCGGTGATCTCTCTGGCGGAAAGACACTTCTGTCAGGTGGAAAACGAGCTGATCTGATCAGGCATGGCTGGCGGCCAGAAAATAAGTTTATTTTTATCGAATAGAAACCGGTGCTGAGCTGTTTACCGTATAGCGCCGCGCTGGCGGAGTGCCTCTGGCAGGTTTCATCAACTGCCTCCCTGACCCGATAAGGAAAATGATGACAACACGTTCTGGTATTCCTCTGCTTGCCGTTCCGGCCCTGTTACTGTTGCTGCACTCGCCGCTAAGTATGGCGATGGGTGACAATGACAGTGAGAAAAAGACGCCTGACTGCCCCAAAGGTCAGGTCTATGACAGTCAGACCAAAAGCTGTGTACCGGAGAAGACCAGCAGGCTGAGTGACGAAGACAAAACGCGCTACGCCTATCATCTGGCGAAAAAAGGTGAATATCAGTCAGCGCTGAACCTGCTGGATACGCTGAAAAACCCGGATACCCGCGAAGCCTGGAATTATCGTGGTTATGCTACCCGCAAGCTGGGCCGCACAGATGAGGGCATTGGCTATTATCAGCGCGCCATTGCGCTCGATCCCCGTTACGCTAAAGTGCGTGAATATCTTGGTGAAGCCTGGATGATCAAAGGGCGACCCGACCTGGCGCGCGAACAGTTAAAAACCATTGCCGGGATTTGTGGCACCGATTGCGAGGAGTACCGCGATCTGCAGGCCGCAATTAATGGCCATCCCGAGGTGTGACTCGGCACGGAGGATCGAAAAATCACTCACAGCGACATCCGTCAGCACCTTGCAGAACACCTGACGCGACTCTGGCGTTACGGCTATGTGCTGTCGCACAACCGTGACATGGCAGAAGAGCTGGTACAGTCGACCTGCGTGCGCGCGCTGGAGCGCAGCGCACAGTTCACGCCGGGCACACGCATTGACCGATGGCTTTTCTCGATCCTCCACTCTATCTGGATCAGCGACTTACGGGCGCGAAAGGTGAGACAGGGCCAGGGATTCGTTGATCCCGATGCACTGCTGGCCGTGGATAACCATGCTTTCAGCGACGACAACCGGCACTACCAGCGCATCATGCAACAGGTTAACGCCTTGCCCGAAGCGCAGCGTAATGCGCTGTTTCTGGTTTATGTCGAAGGACTGACCTATCAGGAAGCGGCAGAAACGCTGGCTGTTCCGATTGGCACCATTATGAGCCGTCTGGCCGCAGCGCGTGCCACGCTGGCCAGGCAGACAGCGGCCTCACCCGTACCGCAGGAGAATCGGAAATGAACAGGGAAACTTTTACGCCACCGTGGCGCGATGAGGCGATTGTTGCCTGGCTGGATGGTGAGATGATGCCACAGGAAGCTGCAGAGTTTGAGCAGGCGATGGCTGAAGATCCCGAACTGGCCGCAAGGGCCGCGAATTTCCGGCAAAGCAGTCTCGATTTTGAACAGGCTTTTGCACCGCTGCTGGAACAGGCTCCACAGGCCAGAATGGCACAGCAGCTGGCGGCCATCACCGCACCCGAGTCCCCGCCAGCCAAAGGATACAGCCGTCGGGCACTGATTGCCGCGTCTGTCAGCTTTTTGCTGGTGGGCAGCAGTATCGGTTTCCTGGCAAGACCGTCAGATGATGAGCAGGATGAAAGCCAGGCCATCCGCGATCTTGAAGCACGTTATATGTCGCTCTACAGTGCTGAAACGCTTGCCGACATGCCCGGTGATGCTCTTTCGCTGAAAAAGGGGCTGGACCGCACCCGACTCGATTTAGGATTGCAGCTGCACCCCCAGCAACTGCACGTAGCGGGGGCTGAACTGAAAATGGTGCGTATCCTGCGCTACGAACGGACGTCAATTGCGCAGATCGCCTGGCTGCACGCAGATTATGGCCCGATGGCGCTTTGTATCTCGCCCGCACCGCACAACACGAACCCGATTGCCCGCGAACAGCGCCACGGCATGCAGCTGGCCTGGTGGACGCGCGACGGTTATCAATATGTGCTGATTGGCCGCAACCCCTCAGCGCAGCTGGCGTCCACCGCTGAAACATTACAGGCAGCGCTCACGTAATCCGGCAGCACGCGCAGCGGTGACGGTCAGCGCGGCTCTCTGACCTGCGCTGCAATCTTTAGCGCAATATTTACCCGGTCGTCCACCACCCCGACCAGCCGGTCCATACCGAAGGCGGAGCGGGAGATGGCGGTGGAGGCATGCAGCGCCAGCAAGCGTGAGGCAGGATCGAGGGTGTTCCCACTGTCCAGCGAGGCCAGCATCACGACAGGCCGGCTGACAGCTTTAACCGTCAGCGTGCCAAAAATCCGGTAATTACCGTCACCCAACGCAGCCACGCGACTGCTGACGAAATAAATCTGCGGGTAACGCTCTGCGTCAAAAAACAGATCACTTTTCAGTTGCCAGGTTAACAGGCTGTTCGAGGCCACCAGCGTTCCCACCGGAATATTCACTTCAATACGATCGTCACGATCCTGATCCGGATTAAGCGTAACCGTGCCGGTCACGCCCTGCAGTCTGGCCTGCGAAAAGTCATGTCCAAAGGCACGCCACGAAAGGCCAATCGACGTTTTATCGGAGGTAATGGCATAGGTTACCGGCGCGGCACAGATCACCGGGCTGATCAGGGCAAACAGAGTGCATAAACAGGCGGCACGTATCATCACTTTTTCTCTTTTAGACAGACCAAACGTTAACGCCTGAAACCGCGATCTTATTCGCTTTTATTAGCACTGCTTTTACCACAGAGGCACAGATAATCTTAAAGATATTAACTGACTGCCACCTTAAATTCACCAAAATGTAATGATTATTCCGCGGGCAGAACATCAACCCCAGGAAATATTAAGAATACATTAAGTCGACTTTATTAATCTTTCGTTTTACTGAAATCCTGAGTGGAGGTATTTGACACCCTTAAGGGGGCAATTTGCGATATGAAATTAGCTTATCGTAATCAGTGGCTTAAGGTTTTCTCGTTAAAGGAAATTTATGTCAGGCGAGCTTCATCGGAGCTGATAACAGGCTGGGCTTCCTGTTTTTTAAACACAATATCAATAACTCAAAAAGAGTTGAGTTCCGGGGCGGTATTATTGAAATGATAGTGAACTTTTCAGAAATCCATTAACTCAATCCTCGTTGTTTTTATTGTAATTAAACCTCTTTATTTAATGTTCAGTTAACTTTCATACGTTAGCTTGTATTAGCAGTCCGGTAACCTTAATTCCATAACGGGAAACCTGTTATGTCTTATCTGCCTGCCGGGTGTTGATAAATCACTATTTCAGTTCTTTCCGGCGTTGTATCCGATTAACAACGCGCGACAGTTTATGGGTTTGATTTGCAGGAGTTTTAGCATGGATTTTTTGCCATTTTCCCGCCCTTCATTCGGCAATGAGGAGCTGGCTGCTGTTAAAGCGGTATTCGACTCCGGATGGATAACAACCGGGGCGCAATGCGCCGAACTGGAGCAGGCCTTTGTTCAGCTGACCGGCAACCCGCACGCCATTGCAGTCAGCTCTGCCACTGCCGGGATGCATGTCACGCTGATGGCGATGGGCATCGGGCCTGGCGATGAGGTGATCACGCCGTCCATGACCTGGGTTTCAACCCTTAACCTGATTACGCTGCTGGGTGCCACGCCAGTCATGATTGATGTCGACCCGGATAACCTGATGGTGACGCCGGAAGAGATAGCTCAGGCCATTACGCCACGCACCCGCGCCATTATTCCGGTGCATTACGCCGGTGCGCCTGCCGATATCGCACCGATCTATCAGCTGGCTGAGCAGCATGGCATTGCCATTATTGAAGATGCGGCTCACGCGGTGGGCACGACTTATCAAGACAGACCGGTCGGGCATCGCGGCACGGTAATTTTCTCGTTTCACGCCATCAAAAATATTACCTGCGCGGAGGGCGGTCTGGTGGTGACCGATGACGCTGCTCTCGCCGATCGTATCCGCAGTCTGAAGTTTCATGGCCTTGCCGTGGATGCGTTTGATCGCCAGACCCAGGGGCGTCTGCCGCAGGCAGAAGTGATGATGCCGGGCTTCAAATACAATCTGCCCGATATCAGCGCAGCGATTGCGCTGGTGCAGTTACAGAAACTGCCGGGCTTTATTGCACGCCGCCGTGAGATTGCCGAACGCTATCTTGAGGCGCTGCGTTCGCTACCTTTTACACCGCTTTCACGGCCAGAGTGGCCACATCAGCATGCATGGCACCTGTTTATTATCCGCATTGATGAACAACGCTGCGGGCTGTCCCGTGATGCCTTTATGCAGGCGCTGAAGACGCGAGATATCGGCAGCGGCCTGCATTTCCGTGCAGCACATACCCACAAATATTACCGCGAGCGCTATCCCGATCTGCGTCTGCCCGCCAGTGAACGTAACAGCCAGCAGATGTGTTCACTTCCCCTGTTTCCGTCCATGACGGATCAGGATGCAGAACGCGTGATTAAGGCTTTACATGACATTGCCGAGGCCTGAGATGCGCGATATCAAACCGATCAATGTGCTGTCCGTGGTGATCCCGGTCTATAACGAGCAGGAGAGTTTGCCTGAGCTGCTGCAGCGCACTTGCGCCGCCTGCGACGCCCTCAACCTTGAATATGAAATTCTGCTGGTGGATGACGGCAGCAGTGACCGCTCTGCCGAACTGATTGAACAGGCCGCCACCGTTCCCGGCAGCCGGATAACCGGCGTGCTGCTCAACCGCAACTACGGGCAGCACTCCGCCATCATGGCCGGATTCAGCCAGGTCCGTGGCGATCTGATTGTTACCCTTGATGCCGATCTGCAGAACCCGCCGGAAGAGATCCCGCGGCTGGTCGAGGCTGCGCGTCAGGGGTATGACGTGGTGGGCACCGTCCGGCAACAGCGCCAGGACACCTGGTTCCGTCGCAAGGCCTCGCGCACGCTTAACCGCCTGATTCAGCGGGTTACCGGCAAAGCGATGGGAGACTACGGCTGCATGCTGCGCGCCTATCGCCGCCATATCGTCGAAGCGATGCTCAACTGCCACGAACGCAGCACCTTTATTCCGATTCTGGCCAACACCTTTGCCCGTCACACCATCGAGCTGCCGGTGATCCATGCCGAACGGGCTTTTGGCGATTCGAAATACAGCTTTATGCGGCTGATCAATCTGATGTACGACCTGGTGACCTGCCTGACCACCACGCCGCTGCGACTGCTCAGCGTGGTCGGCAGCCTGATTGCGCTCTCCGGCTTTGCCTTCTCGCTGGTGCTCATCGTACTGCGACTCTTTTTTGGTGCGGCCTGGGCGGGTGACGGTGTCTTCGTGTTGTTTGCCGTGCTGTTCATGTTTATCGGCGCCCAGTTTGTGGGTATGGGACTGCTCGGGGAGTACATCGGGCGCATTTATAACGACGTTCGCGCGCGTCCGCGCTATTTCGTTCAACGCATTGTTCAGGCTCCTGAAGAGCCTTCAGTACAGGATACTCAATCATGAAGACCGTTGTTTTCGCCTATCACGACATGGGCTGTGTCGGCATCAATGCCCTGCTGAATGCAGGCTATGAGATCACCGCCATTTTTACGCACAACGACGTGGCGACCGAAAATAACTTTTTCGGCTCGGTAGCCCGCCTGGCGGCAGAACACGGCATTCCGGTCTATGCGCCGGATGAGGCGAATCATCCGATCTGGCTTGACCGCATCCGTACCATGGCACCAGAGATGATCTTCTCCTTCTACTATCGCCATCTGCTGAGCGATGAGATCCTGCAATGCGCTCAGAAGGGAGCCTTTAACCTGCATGGCTCCCTGCTGCCAAAATACCGTGGCCGGGCACCGCTGAACTGGGCGCTGGTCAATGGCGAGCGCGAAACGGGCGTCACGCTGCATCGCATGGTGAAGCGCGCAGATGCCGGTAATATTCTGGCGCAGCAGAAAGTGGCCATTGACGCTCAGGACAACGCGCTGGTGCTGCATCGCAAGCTGACCCAGGCCGCAGAGCAGTTGCTAAGCGACGTCTTGCCTCGCCTGCGTCAGGGTGAAGTCTGTGAGTGGCCACAGGATGAGAGCCAGGCAACCCGCGTGGGCGGTCGCACGGCCGAAGATGGCCGCATTGACTGGAATCAGCCTGCTGAGACAATTCACAACCTGGTCAGAGCGGTCACCGATCCCTGGCCTGGGGCATTCGCCTTTGCCGGTTCGGTTAAATTTATCGTCTGGAAGAGCAGGGTTCATCCGCAGCAGAAGCAGGCAAAACCGGGCACTGTCATCTCTAAACAGCCATTCCTGATCGCCTGTGGCGAAGGCGCACTGGAAATCCAGACCGGACAGTCTGAGCATGGCGTCTATATGAACGGCAGCCAGCTGGCGCAGAGCCTGGGCATGGTGCCAGGTGCGCTGCTCTATTCACAGCCGCAGTCGGCGCTGCAACGCCGTACCCGCGTGCTGATCCTCGGTGTTAACGGCTTTATCGGTAACCATCTCACCGAGCGTTTGTTACAGGATGAACATTTTGAAGTCTACGGCCTGGATATCAGTTCAGACGCTATCAGCCGTTTCCTAGAACATCCGCGTTTTCATTTCGTTGAGGGCGATATCGCTATTCACTCCGAATGGATCGAGTATCACATCAAAAAATGTGACGTCATCCTGCCACTGGTGGCGATCGCGACGCCGATTGAGTACACCCGTAACCCACTGCGCGTGTTTGAACTCGATTTCGAAGAGAACCTGAAAATCATTCGCGACTGTGTGAAGTATCAGAAGCGCATCATTTTCCCGTCCACCTCTGAGGTCTACGGCATGTGTACCGATGCCAGCTTCGATGAGGATTGCTCAAATCTGGTGGTCGGGCCGATCAACAAACAGCGCTGGATCTACTCCGTATCTAAACAGCTGCTGGACCGCGTGATCTGGGCATATGGTGAAAAAGAGGGGCTGCGTTTTACCCTGTTCCGTCCCTTCAACTGGATGGGACCGCGTCTGGATAACCTCAATGCGGCACGCATCGGCAGTTCACGCGCAATTACCCAGCTCATCCTCAATCTGGTAGAAGGCTCGCCGATTAAGCTGATCGATGGCGGCAAACAGAAGCGCTGCTTTACCGATATTCAGGATGGCGTGGAAGCACTGTTCCGCATCATCGAAAACAGGCAGCAGAATTGTGATGGTCAGATCATCAATATCGGTAACCCGGACAACGAAGCCAGCATCAAAGAGCTGGCCGAGCAACTGCTGGAAAGTTTCGAGCGTCATCCGCTGCGCAGCCAGTTTCCGCCGTTTGCCGGTTTCCGGGAAGTGGAGAGCAGCAGCTACTACGGCAAAGGCTATCAGGATGTGGAGCACCGTAAACCGGCTATCCGTAATGCGCGTCGCCTGCTCGGCTGGACACCGACCGTCACGATGGATGTCACTATCGACAACACCCTCGACTTCTTCCTGCGCACCGTCGAGCAACAGGTTGATAAGTGATGAAGAAGATTGGTCTGCGGATTGACGTAGATACCTGGCGCGGCACGAAGCAGGGTGTGCCGGCGCTGCTTGAGCTGTTCCGGCGTCATGCGGTGCGGGGCAGCTTTTTCTTCAGCGTGGGACCAGACAACATGGGCCGTCATCTCTGGCGGCTGGTGAAACCGGCGTTTCTCATGAAGATGCTGCGTTCCCGTGCTGCATCGCTCTATGGCTGGGACATTCTGCTCGCCGGCACGGCCTGGCCGGGAAAGCAGATGGGACGCGGCCTGCGGCAAATCATGCAGGACGCCACCCGTCAGCATGAGGTCGGCCTGCATGCCTGGGACCACTTTGCCTGGCAGACCTGGGCCGGCGTCTGGCCGCAGGACAAGCTGGTTGAGCAGATAGCGCGCGGCACCGAAACGCTGAGTGAAATCCTCGGTCACCCGGTCAGCTGCTCGGCCGTTGCAGGCTGGCGCGCTGATGGCCGGGTCATCGCTGCCAAACAGGACTTTGGCTTTCACTACAACAGCGACTGTCGGGGCAGCGGCCCGTTCCGGCCTCTGCTGCCGGATGGGCAGATCGGCACGGTACAGATTCCGGTGACGCTGCCCACATGGGATGAAGTGGTTGGCCGCGAGGTCAGCGCAGCAGGCTATAACGACTACATTCTGGCGAAGATGCTCGCGTCTGATGAGGGCGCGGTTTACACCATACATGCCGAAGTCGAGGGGATCATCGGCTACCCGGACTTTGACCAGCTGCTGGATGCTGCAGAACGTAACGGTATTCAGTTCTGTCCGTTAGGCGAGCTGCTGCCCGATGATCTCAGCACGTTACCGGTGGGCAGGGTCGTCAGAGGCGAAATTCCCGGACGGGAAGGGTGGCTGGGCTGCCAGAAACTGACTGAAGAGGCGAACTAGTGCGGATACATAACAACACGAAGTGGCTACTTTTTTTCGGCTTTTTTGTTCTCTATTACCTGATCCCACCGATGTTCCGCGACCTCTGGCAACCGGATGAAACCCGTTATGCGGAGATCAGTCGGGAGATGCTGGCCACGGGTAACTGGGTCACGCCGCACTTCTTCGGCCTGCGTTATTTTGAAAAACCGATTGCTGGCTACTGGGTCAATTCGCTGGGTCAGTGGCTGTTCGGTCATAACAACTTTGGCGTGCGGGCAGGAGCGATATTCTCAACGGCGATTACTGCCGCGCTGATCTTCTGGCTCGGCAGGGGGATATTTGGTTCGGCGCGCACCGCCGCTGTCAGTAGCCTGATTTTCCTCAGTTCGCTGCTGGTCTATGGCGTCGGCACCTATGCAGTGCTCGATCCCATGCTGATGCTCTGGCTGGCGGCCGGGATGTGCAGCTTCTGGCTGGCGACGGAGGCCAGCGGACGCGCCGGGCGCGCGGGCGGCTATCTGCTACTGGGTCTCGCCTGCGGCATGGGATTTATGACCAAAGGCTTTCTGGCGCTGGCAGTGCCTGTGCTGGCGATTCTGCCTTGGACGATCTGGCGGCAGCGACTGCGCGAACTGCTCTGCTTCGGTCCGCTGGCGCTGCTCTCAGCCGCGGCGATCAGCGCACCCTGGGCGCTGGCGATCTATCATCAGGCACCGGATTTCTGGCACTACTTCTTCTGGGTTGAGCATATTCAGCGCTTTGCTGAGGACAATGCACAACACAAGGCGCCGTTCTGGTATTACCTGCCGGTTCTGCTGCTGGGCACGCTGCCGTGGCTGGCGCTGTTACCGGGTGCATTAATGACCGGCTGGCGCGAACGTCAGCACCATCCGGGCGCGCTCTATCTGCTGAGCTGGACGGTCATGCCGCTGCTTTTTTTCAGCCTGGCTAAAGGCAAGCTGCCGACTTATATACTGCCCTGTTTTGTGCCGCTGTCGCTGCTGATGGCGCACTATGGGCTGAACGCCGCCCAGCGTGCAGGGCGCGCTTTAACGGTCAATGGCTGGCTTAACCTGATTTTCGGCATCCTTACTCTGGCAACGGTCCTGCTGGTGCTCGCGCCCTGGAGCGTGACGCATCATCCGCTGTTCGCTACGCATGAGATGCTGAAGCTGGTACTGGGCGCGATGGCATTTCTCATCTGGGGGCTGGTGGGCGCATACAGTTGTCGATCTTCACAACGCCGCTGGCTGGCGGCCGCACTTTGCCCGCTGGGGGTCGCACTGCTTATTGGCGCTGCGATCCCGGATAAAATCCGCGATGCTAAACAGCCGCAGCACTTTGTTGCCACGATTAGCGCGCGTCTGGCCTCCAGCCGCTTTATCCTGGCGGACAATCCTGGCGTAGCCTCTGCGGCAGCCTGGCATTTGCAACGCAGCGATATCGGTTTCTATGACACTAAAGGCGAGCTGGAATATGGGCTGAGCTACCCGGATGCGCAGTCCCGCTTTGTCTCTCAGGATGACTTTGGCGGCTGGCTTGCTGACCATCGCCGTATCGGAAGCGTGTCGCTGATGTTGCTGGTCGACTCGGTGCACAGCGATATCGTTGAGGATGTGCCGGTGCCCGATGCGGTCTATCGTCAGGGCAGGCTGGTCTGCCTCTATTACGGTCAGATGAAGTAATGCTGCTGCTGATTGTGCTGGTGAGTCTGCTCAGCTGCAGCGCGCAGCTGTGCCAGAAACAGGCGACCCACGCGACTTCGCGCCGAATTCGCTTAAGCTGGATTGGCATGAGCGTGCTGCTGTTAGGCGTTGCGATGCTCCTCTGGCTGCTGGTACTGCAGCGGGTGCCGGTGAGTCAGGCCTATCCCATGCTGAGCCTGAACTTCATTTTCGTTGCGCTGGCCGGACGCATCCTCTGGCGCGAACGGTTAACGCTGCGCCAGATTGCCGGCACGCTGCTGGTGGTGACGGGTGTGGCGCTGATGGCGAGTCAGCTATGAAAGGGTATGGATGGGTCGCCTGCAGCGTGCTGCTGGTCTCAGCGGCACAGCTGATGATGCGCTGGGCGATGCCGCGGCTGCCCGATGCCAGCAGCATTGTGTCTCTGCCTGCTGTTGCCATACTGCCCGCCTTGCTGCTGCTGGCCGGGCTGGGCGCGTATGGTGTCTCGATGCTTTGCTGGATTCGCGCGCTGCACTATTTTCCGCTGAATCGGGTCTATCCGCTGCTCAGCCTGAGTTACGTGCTGGTCTGGCTGGTGGCGGTCTGCGTGCCGGTATTCCATGAGGCGTTCAGCTGGCATAGCCTGGCGGGCGTAGCGATTATTGTTATCGGACTGCTGTGCATTGTGGTTAAGCCCTGAACAGATAAGTTAGCGTTTCCGCATCATAAATCATTGTTATTATCGTTTTCGGGCAAAAATTAATGTCGCCATGATAGGCATATTAGCGTTTTAGTGTTAAAAATCCTTTTTGTTATCGTTTTCGGGCAACGGATAAAGGATTCACTATGCTGGTCGGCTTTAGCGCACTGCGCGAACGTTATGCTATCCAACTGGCGCAGCCATTACGCGTTAAGTCAGCTATTGGAACGGTACGCTCTCATCATGACAGCCAGGGCCAGGTTGAAAATCATTATCCACTTGGCTATCAACCGGAAGATGATTTTGCCGGTCACTTTGCCTTTGGTCTCAAGTACGAAGAGATTCACCTGGAGTTTTTTGCCCGCCTGTTTACCGCTGTCGGCCCGGAACCGCTGGAGGCGTGGTGCCGTCAGGAGCCGTTCGGACAGTATGCGCGACGGGCTGGCTTTCTCTATGAATGGCTGACCGGCAACACGCTGCAGGTACCGGATGTCACCAATGGAGGTTATATTGAGGCCATTTCATCCAAAGCCTATCTGACCCGAACGACAGTAAAGCGCGTCAGACGCTGGCGCATCAATGATAACCTGCCAGGATCGGTGGATTTCTGCCCGCTGGTACGCAGGACCGCGGCCGTTGAGCAGGCGCTTACGTTCGATCTCAATGATGCCTTAAACGATCTGGATAACGCCTTTGGCGCAGACATTCTGATGCGCACTGCCAGCTGGCTGACATTTAAAGAGTCGCGCGCCAGTTTTCTCATTGAGAAAGAGTCGGATCAGGGCGACCGCATTCAGCGGTTTGCTCACGTTATTGCGCAGTATTGCGGACAGCTTGACGATTCGCTCAGTGATAGCAGCCTGCATACCATACAGCAGGGCATTCTTGGCCAGGACGCACTGGGACTGGGCCTGCGCCGCTCACCCGTGTTTGTCGGGCAGTCGACAATGCGTGAGGATATCGTCCATTATATTGCGCCGCACTATGATGATGTTCCTCGCTTCATGCAGGGCCTGAAAGCCTTTGACCTGGCGACGCGGGGTGCCGCGCCACTGGCCCGTGCCGCGGTTATTGCGTTTGGCTTCGTCTATATCCACCCGATGCGTGATGGCAATGGCCGCATCCACCGATTTTTAATCAATGACACGCTGATTCGTGACGGAGCGATACCGGATGGGGTCATCCTGCCGGTCTCAGCCACCATCACCAGTTCGATGGATTTTCGGGTCGGCTACGATCGCACGCTGGACGTGTTCTCGAAACGGCTGATGCGGCGCTATGCGGGCTGCTATCGGTTTGGCGAACTGAAAACCTATGAAGATGACACGCTGAGCAACTTCAGTTTCAGCGAGTATGAGGATGCCCGGTTCGCCTGGCGCTATCCCGACTTAACCGAGCATGTGCTTTATACCTGCAAAGTTATAGAGCATACCGTCAGAAAAGAGATGGCTGATGAAGCGCGCGTATTGGTGATATTTCAGCGTGCACAGCAGCGTCTGAAGGACGTCGTTGAAATGCCCGATCAGGACGCGAGTCGCATTATTCGTTCGCTGAAGGAAAATGGCTGGCAGATCTCTGGCAAGCTTAAAAAAGCGTTTCCGGTGCTGGACGATACGACGCTGTCCGGGCGCATCGTGGAAGCGGTCAGAGCGGCGTTTGAGACCCAGGCAGACTGACTGCCTGGGTTTTACCGGGAATCACTGAGCACTATGCTTAGCCGGGCAGTTTAAGCTGTGCGGCCAGCGCCTGGATATCGCTGACGATCAAATCAGGTGCAGGTGCCAGCGGATAAGGTACCTGTCCGTGACGGCTGACAAAGGCAGTTTTCATGCCTGCCCGTTTTGCGCCGCCCACATCCCAGCCATGCGCCGCCACCATCATGCACTCAGACACGGGTTTGCCCATCTCCTCCATTGCCCACTGATAAACTCTCAGGTCGGGCTTATAAATCTGAACCTCCTCCACGCTGAGAATGCGAGTGAACAGCGGTCCCAGTCCGGCTGAGCTGAGTTGTTTTTCAGCCAGCGCGGCAGAGGAGTTGGTCAGCGCAACCAGCGTAAAACTCTGCTGCTTCAGGGCCGTCAGTCCTGCGGCAACGTCAGGATGGGCGGGCATGGCGGCGATAATGTCAGCCAGCGGCGTCGCGTCAGCTGGCAGAGTGACGCCGTAACGCGCAGCGGTCATCTTCAGTACTGCTTCGGCAATATCACCAAAGCTGTGCCAGCTGCCGGTCACTGACTCGACCAGTGAATGATGCAACAGTGAGGTAAACCAGGCCTCGGCGCGCTCCGGCCTGTTGCCAAGCCGCTGCGCGACAGCATGGTTCAGTTCGGTAGTGGACAAAAGGGTTTCATTCACATCGAAAAACAGGGTGCCGCTATAGGGTTTGGGGTTGCTAATGTTGCTCATTGGGCCTCCGGTAGATCGGACGAGTGTGATTGTGAGGCGTTTGGGCGCTGATTGAAGGTAGGACATTGAGGAAGATTGCTCAAGGTGTGGAGGCAGCGATAGGGTTGAAGGTAGATTAGCAAAGCCAGATGTAATTCAAGCCTGAAAACAGAGCGCATAATACTAATTATGTTAAATAATACATAATTGTTACGGGAAACGGGCGCATTACTTTTAGTTTAAAAACGGTGACGCCTGGATTCTAAATTATGAGGACTATCGCTAAAGACAATGCCTAATCCCCCACACGCAGGTGAAGTTATTTCCGACATCATGGAAGATCTCGACAATGGAATCAGGGAGTTGGCTCGTGCTTTGGCTATTGCACCCTCTACAGCATCAGGAATGGTTTCTGGTATCACCGCTGCAACGCCTGAGATGGCTATCAAACTGGCTGCTGTTATCGGCAGTACACCTGAGATGTAGCTTCGAATTCAGGTTGCCTATGACCTTGATCGGACGGCTAAAACAGTGGATTTGTCGGTATTGAATAGCAGTTACAAGCCCGAACCATTGCAAAACACGAACCAGCCGTATCTTACTGATGCGATTGAGTATCGAAGATATAACTCACAAAAGCTGATCCAGAACGACATCAAGCAGAGGCGGGTTGCTGCGTTCGTGGACCAGTTTAACCAGTTCATTATCGTCAAGGGCATCAGGTATCAGTTCGTAAAGCTCTGCCGGGACGCAATAAAATGCAGGCTGATTTTGGTGGAGTATTGCGACCGGATAACCCTTCCCTGCTTTAACAATGGCAATGGGATCGCTTTTCAGCGCCTCTGTGCGGGCACGGGTATCGCAAAACTATGTATGACATAACCCCTCCAGGGCTACCTGACAGCGTTTTATCGTATCAGCATGAGGCACTGTTAATCAGCCACGGCATGTTCAGAACCCGTTGAAACTGATGTGTTCTTTATCAAAAAAGCTAAACGCAAAATCATTCTGCAAAGAGCCGTTCGATTTGATTTGCAAAACGCCCCGGCGCTTTCACCTCGCCTCTTTCTCATAAGAGTCATAACACACGCTGAAAGCATCAAACCACAGACAGGCTTTTAGTTCTCCTTCTCATTTCCGCCTGAATGTGGCTTATGCGGCTATGGCTCACGATTCAGGGTTTCAGAATAACTTTTGTCCAGCCATTATCACGATCGTCAAAATGCTTATAGCCTTCGGGAGCATCTGCCAGTGCAAGACGATGTGAGATGATCTGCGCCGGATTAGCTCTGCCCTGATGGATAAGCCTGGCGAGCTGGCGGTTGTAGGCTTTCACGTTACACTGGCCGGTTTTCATTGACTGACCTTTAAACCAGAACGTACCAAAATCGAACGGCACTTTACCCTCTTTAGCCAGCTCAGTTGCACCGCCGGGATCCTGAGGAACAAAAACGCCTACCGTACCAATCCCGCCCGTGGCCTTAGTTGATGCAACAAGGCTGTTCAGCGTGGCGGAGTTGTCCTCATGGCCATGTTTATTGCAGCACTGATAACCCACGCACTCGCAACCGCAATCCGTGCCGCGCCCATCGGTGAGTTCGAGGATTTTATTGACCGCCTCATCGCCCACGCCATTGATCGCCACTGCACCAATCTGTTCGGCTAACGCCAGTCTGTCAGGATGGGTATCGACCACAAAGACCTGTGATGCGCCTTTAATCATGGCCGAATGTGCCGCCATTAAGCCGACCGGGCCAGCACCGTAAATGGCAACACTCTCGCCAGGGCGTAATCCTGCCAGCTCCGTGGCATGCCAGCCGGTAGGGAAGATGTCGGACAGCATAACGTAGTCTTCCTCCTTTTCTGCCGCATCCGGCGGCAGTACCAGGCAGTTAAAGTCAGCAAAGGGAACACGAAGTAACTCCGCCTGACCACCCTCCCATTCGCCCATCTCCGCAAAGCCATAGGCGGCACCGGCCGTACCCGGATTTGCCGTGAGACAGTAACCGGTTAACCCTTTCTCGCAGTTTTCACAGAAGCCGCAGCCGATATTAAAGGGCAGGCAGACATAATCACCGACTTTAATCCGCTCTACACCGCTACCGATTTCAACAACCTGGCCCAGATTCTCATGGCCGAAGATGCGACCCTGCTCGAAGCTGGTTCGCCCTTCGTACATATGTAAGTCAGAACCGCAGATATTGGTGGTGGTAATACGGACAATCACATCGGTGGGACGAACGATTTTCGGATCCGGAACGTCTTTGACTGAAACGTCAAAAGGTCCGTTATAGACAACTGCTTTCATAATGTTTACCTCACGGGCATGATCAGTTTTGAGGGTGGCGACTGCATGATGCATTGCTGACGCGTACCCTCTTCGTGATGCTGCTTTTCAATCAACGGGCGTAATTGAATGCGTAAGTGTAGAACAGATTATGAAGCAGGCTGCTAACATTAACATCGTGTAACTCTATGAAATATAAACACCGCTTCGCTAAATTCCCTTTTGTCTTCCCCGCCTTTCTGCTTATCCTCACCCTGCTGTAATGCTACGGACCTATTACCGGAAAGAGATTAGCAAGGCCGCCTGTTGCTATTTAGAGAGACTGATTATCAGATGTCAGACGAAGCTTATCCGGATAAATATTCGCCTGATGCTTGCCTACTTCTTATCCTGCGACCACGTCGCGCTGCGGATATCGACTTTCACCGGCAACAGACCAATCCGGGTAAAGGTATCTGCCAGCGCCTGCTGCTGGGTGAAGACGTCTGGCGTCATCCGCTCTGCGCCAAACGGCATCCTTGCCAGGGCGCGCTGCCAGATCGGCTGCGGCAGACCGGTTGAGGTGGACATGATTTTTGCTGCCTCTTCCTGATTTTGATTAGCCCACTGACTCAGCGAACCCAGCTCATCCACCACCTCAGTGGCGATTTGAGGATAAGTTTCTGCGAACTTGCGGCTGGCAAGGTAGAAGGTGTAGTGCGGCACCAGCCCTTCGGCATTTTTAAGCAGCCGCGCATGGGCGTTGGTTTCCACTTCGGCGTAGTAGGGATCCCAGATGACCCAGGCATCTACCGCGCCGCGCTGGAAAGCGGCGCGCGCATCCGCAGGTGGCAGATAGACTGGCGTAATGTCTTTATAAGTCAGCCCTGCCTGCTCCAGCGCGGTGACCAGCAGATAGTTAACGTCAGAACCTTTATTCAGCGCCACACGCTTGCCTTTGAGATCCGCCACGCTTTTAATTGGCGAGTCTGCGGGCACCACAATCGCTTCGGTTTTAGGGTTAGCAGGCGAGTGTCCCAGATAAACCAGATCGGCCTGCGCTGCCTGAGCGAATGTCGGTGGCGCGTCGCCGGTAGCGGCCAGATCGATACTGCCGATGTTTAAGCCTTCCAGCATCTGCGGTCCGGCCGGGAACTCAATCCAGTGCACCGCAATACCCTGCTTTTTTAATTCCTGATCCAGCGTGCCGCGATACTTCAGCAGCGCAAAGATATTGGCTTTCTGAAAACCGATGTTCACTGTCTCGGGTTTCTCTGCTGCCTGGGTGTTGAACGCGAAACCCGCCTGGGCGGCAATAATCAAAGCGCTGAGTAAAACTTGTTTCATCTCTCATTCCTGAGTCTGGTTGTTGTCTGCGCAACATAACAAACGCGGGTTGAAGCGCTTAGCGATGAAATGTTCGATGCTTAGCTAAAAAAACGCTATGGATGCCAGACCGACTCGCGTACGCGAATGGCGCGACTGAATAACCCCAGCGCATAGAAGCGGTCCGCGATGGTCTGCTGTTCCCGGATAATGGCCAGGTTCATTCTCTGGGTCTGATGGCTGCGCCGGGCTAAGGCGTGCATCAGTGAGGTGGCAGAGATGCCGAGTTCCGTGGAGAGCAGCCCGGCAGCTTCAGCACGATGCGCATCAATGTAGCGGCCGGTCTGCTCGAGCGCGTTAAGCAGAACCTGTAACAGATCGCCAGAGTGCGTCGCAAATCCGCGCTCAGCCAGGTAAAACTGATGGTTATTGACCCGGCCAGTGCCATCCGCAATTACCCTGAACTCTCCGCTGTTCTCCGCATCGCTGAGTAACGGGTCCCACATCATCCAGGCATCCACCGCGTTGAGATCGCTGGGCGTCAGCGGATATTTAGGTGGGGCATAGACAATGCGCACATCATCCAGCGCTAAACCCGCCTCATCCAGAATCTGCAATAACAGATAGTGAACGTTGGAACCGCGATTCACGGCGATACGTTTGCCCCGGAGATCGCCAATCTGCTGAACCGGGCTGCTCTTCGGAACCAGCAGCGCCACGCTCTGCGGGGCGGCAGGTTCCCAGGCGACATAGACCATCGGACTATTGCTGGCCTGTGCAAACAAGGGGGGGACTTCACCAGTAGTTCCGAAATCGATCTCCTTATTGCTCAGCGCATGCAGAAGCTGGGGACCCGCAGGAAACTCACTCCACATGACGCTGACGCCCTGCCCGGCCAGCTGCTGTTCCAGCGACTGGCGGGCTTTCAGGATGCCAAGGTTGCCAAATTTCTGATAACCAATACGCAGTTCCCGCTCCCGCTCAGGCTGCTGACCAGGAGCAGCATCGCGCTGACGCACTGAACCGCGGCGCGGTTTAATCACCCCCAGATGCCCCAGCTGCGTGCGCAATGTATGTCGGCTGATACCCAGCAGCGCGGCCGCCTGTAACTGATTACCCTGGGTGAGTTCCAGCGCATTTTTTACCAGCGCAGCAATTACCCGCGGATAGAGCGGCGTGTCACTCTGCTGCATCTGCTGGCGTAAAAACTGATCCAGTGCCTCCTCTCCCTGCGGCAGATCGCTCCCCGCAAGAGGGCTTAGCCGCAGCTGCTGGGGCGTGACCAGTGAGGTTTTGCTGAGCAGCACGGCGTTGTGCAGCGTGTTCTCCAGTTCACGGATGTTGCCCGGCCAGCTGTAGTTCATCAACACCGTCATGGCTTCATCGCTGAGGCGAAGCTGAGGACGACCAAGACGGCGCGCATAGAGCTGCAGGAAGTGACTGGCCAGCACCGGAATATCTTCGCAGCGCTGACGCAGCGGCGGCAGTGTGACGCTGGCCACATTCAGCCGATAGTAAAGGTCTTCCCGGAATCGCCGCTCACGAATTGCCATCACCAGATCCCGGTTGGTCGCGGCAATGACCCGCACATTGACTTTTACTGGCCTGGAGGATCCCACGCGGGTGATCTCACGCTCCTGCAGCACGCGTAGCAGCTTCACCTGCAGCGACGGGCTTAGCTCACCAATCTCATCCAGCAGCAGCGTGCCGCCCTCTGCCGCCTCAAACCAGCCACGATGTTTATCCTGTGCGCCGGTAAAGGCGCCTTTCTCATGACCAAACAGCTCCGACTCCGCCAGGCTCTCGGTAAGTGCGCCGCAGTTAACGGCCAGAAAAGGCTGTCGGCTGCGCGCACTGTGATGATGCAGGTAGCGCGCCATCACCTCTTTGCCGGTGCCGGTTTCGCCAATAATTAATACGGTTGCATCGGTGGGCGCGAGCTGATCCAGCACGCTTTTAAAGGCGCGTGATGCGGGGTCAATTAACTCAGGGCTGGCTATCTGCATCTTTTTTACCGGGTGAGCAGGAAAGTCATGACCATACCGCGCCGCTGACGCTGAAACGAGAGCTGAAACACACCAGGTTGTTGCCGATGCAGCAGAGTACAACTCCTTCTGTTGCGAATGCAGCAGATTAACATCTGCCATCAAAATGATAAATCATTGAATTTTAATAATAAAATTATTTAACCGCACTGGCACGCATCCTGCTTAGGGCTATATAACCAAAGGGATTAACCCTATGTGATAAATTTGAATATCGTTATAAAGGAATCTGCTAATGAGCCATGCGACACAGGAAAATCCCAACCTCTTCTGGTTTCTGCCTACTCACGGCGACGGGCGCTATCTGGGTACCACCGAAGGCGGCAGAGCAGTCGATTTACCCTATTTACAGCAGGTTGCGCTGGCGGCAGATAATCTGGGCTACTACGGTGTGTTAATCCCGACCGGTAAAAGCTGCGAGGATTCATGGCTGGTCGCCTCGGCACTGGCACCGATCACCAAAAAGCTGCGCTATTTAGTGGCCGTGCGTCCCGGCCTGCAACCGCCCAGCCTGGCGGCGCGCATGGCGGCAACGCTGGACCGTCTTTCCGGCGGCCGGTTGCTGATCAACGTGGTCACGGGTGGCGATCCGGTGGAGAACAAAGGTGACGGCATCTTCCTGAGTCATGAAGAGCGCTATCAGGTGACCAAAGAGTTTCTTGAGGTTTACTCCCGCCTGCTGAAAGGCGAGAAGGTAGACTTTGAAGGTGAGCATATTCGCGTGGAAGGCGCTGAGATCCTCTTCCCGCCAGTGCAGGAAGACGGTCCGCCACTCTATTTCGGTGGTTCGTCGGAGGCAGCTATCGACATTGCGGCAAATCAGATCGACACCTATCTGACGTGGGGCGAGCCGGTTGAACAGGTCGCGGAGAAGCTGGCGGTGGTTCGTCAGCGGGCGCAGGAGAAGGGCCGTACGCTCTCTTATGGCATCCGCTTGCATGTCATAGTACGTGAAACGGAAGAGGAAGCCTGGGCGGCGGCCGATCGGCTGATTTCTCACCTGGATGAAGAAACTATCGCCGCCGCGCAGAAAATCTTTGCCCGCATGGACTCCACCGGTCAGGCGCGGATGAGTGCCCTGCATCAGGGGTCGCGTGAGAGCCTGCGCATCGGTCCCAATCTCTGGGCTGGCGTTGGCCTGGTGCGCGGCGGTGCAGGAACTGCGCTGGTCGGCAATCCGCAGCAGGTTGCCGATCGCATCCGGGAGTATCAGGCACTGGGCATTGAGAACTTTATCTTCTCCGGCTATCCGCATCTTGAAGAGGCACACCGCTTTGCTGAGCTGGTAATGCCGTTGTTGCCGCTGGCCGCCAACGCCGAAAAGAAACAGCGCAGCGTCAACACCGGTCCGTTTGGTGAAACCATCGGCGGCGACCGTCGCCCGGCTAAACAGACCAGCGCCAGCTAGTCAGTTAACAGGAAAAAGGCTCGCTTATGTCACAACAGCAGATTGTCATTATCGGCGGCGGGTTCACCGGCACCGCGCTGGCGATCCATCTGGCCCGGGCTGGCCAGGCGGGGTTGCAGGTGACGGTAATTGAACCCCGCGCGCAGCTGGCGCAGGGCGTGGCATACGGCACCACCGATCCAGCTCACCGCATTAATGTGCCGGCCACCAGAATGCAGCTTGCCGGTGATGAAGAAGGGGCATTTGATTGCGACTATCGCGCCTCTCCTGCTTTTAACAACGACCCGGAGGCACTGTGGCATGACGACAACGTCTACCCGCAGCGTGGTGAGTTCGGGCGCTGGGTCAATGCGCAGTTTGTGCATCAGCAGCAGCACTCACCGGTGAAACTGAGTCATCTGCGTGACAGTGCGGTTGCCTTTAAGAATGGCGTGGTGACCACGGCCTTCGGGCAGCAGATTCATGCCGATCAGGTAGTGCTGGCGATCAGCCATCCCCCACCGGATCTGCCTGCTCTGCTGAAGCCGCTACAGGGCCATCCGGCTTTGATTGCTAATCCCTGGCAGCGCGATGCGCTGGCTCAGGTGGCTCCTGACGACAGGGTCGCGATTATCGGTTCAGGATTGACGATGTCTGACGTGGTGGCCTCGCTGCATCGCCAGCAGCACCGTGGAAAGATTACCGTCTTCTCCCGTCGTGGCCAGCTGCCGCGTGCCAATCTGAGTGGCAACAATGAGACTTACGCCCTGGATTACAGTCAGCCGCAACCTGCTACCGCGCGCGGCTGGTTGCATCGTGTGCGACAGGAAGTTAAACAGGCGGCGGCGCTGAATCTGCCCTGGCAGCTGGTGCTGGATGATATTCGCCGTAACGGTCAGCGCATCTGGCAGAGTCTGTCGCTGCACGAGCAGCAGCGCTTTCTGCATCATCTCCGTCCCTGGTGGGATGTTCATCGCTATCGTATTGCGCCACAGGTGAGCCAGGTTCTCAGCCAGCAGCAGGCCAGCGGTCAGCTGAATCTGCTGGCGGCGCGCCTTATCGCCGCTGAATCGGGTGGCGCAACGCTCCGGCTGACGCTGCGCCTGCGTGGTGCGCAATCACACATGCTGGAGGTGGAGAAAGTCATTGTCACCACCGGCCCTGCACACAATGCGCTGCTTAACAGCAATGCGCTGCTGCGTCAGCTCCATGGCGATGGCGTGATCCAGCCTGACTCGCTGGCGCTGGGGATCCAGGTCAATGCGCTGTCTCAGACGCTGAATGTGAACGGTGAAGCTAATCCCGGACTGTATGTTGCCGGGCCTGCCGCACGGGGTCGTTTTGGCGAGCTGATGGGATTACCGCAGGTGGCGGAACATGCCGAGTCCGTTGCACGACAGCTCCTCGCCACCCCGCCGCTACCCTTCAGCGAGCGATGTCCCGACTCACTCACCTACTGAATCTTCCTTATAAAACACACATTAAAAGGTGGGCGGCAAGCGATTGCCGTATCCGCTCAGGAGTCGCTATGTCATCGCAACGTGAAATTCGCCTGAATGCTTTCGATATGAACTGTGTCGGTCATCAGTCACCCGGCTTATGGGCGCATCCCCGCGACCGCTCATGGCAGTACAAAGACCTGGCGTACTGGACCGATTTAGCCCGCCTGCTGGAACGCGGTAAATTTGATGGGCTGTTTATTGCTGACGTGCTGGGTGTCTATGACGTGCTCAACGGTAATAACCATGCCGCCATCCGTCAGGCTACACAGGTACCGGTAAACGATCCGCTGGCGTTAATCACGCCGATGGCCATGGTGACGGAACACCTGGGCTTTGGCCTGACCGCCTCGCTGTCGTTTGAACACCCCTACCCGTTTGCGCGGCGAATATCGACCCTGGATCATCTGACCAAAGGCCGTATTGGCTGGAATATTGTCACCTCATATCTGGAAAGTGGTGCGCGCAATATCGGGCATCAGGCTCAGACCGACCACGATGCGCGCTACGACTACGCCGATGAGTATCTGCAGGTTATCTATAAGCTGCTGGAAGGAAGCTGGGAAGACGACGCTGTCCTGCGCGATCGTGAACGTCATATTTTCAGCGACCCCAATAAAATCCATCCGATTAACCATCAGGGAACGTTTTTCCAGGTGCCGGGCATTCATCTTTGCGAGCCGTCACCGCAGCGCACGCCGGTGCTATACCAGGCCGGTGCCTCCAGCCGGGGTAAAGCCTTTGCGGCGGAACATGCTGAATGCGTGTTCGTGGCAGCACCCTCAAAAGTACTGCTGAAGAAAACTGTGGCAGATATTCGCCGCAGGGCCGCTGAGGCGGGACGCGACCCGCGTTCCATCCTGATCTTCAATCTGCAGACGGTGATTGTGGGTGAAACTGACCTGGCGGCGCAGGCGAAATGGCAGGAGTACAAACGCTATGTCAGTTACGAAGGCGCGCTGGCGCTGATTTCGGGCTGGACCGGTATCGACTTCGGGCAGTATCAGCCGGAACAGGTATTAAAGCATCTGCATACCAACGCCATTCAGTCGGCGGTTGAGACCTTCTCCACCGCCGATCCCAATCGTCAGTGGACGGTGCAGGGACTGGCTGACTGGGTGGGCATTGGCGGTTTTGGCCCGTTGCTGGTGGGCAGCGCCGAAACCGTAGCGGATGAACTGCAGAGCTGGGTTGAAGAGACCGACGTTGACGGGTTTAACCTCGCCTACGCCGTGACGCATGAAACCTTCACTGACGTGGTGGAACTGCTGGTGCCCGAACTGCAAAAGCGCGGCGTCTACAAGCAGGAGTATCAGCCCGGTACGCTGCGTGAGAAGTTGTTCGGACAGGGGCCGCGGCTGGCGTCGCCACATCCGGGTGCCGGTTATCGTCGTAACGCTGACGCAGAAACTCGGGTAAATAGCGCTGAAATATCAGGATGAAATCTGCCGGTTAATAGTCTCAGTCATCGCTTAACAGATTTATTAACGGCTGAGAAAAGCGCCGATTTCAGGTCAGGAAAAGAGTAATGCTTTAATTCGTACCGGATGAATCCTGCTATTCATCCGGCGTCTGTCGTGGTCGTGTTTTAATGATTAACTTATTGAATATACTGAAATAGTTATCGTTATTTGTTGGTTGTTTACTGAGCCGGGAATGCCTATAAATCCCTCGTTACCTGCTGAATATAATAACGAGGATATGATGAGTACATTAGAGATTGACAACACCCTGACCGCCCCGCCGCCCCACTCCACGCCGGTTCGTTCGGTGAGTGATGTAGCCCGGCTGATCAACAGTAATACCGAGAAAAACAGCTACGCCCGCTGGATTGTGTTCCTGGCGCTGGGCGGTGTATTTCTTGATGCCTACGATCTCACCACGCTCTCTTATGGTATTGACGATGTGGTGAAAGAGTTTGGTTTAACCCCGGTGCTGACCGGACTGGTGACCTCTTCCATTATGATCGGCACCATCGTCGGTAACCTGGTTGGCGGCTGGCTGACCGATAAATATGGCCGCTACTCGGTGTTTATGGCGGACATGCTGTTCTTTGTGGTCTCTGCGATAGCTGCGGGTCTGGCGCCCAACGTCTGGGTATTGATTGGCGCGCGTTTTCTGATGGGAATCGGGGTAGGAATCGATCTGCCGGTTGCCATGGCCTACCTGGCGGAGTTCTCTAAATTCTCCGGCAAAGGGAACAAAGCGTCGCGCCTCGCCGCCTGGTGCCCGATGTGGTATGCCGCGTCATCTGCCTGCTTCTTTATTATTTTTGCGCTCTATTTCCTGCTACCTGCAGAACACATCGACTGGTTGTGGCGCGCCTCGCTGTTGTTTGGCGCGGTACCGGCCCTGCTCATTATCGCGGTACGCAGCAAGTTTATGAATGAGTCACCGCTGTGGGCAGCCAATCAGGGAGACCTGAGCGGAGCAGTTCGTATCCTGCGCGACTCCTACGGCATTATTGCGCATGAAGAGCAGCCCGAAAAAACCGAAACCGTGAAAGCGGCCCCGAAGGTGAGTTTCCGCGTGCTGTTTCAGAAGCCATACCTTGAACGCACCATCGTCAGCGCAGTAATGAACGTCTGTATCGCCTTTGAGTACACCGCCATTGCTTTCTTCCTGCCCTCTATCCTGGCGCAATTTCTGGGCGCGGGCGTGTTTGAAACCATCTCGGCCTCACTGGGGCTGAACGCGCTGTTCGCCTTTACCGGCGGTCTGCTGGGGATGCGACTGGCATGGAAATTTCCCTCCAGGCATGTGGCGATTGCGGGTTTTGCGCTGCAGTTTATCGCGCTAATCTCGCTGGCGCTGATCGGTCATCCGCAGGCGACTATCGGCGTGGTATTTGCCGTACTGATGCTGGGACTCTGGCTGTTTGCCGAAGGATTTGGACCCGGCGCGCAGTTGATGATCTATCCGGCGCTATCCTATCCGACCCACATTCGTGCAACCGGCGTGGGCTTTAGTCGCTCGCTCTCCGGCATCGGCAGTGCGCTGGCGCTATTTATCCTGCCCATTCTGCAGGCCCGTTATGGCACCAACATGTTCTGGATCGTCTCTCTCGCCGCCCTTATCCCCATTATTTTCCTGTTGATTATCCGGTTTGAACCGACCCGACAGGACATTGATGAACAACCTGCAACAGGAGAAGAACATGTCTGACTTAACCCATACTGAATTTGCCGCGCTGACCGAACATTTCCGGCCCCTCTTCAACCGTATTGCTGAAGGTGCCGCCGCGCGTGAAATCAACCGTACTCTGCTGCATGAGCCGATCCGCTGGCTGAAGGAGGCGCGGTTTGGCACCCTGCGTATCCCTAAAGAAGAAGGCGGTTTCGGCGTCTCGCTGCCGCAGCTCTTTTCCCTGCTGACCGCGCTGGCTGAAGCGGATTCGAATCTGCCACAGGCGCTGCGTGCGCACTTCGCTTTTATTGAGGATCGCCTGAACCAGCCAGAAAGTGAAGAGCGGCGGCGCTGGTTCCGCCGTTTCGTAGATGGTGAGCTGGTGGGCAGTGGCTGGAGTGAAATCGGAGCGGTTAAGCTGGGTGAGGTCAACACCCAGGTCTCACCGGCAGAGGGAGAATGGCGGATCAGCGGTGAGAAGTTTTACAGCACCGGCACGCTCTATGCGGACTGGATTGATGTCTATGCACAGCGGACTGACAACGGCCGCGACGTCATCGCGCTGGTGAACACGCATCAGAAAGAGGTGGAACGTGATGATGACTGGGATGGTTTCGGGCAGCGGCTGACCGGCAGTGGCACCACACGCTTTCATCATGCCCGCGTGGAGCAGCCGCATGTTTATGATTTCAGTGAGCGCTTTCGCTATCAGACCGCATTTTATCAGCATGTGTTATTAGCCACGCTGGCGGGTATAGGCCGGGCCGTAGTACGCGATGCGTCACAGGGGGTCGCGCAGCGTAAACGGATGTACAGCCACGGCAATGCGCCTCAGGTTAAGCAGGATGTGCAGGTGCTGCAGGTTGTCGGTCAGATCAGCAGCTGGATCTGGGCCGTTGAAGCCGCCGTTGATCGGTCGACCCACTCACTGCAACGGGCATTTGAACTGCAACTGAGCGGTGCGAATGAAGCGGAGCTTCACGCGGCGAACGTTCAGGCAGAGGTGGAGTCCGCCCGGGCGCAGGTAGTCGCGGTGGAGCTAGTGACGCGAGCTGCCACGGAGTTCTTCAATGCGCTGGGCGCGTCCGATACCCGCGTCAGCAAGGCGCTGGATCGGCACTGGCGCAACGCCCGCACAGTGTCATCACACAACCCGGTGATCTACAAAATCCGCAACGTGGGTGACTGGGAGGTAAATGGCAACGATCCGACATTTATCTGGCAGATCGGCAACGGTGATTAAGCATATTGATGATAGATGAATATGACGCAGCGGCGGTGTTCAGGCTGATAATGCAGTCGAGCGCCGTCTGGCGATAACATTTATTAATGTTAACCGAACCATGATAATGGGGTTACGTGTTTTAGTACCAATGAGCCTTATAAGGTAATCACAAGAATTCAGGTGTGAAATTTTTTTAAGGGATTACACCATGAAATAATTTTTTGCCAGGAAAAATCGGCAGTTATCTAAAATTCTGAAATGGCGGAATTAATAAAACCAGCTTCGCATTGTGAAGCTGGTTTTCATCCTGCCACACCGGTTGTTAAGGCTGGCTTACTGGCTCTGGCATAGCTGAAGAGTGGTGAGTGGAGATCTTCCAGCCCTTGCCATCCCAGACATAGGTGAAAGTATAACGTGCTGTGACGTGCGAATTATCTTTGAAGGTAAAAGTATAAACGCCGGCATCAATCGCTTTATTACAGCCGATTCGGATGGTGCGGGAATCAATTTTACCGCTCGGGCCTTTTTTCAGGAAGTCTTTAAAGTAATCAATGCGTTCCTGGTCTGTCAGGCGCACATGGTTTGAAATAGTTGGCAGCAGCACGGCATCGCTGACATATAATTCAGAGACTTTAGTGGCATCGCCGGTTGCCAGCGTATTATTCCAGGTATCAAACAGGCTGGCAACATCCTGTTCAGATGCTTTAACACAGGTCACAGGCTGTTGAGCCAGCGTGATAGCCGGTGCGCAGGACAGGCCAAATAGGCACAGTGACAATAACGTTTTTTTCATGAGATATCCTCTTTTTACCCTGGTGATGACAGCGTTCTGTGACTTAACTCAGACGCAGTCATGAAAAATTTAATAACGCATCAGGAAGAAATGCCCGTTACCTTGCCAGAAATTAATTTTCGATAATAAGTTAATTATCAGTCTCATTCGATAAATTATCTGACATAAAGCATCAACGTTGCTTTTTATTCAGGCTGGAAGATAACGTATGATCGCCAATAGTTGATATTTAAATCTTTGCGAAGTCAGTATTTAGTTTTTTATTCTGATTCAGGATGCAGATATGCTCCCGGATAACGTGAATAAGAACTGTTCATAGGATGATAGCCGGGTTAGCATGTGGAGATTCCATTCCAGAAATTCAGTAAGCAAAGCGTTCTCAAACGGATCTGGTAGACAGTATTTTCATTTAGGGTCCTTCAATTATCTTTAAATTAAACTGGCTGCTTACATAATAAAATTTTCAACCTTCAATGGTCTGTTAATTTCACTTCACGTTCTTTCCTTTTCGCCATACTCCGCGCACTGGAAGTGCTGACTTTAATCAAATTGTATTTATCAGGTCACTATTTCACCATTTCACTGAATCATTATTCAGACTTTCCTTCAATTATTCATTTTATGCCTTGCCAGAAATAACCGTTTCTTCATCAACCCAGGGTGGGCTGATGTTCCGGACGTCTTTCTGCCCTACCCATTTGAACGTCTGTCAATCAGGTCAAAACCGGGCTGAATCCGGCACCTTAACCTGGCTTCGTATAATTGTTCTTATACGAAGTCATGACACAGGAAAGTCGTCGGGTTATGATATAGAGCAGCAAAGATCACCCTGCAAAATGGCAACGCTACGTAAATTCTGACCGGTTATCCCCCTGATGAATTCTCAGAATTCACGTAGCGCGATCATCACGTTTTCTGACTGATAAGTGAGCAAAAATGAGCGAGATAGTGCCGTTAACCCATCTGACGGTGACCCGGAATAGTGATATCACCGAACGGCTCAGGCAGTTCGTTCAGGACAAAGAGGCATTTTCCCCCAATACCTGGCGACAGCTGCTTAGCGTCATGCGAATCTGCAATCAGTGGTCAGAAGATAATCAGCGTACTTTCCTGCCAATGAGTGCAGAGGATTTGCGCGACTATCTCTCTTTTCTGGCTGAAAGCGGCCGGGCCTCCTCGACGATCACTTCACACGCTGCGTTAATCTCGATGTTACACCGTAACGCCGGGTTGCCGGTGCCCAATCTCTCGCCACTGGTTTATCGTACGATGAAGAAGATAAATCGTGTGGCCGTGATGGAGGGTGAGCGCGCTGGCCAGGCCGTGCCTTTCAGGCTGTCCGACCTGATGGCACTGGATAAACAGTGGTCAGGTTCTGATAACCTTCAGGCACTTCGTGATTTGGCTTTTTTGCATGTCGCCTATGCAACGCTACTGCGTATCAGTGAACTGTCACGGTTGCGGGTGCGTGATGTGATGCGTGCCGGTGATGGTCGTATCATTCTGGATGTGGCGTGGACAAAAACGATTGTGCAGACCGGCGGATTGATCAAGGCGCTCAGTGCCCGTTCAACTCAGCGTCTGGAAGAGTGGATCGATGCAGCCGGGCTATCCGGCCAGCCTGATGCCTTTCTGTTTACTGCTGTACACCGATCTGGACGGGCAATGATTTCAGCAAAGCCGATAAGCACCCGGGCACTGGAACAGATCTTTGACCGTGCATGGCATACTGCTGGAAAAGGCGGCGCAGTGAAGGCTAACAAAAATCGTTATACCGGATGGAGTGGCCACAGCGCCAGGGTGGGCGCAGCTCAGGATATGGCTGATAAAGGCTATCCTATCGCCCGGATCATGCAGGAAGGCACCTGGAAAAAACCGGAGACACTGATGCGTTATATCCGTCATGTGGATGCGCATAAAGGTGCGATGGTGGAATTTATGGAGCAGCACGCGGCTCCGGATGTTGCTGACTCATAGAACGATAAAAAAGCGGAACGCCCATGATTAGGGCTCAAGTTATCCACAGAAAAAGTGGACAGCCTGTGTGTAAGCCGGTACTGAATGAGAGGGTGCCGGTCCTTCGACGCGTTCATCCCGCTGATATGATTGATTTCTTTTTACTCCCTTACAACTTGCTGCGACTCTGTCAAAAAATCAGACCTTTTAGTCAATAATGCGTGGATTATTGCGGTCAGTGATGACCCTTGTACTGGCGGTTAGCGGTTTATACCGGCCATGATGTCTTCTGCTGATTATTATTGAAAAGGCCGCTGCCCCTCGGCCTTTTCTGCACCTGAAGACGTGACTTCACGCTATCAATCACTTCATTTTATTGCCGGCTCAAAAAATGCATCAACGGAGGCTGGCGAACTGGTTGCAAACACCAGTGCCGTGGTGGTGCCATTGTTGACAAGCTGATCAAGAAATTCAGATGCCTGTTGTTACGCATAGTGATGATTGCGGAATTTTATTTCGGTTGGAAAGGTATAGGTATTGAGCCAGCCAATAAGCTGTTTACCATATTCACTGATCATGGTGATTTGAGGATAATGAACATGCGTATCCACGAATCCGGGTGTGATAATTTTTCCGCTGTAATTAATCAGCTGGTCGACAGGCTGGTCCTTTATGGTCGCATAATCACCTGATTTTAAAATATAGCCATCTTTAACAATAAGATAGCCATCTTCATAGTGCACGTTAGCTTCTTTTTCTTTTGCTGGATCGGCTTTAAAATAGACGATTTCAGCCCGGTATCCAACCGTTTCCGCGGCTACACAACAGGAGAAAAGAGACAACAATGCCATAAACGTAAGTTTCATTTACACCTCCATTTAGTATCTTTAATAAAATCCGTCTTATCTTTTCAGCGCGGGAATGATAGGTGAAATGATAAGGATGGCCGATACTAAAAATGCGATGACATTATTAACCTGGAAATATTGCTTAATTACTGAAATTAATCCGTTTTGTGGTTGTCTTATCCTTATCATCAATGATGCCTGACGTTTAAATTAACGCAGGTTTAGTCTGTTAATAATAATTTATTCACATTGTTTCTAATGTCTGATAAGCCAGAATCTTTATTCTGACACTTACACAAAGCATCCCATTAACATTTAAATGATTACAGGACAAAAAATATGAGAAACTGGCACCTCTTAATGTCGGGAGTCGTTATGCTTTCAGTCGCTACTACAGCCATCGCATCCGGTCAGGATCAGCTTCCAGGTCATGCTCAGGGTGCTGAGATTCTCCAGGTTAACACCCGTCAGGACCAGATCGACAATATTGGAGATCTGGTTTACCACCAGGTGAAAAGCGTGCGTTCTGTCAGGCAATTGCACATGTCACTGCTGGTGCCACGAACCAATGATCTGAAACCAGCGATTATCTATTTTCCCGGCGGGGGGTTCCTGTCAGCGGAACGTGACAAGTTTATTGCAATGCGGCTGGCCTTGGCAGAGGCGGGTTTTGTGGTCGCCGCAGCTGAATATCGCACTATTCCTGATATTTTTCCGGCGCCGGTTGTTGATGCTAAGGCGGCAGTCCGATTTCTGCGCCAGCATGCCTCTGAGTATGGTATCGATCCGGCGCGTATAGGGGTTCTGGGTGATTCGGCGGGGGGATGGCTCGCCCAGATGATGGGAAGCACCAATGGGGATAAATCGTTTGATAAAGGCGATTTCACTGACCAGTCTTCAGATGTACAGGCTGTGGCCACGCTGTATGGCATTTCTGATTTGCGTAGCATCGGAGAAGGCTTTCCGGATGCGATACAAAAAGTGCATCAATCCCCTGCCGTCACCGAAGCGCTGCTGATTAATGGTGCGGCGTTCCGCGAATTCGCCGGGGCATCAGTGACCGATGAGCCTGAGAAAGCGCTTTATGCGAGTCCAGTGGGTCACCTGAAAGGCGTTAAACCGCCATTTTTAATTATGCATGGCAGCAGCGATACGCTGGTCTCTCCTGAACAAAGTGCAAATCTTTATAACACCCTTAAAAAAGCGGGTAATCGTGCTGATTACGTGTTGATCGAAGGGGCTGAACATGGTGATTACCGCTGGTATCAGCCTGAGGTTATTACCAGAGTGACTCACTGGTTCCGGCAGGTGCTGGGTGAGCCAGCCAAATCAAAGAGCCAGTCAGCAGCAGATCCTGATGCCAGCCTCTGACTCAGGGTGATGTCTCCTTGCCTGTCAACCTGCACAGGCAAGGAGCACAGTCCTTTCACGCGCCTGTATGTAATCGTCTTGATGGTCCCTCAGCGTACCAGTCTGGTTTTGCGATCACTGCGCGTAGCTTTTCTGTTTATCACAATTTCCATGGCAGCCGCGACACCCCATCTTTTCCTCATCAGGCATAACCGGTATTGCCAGCACCCTGTTTCCCGCTTTACGCAGTGTCAGCAGGATGATTCCATTCAGCAACAGAACGCTTATCAGGCAGACTGCACTGAATACAGGATGCTCGTTAAACGTGACGGTCTGATAAAAGAATGTCGCTATGGTATAGGCGATGTTAAGCCCCCAGCAGAATGAGAACATCATCCATTTTTTCCCGGCCTCGCGGGCGATCGCGCCCATGACTGAGACGCAGGGAACGTAGAGCAGAACAAAGATTAAGTAGCTGTAAGCGGCAAAGCCGTTGCCAAATTTGGTAGCCATCACACTCATAGAACCGGATGCCATCTCACCATCGCCTTTACTGGCATCGAGGGGATGCGCCAGTGCATCAATTCTGAATGCAGCGGTCAGGCCCGCCCAGGTTTCCGTCAGCGCCGCTTTTAGTTCATCTGCCAGGTTAAAAGCCTGCGGGTCAAACACGCTGCGCTGAATCGCCTCCGTGGTGTAAAGACTGTTGAGCGTACCGACCACGACCTCTTTTGCCATAATGCCGCTCACCAGCCCCACTGTCGCCTGCCAGTTATCCTGCGTCACCCCGATTGGCAAAAGCACGGGCGTGATTGCTTTGCTGGTCGCCGCCAGCGCAGAGTGGTTTATGTCATCAACCAGCTGGCCGTTGAATGCAAAGCTGCTCAGCACACCAATCAGCATACTCACCAGGATAATGACCTGACCGGCACGCACCACAAACATTTTCAGCCGTTGCCAGGTCTGCAGCAGCAGGCTTTTAAGATGAGGCCGGTGATAGACCGGCAATTCCATGATAAACGGTGAAGCTTCGCCACCCAGCAGGGTATGCTTGAGCACCAGTCCGGTCGCAATCGCCACTACAATGCCCAGCAGATAGAGTGAAAATACCAGGCTGGAACTGTGAGCATCAAAGAATGCTGCGGCGAACACCGCAAAGATTGCCAGCCGCGCGCCGCAGGACATAAAAGGCGCAATCAGTACCGTAAGCAGACGCTCACGCGGCGTGTCGAGCGTTCTTGTACCCATCACCGCCGGCACATTACAACCAAAGCCGACAATCAGTGGCACAAAGGATTTTCCCGGCAGGCCCAGTGACTGCATCAGCCGATCCATCACAAAGGCGGCGCGCGCCATATAGCCTGAATCCTCAAGGAAAGAGAGGAACAGAAACATCAGGCCAATCTGTGGAATGATTGGCAGCACGGTATTGATACCGGCACCCAGCCCCTGCGCCAGAAAAACCGTCAGCCAAACCGGGAAGTGGCAGACATATCCCAGCCATTGTGCGCCATGAATGAATATCGCCACCGAACTGCCGTCGAACAGCGGCTGCAATGCCGCGCCGATATTAATCGAGAGAACAAACATCACATACATCACGGCCAGGAATATCGGAATGCCCAGCCAGCGGTCCAGCACAATGTTATCAATCCTGCGGGTAAGACTGGCCGGGATAGCCTGATGAATGTTACTGACGGCCGTACAAACCGCATTAATGGCACGATAGCGATAATCGGCTATCTGCACGCCCGTATCGCCACCCGCTCGCGCCATAATCTCAGGCAAGGTTGGAAGTAGTTCCGGGCAAAGTTTCTGGCTGTTGATATCGCCTTCAAGCAACTGCAATGCCAGCCAGTACCTTTTCTGCGGGGTCAGAGAGCCGGACATCTGCAGGCTGAGCTGCTCAATCGCGGTTTCAATCGCGGCCGGATATGGCACCTTCTCTGGAGCGCGATAAATATGTGGCTGGTCAATCAGTGTTTTTAGCTGAGCGATACCGTCGCCTTTGGTTGAAGTCAGTGAAACCACCGGACATCCCAGGCGGGCTGACAACGCTGCGGCATCAATAGTGATGTTCTGGCTTGCGGCAATATCCTGCATGTTCAGAGCGACAATACAGGGTACGCCAAGCTCAAGCAGTTGAAAGGTCAGGAACAGGTTACTTTCCAGACTGGAAGCATCGACGACGTTGATCACTACATCGGCATGATCCTGATAAAGATACTGACAGGCGATGCTCTCATCAATCGAGCTTTCAGCGGATAGCGTAGTCAGCGAGCGAGTGCCGGGCAGATCGATGAGCCGGACGTCAGACTGTGCAGTAAAGAACTGTCCCTCTTTACGTTCAACCGTGACACCCGCCCAGTTACCGACCCGCTGGCGGGCACCGGTCAGCTGATTAAACAGTGTGGTTTTGCCGGTGTTGGGATTGCCTATCAATCCGATGGTGATCTTTTCCATCAGGCGATTTCCTCCAGAATGATGTCGGCCAGATCACGCTGTCGCACCGCCAGGCTGACACGGCGGGTACGAATATGAACCGGATCGCCCATTGGCGCTACTCGAATGATTTCGATAACAGCACCTGGAAGCATGCCCATTGTCAGTAATTTCTGGCGCCAGGCGAAATTTACTGATGGCTTATAACCAAGAATTCGGTAGGTACTGCCCATGTTAATTGCCATACCACGCTCTGCCTCTGAGTAAGAGACACTCATTCTATAAATGATAAGCGTTTCGGTTTTTGATCTGGCTTCAGGCAGACAGTGGAAAAGTGCTCTGAATGGCTTTCGTTTAGGAAACAGAGAACATCTTTCTGTAACCTGGTATCACGCGATACAGGCGATGTTTGTGAGAACTCTCATCGTCAGTTTTATAGCTTTGAGCAGCATCTATACTCCCGACAACAATCTGCTCCGCGAATGCAGAGGTTATTCATCCGTTGAGAATGGCAAAAGCCTTACGGCAACCTGATTGTCGTAAGTTGTCCAAAATCCAGAAGGCTTATATGAAACAAATTACTGTTACTGACCTCCGGCATCTCAGCGAAGAGGCTGCGAAATCCCCTCGCTTACGAGCCAATCGTAATTTACACCCTGAATTGAGCGATCCGGTGCAGCGGCTGGCCATCGCGATGGAGCCGGGCACTTATGTCCGCCCTCACCGACATCCGCATACTTTTGAATTGCTGACCTCGCTCTGTGGGCGGTTTCAGGTATTACATTTTGATGAAAATGGGTATGTGACCCAACGGGTGATGTTAGGAGAGGGGGGCAAGGTCATGGAAACGGAAGCCGGCACCTGGCATGCGGTGTTATCGATGGATAAAGGTGGCGTTATTTTTGAGGTTAAACACGGAGGTTACCAGCCTGTGACTGAACAAGACTCAGCACCATGGGCACCCGCCGAAAATGAGCCGGGTGCTGGGGAGTTAATGGAATGGTATGCTCAGGCACAAGTAGGGGATTCTTTTATCCGATAATTATTGTTTTACGCGGAGTAGACGGTATCGCGAGCGATGCTGTTCTGCCCCTTTATCCTGGCCTGACTGAATATCTTTCATGATGTCTTTTTGCTCAAACTTTCGTGTGGCGGCATACACTGTTTTAATCAGTAAAAATTTTTTAAATACGCAGAATTTCTGTCGTAAAAAAGGATTAATATTTTTGGGGTTCTGTTAATACTGACATGAAAAAATTCTGCTATTACATCAAAACCATCCGAATTAAATAAGTGAAATATAGATTCATTATAAAAAGATTAGCCTCCAGGCTCGTCTGGAGGCACGTGAATCGCTAAACGTTATGATTCTTATGGAAAAATAATCACTGGTTTCGTTGCTTAGGTAAAGCAATAATGGAAAAATCACGACGCGCAATATAGTTTATTTTACTAAATCAGCAATTGTGTACGCAAAAAATCTTGTTTTCATAAGATGAAAAAATAAAATTATTACATGTCAATTCTGACGGGTCTTGCATAAAGGCATGCTTTCTCTTATCAAATCAATCAAAAAAAATCCATTTACGATTTATTTTAAATTTCTTTTGATAATGATAATTGACATTCAGGTCAGCTACAATCTCAGTACTTTCTTGCTAAAATTCCCCTGCGTTACCAGTTAAATTATACAGACATAAAAGGATGTTAAAATGCGTGAATTGTATATCTCAGAAGTGATCACCGTAAGTGGCGCTGACATCGGTTACTCGAAACTTCTTGGCTTGTGGAATGATGCGGGTCTGAATTCGCAGGGCTACTTTAACTATGACCGTGCCGCTAAAAGTATCAATGCTCTGGGGTTTGCCAGTGCAACAGAGAATAAAGACTGGAATAACTCATCAATTGGTGAGGCTGGATGGATGCTTAATGGCGCGGGTGAAAAAGTAACATGGTTCAACAACGGTCTCTTTATGGCTTTCCAGATCGGCTGATGTGAAGCAGCTAACACGGTTACTTCGCCGGACGTAGCGGTGATCGATAAAAGGTTTCTGAAACTATCCTGATTCAGAAACCTTTTTTATCTTTAATACTCACCTGTGAGGGACTATCAGACCAGCTGGTTGTCATGTAAAACATGTCTCAGTTTACAGAGCGGCTTCAGAGTTCAGGTATGACAAACATATCATAACGACATTGTGTACAATAGTACCTGCCTGAGCGAATCCGGGTGTAAAGTATCTGCCTCTCATTTCATCCAGGCGCTATGGTCCTCCATTTTGAAATTCCGAAAAGAAGGTAACGAAAAATTTTAGTTACATCATACAAGTTTACTATAAAGAACAATTACGGCCCTTCGGGCCGTGCCCGACGGCTTGTCAATGAGCACTCGGGCTTTCAGAACGGCTCGCTTAGATTTGGCCAAAAACATGCACATTTCATAGGAAGATCGCCTGTTCACATATCCACAAACAAGTGTGTTGTAACTAATCTATATCTGCTTCAGGATTCAGTACCATTTTTATAAGTTGTGAATGCACCGTCTCATCCGATGTTAAACCTTGACGTTTTTGTCATCGCTATCCTGCCGGACAGGCTTCGTGAATATTTATTGCTTACTCTGGAATACCCAACCGGGAACGTGCATATAAAAATGACAGTGGCCCGGCTTCAGGTCACTGCCATATCAGTGGTAAATACAGGTTACTTCAGAACACGGACCGTTTTCACATCAATTTCAACGCTGTTCCAGTCTTTATCGACTTCGCCTTCTATGCGGACTTTGTCAGCGGGTGACAATGATTGTCCCATCCAGCGCTTGTCGTCGATATCGACGTAAATCGTTCCAGTGGCATCTTTAAATTCATAAAGTTCATGACCAACCTGTCGGATGATATTGCCTTCAAGAACGACCCATGCGTCGTCACGTAGTGTTTTAGCCTGTGCCACTGAAGCGACACCCGGAGTCGGGCCTTTAAAGCCGCCCTGTGAAGACCCCTGCCCTGCCGGATTAATAAATCCTTCCTGCGCAGAAACACCCAGACTCATTCCTGCTAATAACACCGCCAACATAATCTTTTTCATATTTTTATCTCCGTTAAATTTCCAGGGTAATTTACATCCCAGATCTTAACGGGATCTTAAGAAGTTTTATTGTCTGCACGTGTTTTGAAAATGTCATCAGTAAGGCGCTCGCACCATAAAACCATTAAAAAAATAATCAAAGTTGAATCTATGTTAACAATCAACAAAGTATAACAATAAATTAAAACCCTCTTGTTGGAAATAACCTCTTTAACACTGTTTTCAATATGGCAATACTGATAATTAATATCTACCTATTTCCGCACAAATTACTTAGTTCGCCTGCAGGTTGATAGTTATCATTTTCTGGCATAGATATATCCCGGTATTAAATTATTCTGTATCGCAGCTTTGCTCATGAAGTATTTTGTAATGTTTATAACCACTCGATTGAGTGGTTTTTTTTATGTCTTATTTCAGCTAGTTAACTTAAACCTGTAACGCTGATTATACACGCCCCGATTGCAGGGAGGGATTTTCTGGTGCCACGGAGATAGGGAGTGGCGACAGGTACTGACTGCTCATCTGAACAAGCAGCTAACTGTCTTTTATAGCATTGCGACACTTATAAAAACGGTGTTGTGACTAATAACGAAAGAGGCAGAGATCATCAAAACGTTTTCAGGCTCACATAGTGAGCCTGAAAATAGTGGGATATCAGTTCAGTCTCTGAGCATCTGCCTCAGCTTCTTTTAAATCCATTTTTGCAGATTCAAGCTTCAGCTTCTTCTCTTCTACCTTTGTCATTTTTTTTCTGATTTTATCACTACGTCCATCGACTCTGGCCTCAGCCAGTTCCTGCTGTGCTTCCTGAAGTTCAAGTTCCGCTTTTTTGACTTTCATCTCACGTTTACTGACATCATGAGAGGCACGCGTTGCCTGACGCTCATCAGTACAATAGGTTTCAATTTTGTTACGCGCAATATTGAGCCGTGCAATTTCTGCACTATTTCCATGTATTTTAGCGATTTCGCTTTTAGCTGAAATATCTGCGAGTTGATCTTTGCAGGAATCAGTTGCAGCGAACACGGTTAATGGTGAAGCAACCAGAACAAAAGCGATAATTGTTTTTTTCATAGCTATATTAAATCCTTGTTAAATTACACTAATCAGAATGATATTGCCGGTTCAATATAGCGAAAAGGAAAATAGCCACAACATAAAATTTGAAACATTAAATTATCATGTCATTAAGTCGCTATTGTTAAATTATTGGTTAGCACTTGATAGGATTCTTCATGCATATCACTTTTGGGAACCAGAAAAGTGCAATGCGTTTATTTAAACACCTTAGTTTTTAAACAATGTGCAATAATTAATCCTCTTCTGAGCAAACTATGGAAATGATCCAGATCATTTTTTTGAGCATTCGGGTCGGTACTCTTTGATTGTTATCATGTCGTTTAACAAACACAGCTAATAATGCCGCATCTTCTTAAAGAACAACGAGTGGAAAGTAAAATGACATCTTTCAATTATGGCAGAAAATTTGCCTTCGCTTTCGTGATGATGGTTTCAGTTATGTCCATTTCCGCCTGCTCAGGCAATTATGTCATCTCCACCAATGACGGCCACATGATAACCACCCATGGTAAACCCGTCAGAGATAAAGAAACGGGCATGCTCTCCTATAAAGATGCGGACGGAAACATGCATCAGTTGCAGCAGCATGACGTTAAAGAAATGGTGCAAAAGTAAATCGCTTTAAACAACGATATTGATTGATTCCCTGAAAACTCCTGATGTGGAAAAAATGAGCAATGAAAATTTCCCTAATTAGCCTTGGTTTGCTGCTGTGTGTTTCTTCATCTGCAATGGCCATTGGCCTGAATGCTGAACAAGGTAAAAACACCTCTGCGCTGGATGCTGAAATTGGCCGTTCTTCCGGCGGACTCTATCTGGACAGCCAGTGGATCAAAAATACGGCAGATGGTGTGCAGATTGGTCAGGCGGGTACCGGCTATAACCTGGAAATGGGTCCGGTGATGCTGACCGCTGGCGTTAAAGCTACCTACATCGGTGGCAAAAAAGGGGATAACGGCGTCGCATTTCCTGTCGGCGGCGGTGTGAAAATCAATCTGCCTGCCGATTTTGCGATTTATGGTGAGGGGTATTCCGCGCCGGAACAGCTGACCAACAGCGTTAAGAATTTTGTGGAAGCAAACGCTGGCGTCAGCTGGTCACCTTTAGGCCCACTGGTCTTAAAAGTGGGCTACCGCTACGCGGGTGTCGATGGCAAAGATGGACGTCCAGGTCATACGCTGATCGATGGACCGTACATTGGTGGCGGTCTGACATTTTAATGTCGGCTGAAAATTTATTTTTGCAGGTGAGGAAGCACGTTCAGTTGACCAGGCTGGCTTCCTTACTGAATAACTCGCCTCAAGGCTGGCGGGTGTCGCTGAGGAACAGATGATGAAACCTTTGATGCTGATGTTGTTCACTCTTTGTCTGACCGGATGTGTGCAATATAAATGGGTCAAACCCGATGCATCTGAGCAGCAGGAAACCATCGCAGAAACAGCCTGTCAGGCTCAGGCGCTGCGGGATTTACCGCCTGATAATATCGTCAGTGGTAAATACACCTCGAAAGACAGTAAAGATAAGACGACTGATACCGACTACTCCACCAGTGACGCCAATGAAAGTCAGCGCGAGATACTGGTGAAAGATTGCATGTTTAAAAAAGGCTGGCAACAGATTGAGGTTCAGCAATAGAGGTCTGTGAGGCCAGGTCAAAACCTGGCCTGTTCCTTTGAGTTTTACTTGTTCCGCTCAGCGTTTATTTCTGCATCATCTTTATGCTGCGCAGAACGCTGACGCCGGCAACGCTCTGAGCAATACAAAACCTCATTCCAGCACTTCTCCCACTTTTTACGCCATGACATCGGTTTGTTACACGTTTTACAGTAACGAACCGGTAATGATTTTTTATTGCCCTTAAACACTTCAGACCTCTGCAGAAGTAATCATCGCGCTGACGTTAACGCATGTGTTGTTCAGTGTAGCTTACTGAGGTTATTCCTCCCCATGTTTGCATTAGCAACATGTATACCGCGTTCAGATCAGATGATGCTGATGCCTGACCTTACCCGCTCAGCCCCAGAACGGATTGATAGTGCGAACTTATCATTAGCAACTATTTAAACTTGCGTTACTCTCTGTAACCTAAGAATGAACCCTGCTTAAATGAGAATCCACAGGGTTAATTACACCAGGCAACAGTACAGCGTCGTTCATACACGCACTCACCGGGCCGATTATTACTCTGTTCTGCTATACGTTACGTGGTGGACTTGAGACGAGAACACGTTGTCAAACCACTTATCAATCCTGGTCGAAGTTGTTCAACCAGGCGCTGAGTTTAATGCGTCTTAAGCAATAATCCTGGATAAAATGGCACACAGGCCTGAATCCACAGTATGCCATGAGGTTATTAGTTGCAGACTCTGAATGAACAAAGGGTAATTATTACCGTAAATAATCAGTTTAATGGTAAGGGACAGGCAATGATTCTGCTCAACCGCTACCCAGCAGTTTGAGTGCACAGCACATTTCACGCATATTTAAACCAACCGGCAGACAATTTTGCAGCGCTGTTATGCGTTATGTTACGTTTCTGAAAACAGAGAAATTCATAGGAAAATTAAATTATTATCATGAACTTACCACTGTGAGGCTGAATCAGCTTTTCAGTAAATAAACGAGCGAAATAATTTATAGCGGGATCTTTACAGCGAAATTATGCACAGCAGCATTGCCCTGTACGGTAACTTCGTGTGAGCTTTGCAGCTAACGTTATCCTCTTTATCAGGACGAGCATGCGAATAGCGAAGCGACTCCGCTGCCACTACAGAAAAATCAGCACGATTAATCCATAGCCCCGCTAAATTACTCTGCTTCTCAGATGATACGGGTTTTAGCCATTTTGAGTGAAGTAAGTAAAAAAATGGCGTAAATTTACTTTTGTTTAACGAGCATGCGTTCAATAGAGTTTCAACTCTCTCAGAAACAGATTAATATGTTAAAGTTGAACTATTGGTTCTGTATTATGATTCTTCGAAGGCAAGCATTTTAAAAAAGCAGGTCTGACGAAAAGCATCAGCGTGAACCCGCTCTGTATTTTTATTATCTGAACATGACTATGGTGACTTTGATGAGTGACACTCTCAACAGCTTGAATAATATCCGTACCCTCCGCGCAAATGCTCGCGAGCTTGACCTTGCTGCCCTGGAAGAAATGCTGGAAAAACTGTCTGTTGTGGTCAGTGAGCGACGTGAAGAAGCTCAGGCTTCTGAAGCGGCTAATCGTGAAAAAGCTGAGAAACTGGCAAAATATCGTGAATTATTGTTGCAGGAAGGTATCGATCCTAACGAACTGTTAAATGGTATGCCCACTGCGCCTGCTGAGAAGAAAAAACGTGCGCCTCGTCCGGCTAAATATCAGTATACCGACGAGAATGGTGACGTTAAGCAGTGGACAGGTCAGGGCCGTACCCCATCGGCTATTAAATCAGCCATCGATGCAGGTAAATCGCTGGACGATTTTCTGATCTAATTCAGAATGCCTGGATGATAACCGCCTGACATTACCCAGGCGGTTTTTTATCATCAACAGACAGAAACATATCAATCAACAACACCTACTTTTCCTGCCTTTCATGCGCTGCGAATCCTCCTTCATACACAATCATGCACAGACACTATCCTGAATGTAATAACCGAAATGCTCTGCGTAATCGCGTTGCAGATAAAAGGCTTTATTCACTTACCTGAGCCGTTTTATCTATTCACAACCGACGGGGACTTACGGGCCCTGATGATTGCCAACCCGATCTGCTGACCAAATGAAAGTTCAAGCGTATTACCATCAGGATCGGCAAAAAATGCCCAGTAACCAACGGGTATTTCACATTGCTGCGCATCGCGTCGCAATACACCTTCGCGCCGCGCAATTGCCACTTTTTCATCTATCTCTTCGCGACTGCCGCAGGCTACGCCAATATGACCAAAAGGCCCCAGTGGCGTATCGTTACTGTTATCAGATTGCACCAGTACCAGAGCAAAAGGTCGGGTCAGGTCAGACAGCCATGCGACTTTTTGCGCTTCCGCAATACCCGGTGCTCGCTGATGTATTACCTGCATCCCGGCATAACGATGATAAAAATCTACGCTTTTTTCTAAATCACATACCTGTAAAGCAAGATGAGTGAAACCGGTATCGTCTGACATGATCGCTCCCTGTTGAGGTTGAGCGATTACCGTGCCACAGGTGCAGTTCAGAATTTGATCACGCGTGCTGAGCCGGGCGCTTTTCACACATCACCCGGTTGCGCCCTGCCCGTTTCGCACGATACAAGGCCTCATCCGCACGCTCTATCAGCGCCTGTTTCCCCTGCTGTGAATCAGTAGCCAGATACATGGCACAGCCTGCACTCAGGGTAATGTGCTTTTGCGGCAGCTCAGTGGTCATATGCGGAATAGTGAGCAGATTGACGGCTGCGATGATGGACTCCGCCAGGTCCAGCGCAGCGGACAGCGGTTGTTCAGACAAAATGATGGCAAACTCTTCGCCGCCATAGCGGGCTGTGAGTTCGTTTTTGCGCCGGGCGGCGTGTTTCAGAACGGTGGCCACTTTTTTCAGACAGTCGTCACCGGCTACATGACCGTAAGTGTCGTTGTAACGTTTAAAATAGTCGATATCAAACAGAATCAGTGACACGGGCATGCCACTCAGCTCCGCATTCAGCAGGCTTTCTGTCAGCATGTGGTCGAAATGGCGACGGTTAGCAACCCCTGTCAGCCCGTCACTCTGTGCCTGATTTTCCAGGGAGCGATTCGCTGCTGTCAGTTCATCGCGTAATCGTGTCAGCTCACGCTGATAACGCAGCGTATGGCGCACCTGACGCAGCACAAACGCACCCAGTAAAAGAATAACAAGTAGCAGAGCCAGACTCAGAATCAGATCCTGTACCCAGCTCTTAAGCCAGTAGTTAAAGAGGGCACGCTTATCGTAGCCCGCGGCTACCACCAGCGGATATCGCTGTGAGCGGACAAAACCGAAGATGCGCTTTTTACCATCAAGCGCAGCCGTCCATTGACCGCTTCCTTTATCCGAATTGGCCAGGATCTTCAGGAACAGCGGACTCACTGAAAGATTTTTGCCGATGTAGCTATCGGGCATCGGCCGGGCGTAAAGCACCGTACTGTCTGCCAGCATCAGCACCAGCACATCGCCATCACTGAGTTCGTAGTAGCTGTAGAAACGGCGAAAGTAGTCCACTTTAACGGTGGCGAGCAATACACCCTTAAAACCGTTGTAAGCATCGTTGACCCGCAGGGTAACCGGAATTACCAGTTCGTGCGTGGTGCGGCTGCGAATGACCGGGCCGATATGCAGGTTATTGCGCGGGCTGGCACGATGATAATCGAAATACTCACGATCGGAATTATCAACACCTGGCGGTATCCTGCTCATCGAGGTCGCTATCCACCGGCCCCGCTCATCATAGTAGAACAGACCGTGAAGTTGCGGCAGATGGCTCTGCAAGAGATGCATCGTCTGACTCAATGCCTTACCCTCTGCACCGGTGGTGGCGAGCTGCTTTTCAAGCTCACGTTGTACTTCGCGCAATGAAAGTTCGGTTTGCAGAAACGTATCGTCAGCCTGCCGCGCCTGCGAAAGTGAAAGATTCACGGCCGTATCCTCAGCTTTACGGACGGTTTCATTCCAGTCTTCCCGCAGCGTCCACACATTTAATCCAATTACCGCCACAGTGAGTAATACACCTGAAAGCATTATGCTTCTCAGCAGCGGTGAAATTTCTGGCGCAGGACCATCATTTTTACGGCGAAACTTCATGCCTGTCCTTAATAAACCCGGTTGACTGATTTAATCACAATTAATCAAAAGCAAAAATGCAAATCCCGCAATCCCGCTTCGATAATGACAATCTGCATTAAAACAGCAGAATTCGCTTAAATCCTCACCTTAACTGGCTCAATCAGTGTTCATAGTGCAGCATTACTAGCGAATAAATCCACATTTAAGCTTCAATTCGCAGGCACGTAAATGTTACCCTTGCCGGCTGAATAATTTGCACTTTATTGATTAGCCTGGATATTTGAGGAAATTTATGAATAAGAACCTGAGCAGCCTGAATAATATCCGCACGCTTCGTGCAGAGGCGCGCAATATGGCTCTGGATATGCTCGAAGAGTTGCGCCAGAAATTAGAGACCGTAGTAAATGAGCGTCGTGATGAGGAAAACGCGCGGGCAGCAGAAGCCCGTGAAAAAGCGGAGAAACTGGCGTTTTACCAGGAGCTGTTGCTGGAAGAAGGCATTAACCCAGCGGAGCTGGTAAATAGCGCATCGCCTTCCGCAACCGGTACAAAGAAACGCGCGAAACGTCCGGCCAAATACCGTTACACCGATGAAAATGGCCTGGTCCGTTACTGGACCGGTCAGGGTCGAACGCCCTCCGTCATTAAAGCGGCGATTGAAAATGGTCAGTCGCTGGATGATTTCCTGCTTTAATCGCAACATTTCTGCCGGAATAGTGACCGCTACTGTGTGACACTATTCCGGCATTAAAATCCCGGAATGCCGATAGCCATCCCGACTTGATCATGCGTTATCTTTTGCCACTTTCTCGTCGTTCACCCTCTTCTGTGGACCACGAAACGCCCGGCGCCACTCGCTGGGAGAGACGCCAAACCGGGATTTGAAACGCTGCCGGAATGAGACAGGTGAATCAAAGCCTGCCTTTGCTGCTACACATTCAATGCTGATGCCGGTGGTTTCCAGTAACTGCTGGCTACGCTGCAGACGCTCAGCCGTCAGCCAATCGCCCAGTGACATCCCCGTCGCCTTATGAAAATGGCGCGTCAGCGTTCGCCGGCTCATGCTGAGTGTGTGCGCGAGTGAGTCCAGATCCTGCGGCAGATGCAGATTCTCTCGCAGGGATGCCAGCAGTGCATTGATCTTACCGTCTCGCGTGGACGCCGGAACCGGCCGCTCAATAAATTGCGCCTGTCCGCCTTCACGGTAAGGCGGCACCACCATACGTCTGGCCACCCGATTCGCTACGGCGCTGCCATAGTGCTGACGGATGATGTCCAGACAGCAGTCGATACCCGCCGCAGTGCCGGCAGAGGTGATAAGACGATCGTCCCGGGTATAAAGGGCATTGCTGTCGAGCAGAACCTGCGGAAAGCGTTCGCTGAAGTCACGCTCAAATTCCCAGTGGGTAGCAGCCCGATGCTGATCAAGCAGGCCTGCATAAGCCAGTACGTAAGTCCCCAGACAAAGTCCGACGACCTCCGCGCCACGCTGCCAGGTAGCCATCAGCTTATCAAGCAGCGCCTGTGACGGTTTTTCGTCCGGATTGTGCCAGTATGGCACGATAACGATATCTGCCTGATCAAGCAGGGTTAGCCCATGCGCCACCATGATTGACAGCCCCATCTCTGAGATCACCGGGCCTGATTTTTCTGCACAGATATCAATATGAAACAGATCCTGCTGCGGCAGAGCAGAGCCGAACAGAATGCAGGGAACTGAAAAATGAAATGGACTAAAACCGGCTGTAGCCAGCACAGCAACTCTCAGAGCAGCCATCTTCCCCCCCTTATTGTGTGAAAATGTATGATTAAGAATGAACCGCGCAATTGGGCCGGTTTAATGCCACGATGCTCAGAACATCATCGTTTCACCATCTTCCGGGATCACTACCTGGTCAGCAATATCCTGTTCCTGGGTGTAAGCTCGCAGTTCAGCGCGTGTCAGCAGACAATGGTTGATCGCTTCCATGTGCGAAGTTACCAGTGTCGCTTCAGGCAGAATATTGAGCGTACGCAGCGTATCCTCTTTTCCCATGATAATCGGGCCATAGAGATCGTTAGTCGCATTGCCGGCATTGATTACCACGACCTGCGGCTGAAAACGTTGCAGCGTTCTGACATAAGGCTTAACCCAGACGGTATCCCCGGCAATGTAGAGCGTTTTTTCTGACGGATGGGTAAACACCAGACCACAGGCATCACCCAGAATATCGCCCATTGTTTTGTCGGCGTACAACGCATTGCTGCCATGCTGACCCTCTGTTTTGTGGATTGTCAGGCCGTCGACAAACGAATTTTCATCCTGCAGCACCCGAACGTGTGCAAAACCCTGCGAACGAATCAGCGCTGCATCACTTTCATTCTGGCTATAGATCATCATCGTCTTCGGTATAAGCTGCTGCGCAGCCTCGTCCCAATGGTCCATATGTGTGTGGGTGACAATCACTGCATCTACCTCCAGCAGCGCCTCAACCGGGAGAGGCAGCTCAACCATGGGATTGCGCAGATGGGGACGGGCGTTACCGGTAAAGCCTGGCCACGCTTCTTTATCAGCCAGCATCGGATCGATCATGAATTTATTGCCTGCATACTCCAGCAGCAGTGTGGCATTACGAATCTGGGTCAGCTTCATTGTGTGCTCCATAAACGGTCTGTTTTGATATCAGCCAGGCTTACAGGCTGTGATACGTTCACTTTACCGCATGCTCTGACCTGCCCGTGACAGGCTCACAGGACAGTGTTCGATGGATTCGGGCCAGTTTTGAATGTATCGCTGACGGGAGTCCGAGCTTGATGGAAGAAAGGGCATGACCTGATTGTGAAACAAATCATCAGGAGCAGGGCTGACAACATGAGGACAAAAAAAATGCCGCAGCAGGCTGCGGCATATTCATTTCAGATTCGCATCAGAAATCGGCTTTAAGAACCACGCGGTAATTGGCTTTACCGGCGCGGACGTGATCCAGCGCTTTATTGATGTCTGACATCGGGAAGAATTCAACCTGTGGCGCAATATCCGCACGCGATGCAAGTCGCAACAGCGAGCGCAGCTGGCCTGGTGAGCCGGTTGATGAACCGGTTACCGCTTTGTCGCCCAGGATCAGATCAAAAGCACTGACTTCAATCGGCTTCAATACGGCACCCACAGTGTGGAATTTACCCTGAGGTGCCAGCGCGGCGAAATAAGGTTTCCAGTCCAGGTCGACTGCCACGGTGCTCAGGATCAGATCAAAACGACCCGCCTGCTTCTTCAGGGCTTCAGGATCACGGCTGTTAACCACTTCATCCGCACCCATATCCAGAATCGACTGCTTCTTATCCGGCGTTGAGCTGAAGGCCACGACTTCGGCACCCATCGCGTGCAGGAGTTTAATCGCGATATGGCCCAGACCGCCAATACCAATCACGCCAACACGGCTGGTCGCAGTGATGTTGCTCATCAGCAGGGGTTTAAATACGGTAATACCGCCGCACAGCAGCGGACCGGCGCTGGCCGCATCCAGTTTTTCCGGCAGCGGGATAACCCATTGCCAGTCGGCGCGCAGCTTCTCGGCAAAACCACCCTTGTTCATGATGGTCGGGATGCTGCCCTGCTGACAGTTAACCTGCTCGCCGTTGATACAGGCATCGCAGTGCTGACAGCTTTTGGCTGTCCAGCCAATTCCTACACGCTGGCCGATTGAGAGACCTTTGCTTTTAGCCGCTTCGCCCAGGGCTGAAACCCGGCCAATCACTTCATGTCCTGCAATCACCGGGAACTGAGAGATGCCCCATTCGTTATCGATCATCGACAGATCTGAGTGGCAGACGCCACAATATTCCACCTGGACTTCGACTTCTTCGGCTGCCAGCTCGGCGGCATCGTACTCATAGAGTTCAAGGGCCTGGCCAGCCTGCATGGCTGCATAACTTTTGATTTTCATTAGTACCTCTGCGTGGTTAATCACCGACAAGTGTAACAACTGAAAGCCTGCCTTGCCTGGCCGTTACGCTTACACCGCACTTTTTTGTCTTTTATGTTGATAAATCAGCCTTTAACCTGCGCCCCGGAAAGCGTTTGTAACACTTTGAGCTGCGCGACCGCTTCCTGCATCGCGTCCATTCCCTGCGTCAGTTCACGCAGGCTGCCGAGATGCTTCGCAATGTCGGCGCGCTCATGTCGGGTCTGCTGATTCATGGCTGCCAGCGTATCGGCCGCGCTGATGCTGCGCTCAGCCATCTGTGCCGCCGTCTGTGCCGAGTCATTGGCCACCAGCCGGATCCGTGAGATGGTGGTAACCGCCTCGCCGATGTTACTCGCCGTGGCTTCAGCCTGCTCTTTCGACGAATGTGCCAGACGACGAACTTCGCCTGCTACTACGGCGAAGCCGCGGCCAGCCTCGCCTGCACGTGCTGCTTCGACAGCGGCATTCAACGCCAGAATGTTGGTCTGGAAAGCTATATTGCTGATGCCATGCGTAATCTCATTGATGCCATTCGATATTTTTTCCAGATCGTCAAGCCCTTCATCCAGCCGGCCCTGCGCCTGCTGACTCTCAGTGGCGATGTTGCTGATGTTACGGATACTGCTTTCTGCCAGACTCAGCGTTTCGCCCTGGCTGTGAGTCGCCGTTTCCAGTACCGGTAGCGCCTCCATCAGCGGCGTCAGCGCCTGCTGATAGTTGATCACCCGATCCAGCACCCGTGTCTGAATGCTGTTCAGCGCTTCCCAGCGGCGCAACGCGCGCTGCGCGTAATGGGCAGCGTAACCGGCATACTCCACCGGAAACTGGCTCATCGCTTTGACGTCATGATTGAAAAACACCAGCGCCGAAAGCGTCTGATTGATTGGCACGCCCAGGATTTCACCAAAGCTGGAAAAGCCGGCCGCGGCAATCCCTTTGAAGAAGTGGGCATTTTGCAGTTTGTCAGCATTACCTACACGACGCAGGATACAGTCGTTCATGAGTATTGCGGCCGGTTTGCCATGCCGGGCAGTAAAAGCCTGCCACTCCTGCTGTGTCGCCTGTTTAAAGTCTTTTTCTTCCATCAGGAACAGCCGATCGCCAAACTCAAGGTCACAGAAAAAGTGCACGCCACCCGATTCAATTTTGGCGATCGAGCGAATGAAGTACTCCCCACCGACTTTAACGCCGAAAGTTAACCCCTTTAGCCGCTCGGTCAACTGCGCTTCGGTGCAGTTGAGATGTTCACACAGCGACGCGACAAACGGCTGCTGCTGACCCTGACGGTTAAATACAGAAGTGACGGTGCGCGCAATCGGATCGGCTTCAGCAATCAGCCAGCTCTGCTCGCGTGGCGTGAAGTTCTGGCTTTTAAACGGCGCAAAGGATTTTCCTGCTGCCATCTGGCAGAACACGATGACAGCCTTGCCCTGCAGTACCCTCCCACCCGCACCAATCCAGGTGCCATCAAAGGTGATTTTGCCGCCCGCTGAACCACCAATCGCCAGGCAGGGAAAACGCCCACAGTTGTACCAGGCCTGCATCAGAAAGCCTTCTGACGCTGACAATCCATCGCAGTAAATCATGGCGAAAGTACGATCCGCCGAAAGCGGCATCCGCACCTGCAACCGTGCCAGCTCCTGCTGGATGGCGGTGATACGCTGGCTGGCGGTCTGTGTGTCGGCGACATGCAGGTCGACAATGTGTGTCTCATGACTGGCGATCAGCGTGTCGGGCAGCCAGAGATAGCTTCCTTCCGGGCCATTCCCCTCACAGTAGGTACTTTGTGATCGACTGCTGCTCAGCGCACCGTTGGAAGAGAGCGTCAGCACCGTCAGATCGGGGGTGTTAAAGCGCTGCCAGGCCTGACTGACCCGCTGAAAATCGGCTTCTGGTGGAACAAACGTCATCAGGATCCCGCCCGCGCGCGAGCTTAAACCAATGGAAGAGAGTGAATCTGGCAACGCACGACAATCCCAGGTGCCATTCGCTGGCTGGCTGCTACGCCTAAGACGGGCAACAGGCAGGCGTCTTTTGATCGTCTTAATGATCGACATATTATTATTTTCGCTTTTATGTGAGTAACTTGCGCTTAATTCGCATTGTCTGATGTGTATAAAAGGAGGGCTAAATGCAGGTCCGTTCGCGTTCAGAACTCGTCGCTGAGTGCCGGATTCATCATTGACTGGCGCGCTCAACGCCATTGAGTTATCGCCACCAGCGGGAAAACCTTTAACGATTGCTGCAGTTGGTTTAATGGATGAGTTTGTTACATTTTCGTAGCATAAAATAATACAGGACGAGAGTCTGGCGGGCAGATGTAAAGCTGTGCTGGTAACTGATGTCTGCTGTTTGCGATGCAGACTCACCAATACGCTAATTGTAATGTCAAATGTAAATACAAAAGGGCTGACCCTGGGCACAATTAACATTCGAATCGATGATGATCTGAAAACACCATCCTATGCTGCGCCCGAAAAAATGGGTGTAACGCCATCTGATGCGCTGCGCCTCATGGCTGAATATATCGCAGATAATGAACGTCTTCCCTTTAAGCAGACGTTACTCAGTGACGAAGATGCAACGTTAGCAGACAGCGTTAAAGAACGCCTGAGGAACCCTGAGCCTGTACGGGTCACACTGGATGATCGTTAATGCGCTGGGTCGGTTATGTGGTGGCTGTCGGAAAAAGAGAGCACTCAGAGGTTTATTCTGCGGCCTCCTGGCGTCTCTCTTAATCGGACGCCTTCACTGCTAAAAATGAGCAGCTCTCTGCTCATTATGCACTCTGCTCCTGCCAGTGCCGTTCGCAACGCTCCCGCGCTTCGGCAGTCAAATCGCGTAGATCGGGCAGCGTATCGCCGGAGCCGTAGCCCATTGATCCCATCGCTTCCTGCTGTTCATCCTGCGCAGCAAAAGTGATTTTCTCCTCCAGTTTCTGCCAGCTATCGCCCTGCTGTCGTGAGATCACAGCAAAAGTGGGCGTCTGTGCATCATCGCCGTAGATTTCATATTTCTGCTTCTGCTCGTCAGAACCAAACTCAAGCGTGTCGATTAATGTCGCGTCGCTCATAGCATTCTCCTTTTTCGTCAGGCCTTTAAGCGTAGCTCATCAGTCATTGCCCTGCTGTGGCTAACCGGCAGAAGAAATTTAATCTCTGCCTTATCAAGGCCTTGACGCTGTGCATTTGCATAAACGAAGCGGGCGACTATGCTTCCTGGTGTGACTAGCTAGTCCTTTTTATCTAATGGAACATTGATATGAGGTCTTCCTATGACACAACAGAAATACAGAGGTGGTGCCGGTAATTTTGCCAACGATCCGGAACGTGCGAGTGAAGCTGGCAGTGCAGGAGGCAAAGTCAGTGGGGGCAATTTCAAAAATGATCATGAGAAAGCCAGGGAAGCCGGTCGGAAAGGAGGCAAGATTAGTCGCCGTCCTTCTAAGTAATTCTGAATAAAGCGCTTTAGGACGTTTTACGCCATGGAGTGGCATCTCTCCTGAGTGAACCCACGACGATTTTCGCCCCTCATCTGTCTCTGCCATAAAATACTTTTACGCTTTTTCACCTCTCTGGTATGCGCGACCCGGATAGCGGATCTGACGGCACGTTTTACCGGAGGAGCCGTGATTTCAGCCCGCCAGTCCTGTCGGACAGACGAGCTGAGAGCATTATTTTGCGTCACGATGCCGGGTCAGATAGTGCTTCACCAGCACAAAGAATAGCGGAACGAAGAATAATGCCAGCACGGTACCTGCCAGCGTGCCGCCAATGATACCGGTGCCGATGGCGATGCGGCTGTTAGCACCGGCACCGGTCGCCAACGCCAGCGGTATCACCCCGGCGATAAAGGCCAGTGAGGTCATCATAATCGGTCGCAGACGGGTGCGTGCCGCCAGTAACGCTGCAGCACTCAGCGAACTGCCCCGACGCACTGCATCCTCGGCAAATTCGATAATCAATATCGCGTTCTTGGAAGTCAGCCCGACCGTAGTCAGCAACGCCACCTGGAAGTAGATATCGTTGCTTAATCCGCGCAGCGCCACGGCAAGCACCGTACCCAATACACCGAGTGGCACCGCTAACAGTACGGAGAATGGCACCGACCAGCTTTCATACAGCGCAGCCAGGCAGAGGAAAACCACCAGAATCGAGATCGCATAAAGCGTGGTCGACTGCCCGCCCGCCTGCTTCTCCTGCAGCGAGAGTCCGCTCCACGCGCCCGTCGTGCCTGCCGGTAGTTCATTGGCCAGCCGCTCAATGGTGTTCATGGCATCACCGGAGCTGAACCCTTCGGCGTTCTGACCCTGAATTTCATACGAGGCAGAGCCGTTGTAGCGGTTAAGACTTTCCGGTCCCATGGTCCAGCGGGTCGAAGCAAATGCTGAGAACGGCGTCATGCTGCCTTCACTGTTACGGATGTACCACTTATCCAGATCCGACGGCGCGGAGCGATACTGACCATCGCCCTGCAGATAAACGCGTTTCACCCGGCCACGATCAATAAAGTCATTGATGTAAGCTCCGCCCCAGGCGCTGGTCAGCGTGTCGGTCACATCATCCAGCTGAAGTCCCAGCGCCACCGCTTTACTGGTATCGATATCAATCTGCAGCTGCGGAGTCTGTGGCAGGATATTCGCCCGCACGCCGATCAGTTCCGGGCTTTGCGCGGCGCTCTGCAACAGCTGATCGCGGAGGTTACCCAGTTGCTCACGCGTGGTGCCACCGCTGGCCAGCAGCTCATAGGTGAAGCCATTATTCTGTCCCAGCCCCGGCACCGACGGCGGTGTCAGTGCAAAGATCTGCGCATCCCGAATCGACGCAAGCGCATAGGTGGCGCGTCCGGCAATCGCTTCGGCAGAGTTCTCACTGCCGGGTCGCTGGTCCCAGTTTTTAAGTTTGATAAACGCCATACCGGCATTCTGCGCCGCACCGCTGAAGTTAAAGCCGTTGATGGTGAAGACCACATCAATGTTCTGTTTCTCTTCCGTCAGGAACCAGTCAACAATCTGCTGATTAACGGCCTCTGTGCGGCTGGCGGTTGCGCCCGCAGGCAACGTCGCCTGAAGCATAATGCTGCCCTGATCTTCGGTCGGCAGGAAGCTGCCTGGCAGTCGGGTGAACATCACAAACAGCACCACGCCCATTGCGGCGTAGAGTGACACCATGATTAGCGGACGACGCAACGTTTTCACCACTTTATGACGATACTGACGCTCGGTGGCAGCATAAAAGCGGTTAAACCCGCCAAAGAAGCCTTTGCGATGGGGTGCTGTTGGCCGCAGCAGCATGCCACACAGCGCAGGCGTCAGGGTTAGCGCCACCACCACAGAGAAGGTCATGGCGGCTATGATAGTGACGGAGAACTGCCGATAGATCACGCCGGTTGATCCGGCAAAAAAGGCCATAGGCAGAAAGACAGCGGAAAGCACCAGCGCGATAGCCACCAGCGCACCGGAGATCTCCTTCATCGACTTTTCCGTTGCCTCACGCGCCGGCAAAGCTTCGTCATGCATAATGCGCTCGACGTTTTCCACAACCACGATCGCATCATCCACCAGTAGCCCGATAGCCAGTACCATCGCAAACAGCGTCAGGGTATTGATGGTATAGCCGCACAGCGCCAGTACACCAAAGGTGCCGAGCAGCACGACCGGCACCGCCAGCGCCGGGATCAGCGTCGCGCGGATGTTTTGCAGGAACAGGTACATCACCACCACCACCAGCGCGATGGCTTCAATCAGGGTGATCACCACATCCTCAACGGAGATTTTGATGAAGTCGGTGCTGTCGAGCGCATAGGCCACTTCGTAGCCCTGCGGCATCGAGTGGCGATACTCTTCAACTTTGTTTTTGACCAGCGTCGCCGTGGCCAGCGCATTCGCACCCGGTGCCAGCATTACGCCGACACCCGCCGCAGGATGCCCGTTGAGTCGGGTGGTCATGTCATAAGATTCGCCGCCCAGCTCTACCCGCGCCACATCCCCTACCCGCACGATGGCGCCGCTTTTATCACTTTTAACAATGATGTTGCGAAATTGTTCCGGCGTCTGCAGCCGTGACTGCGCTCTGACCGTGGCCGTGAGTTGTTGATTGTCAGGTGATGGAAGGCCGCCGATTTTACCGGCTGAAACCTGAATGTTCTGCGAGCGTATTGCTGCCGACACGTCAGAGGGCTGCAACGCATAAGAGTTTAGCTTGAAGGGATCGAGCCAGATGCGCATCGCATACTGGCCGCCAAACACCTGGATGTCACCGACGCCTTCAGTCCTGGCAAGCGGCTCCTGCATATTACTGACCAGCCAGTCGCCGATATCGGTGCTGTTGCTTTTACCTGTCGTATCATACAGCCCCATCACCAGCAGGAAGTTCGACTGTGATTTGGTCACGGTGACGCCAAGCTGCTGCACCTCGCTGGGCAGACGCGAGAGCGCCTGCTGCACCTTGTTCTGCACCTGCACCTGCGCGGTATCCGGATCGGTGCCCTGACTGAAAGTGACGGTGACCGACACATTCCCCTGCGAGCTGCTGCTGGAGGTAAAATAGAGCAGATTATCCAGCCCGGTCAGCTGCTGCTCAATCACCTGAGTGACGCTGTTCTCCAGCGTCTCCGCAGAGGCACCGGTGTAAGTCGCACTGATATTTACCGAGGGCGGTGCAACATCAGGATATTGTTCAACCGGCAACAGGGTGATGGAAAGCGCACCAAGCAGCATAATTAAAATGGCAACAACCCATGCGAACACGGGACGATAAATAAAAAAGCGAGAAAACATCAGCGGGATCTCATCCTGTGGGGCGGGAGTAAAACCTGCATTCCTGCAGGTCAACAAACTGCGTTGATTATAGGTTGTCACATCCGGTTAAACATCCTGACATGATCTTTTCCTCAACCGGGCTGATCGCGACGCGGTGCCGCCAGTTTATTTTGTAGCGGCCTGATCGGGTCATATCCGGTGTGATTGCTAAAAACATCGGTGTAGAACGAATCTGATGATGAACTGAGCAAAATAGTCATCCCTGACTATCCTGAAAAAAGGATATCAATCAGGAGAGAACAATGAAATTTTTCTACTTCGTTTCGCTTATCGCCTCTGCACTCTATTTACTGATCTTTCTGCCCAAACTCCGTACCCGACGCGAACCCATTGCCTACTGGGGGTGCTGGATTTATCTGGGAGCCAACGCGATTTTCTGGGCAGTTTATGGCATCCGGCATTACATTTAGCGCGGAATTTTAAGCAAAGCGGTAAATCTTCATGTTTCTGGCGTTATCCTGCTGATAGGCAGGGCTAGCGCTGGCAACAGGTTAAGTTTTTAGTAGCGGGTAGCTGCCGGTTATCGCTTTGAGCTTGTCAGCCCGCCTTCCCGCGTAACAGGATGATTTTTCCTCTGGTTCCGTTGTGGGATATAGTGTCTGCACTATCGTGAACACCTCTGCAAAACAGGTAATCAATGCCATGGCTCTGATCCCTAAAAACTATTCGCGGCTGGAAAGCGGCTACCGTGAGAAAGCACTTAAAATCTATCCGTGGGTGTGTGGGCGCTGCTCACGCGAATTTGTTTATTCAAATCTGCGCGAGCTGACGGTTCACCATATTGATCATGACCACACCAATAATCCGGAAGATGGCAGCAACTGGGAGTTGTTGTGTCTCTATTGTCACGACCATGAGCACTCGAAGTACACCGAAGCTGACCAGTATGGCACCCGCGTGGTCGCAGGCGAGGATGCACAAAAAGATGTTGGTGAGGCGACCTACAATCCCTTTGCCGATCTGAAGTCGATGCTGAATAAGAAGAAGTAACCGCTTAATTTTTGAGCCTGTCAGGACAACAATGCGCTGACAGGCTCAGCCTCGTTACGAACCTGCCGCATAAAAATCACCCTGCAACTGACAGGCCCACTGCGCGCTATCCAGATCCAGACAGAGATCGACATCCTCCTGAAATCCGCGCTGTTGAAGTTCCAGCGCTGAAGCGCATTCGCGAAGAGATAATAGATTCAGCTGCTGCCAGGCGGCAACCGCACCTGCTGCTTCCGGGGAGCAACGGTCATGCCCGATTGCCGCAATAATGCCACCGGCTGCAGCATAGTCCTCTGTGGCCGGCCGAAACGTGCCATCGGGCCAGCGCTCCCCACAGGGGATAACCAGAATGCGTTTAAAGTCCCGGCAGGCCATTGCAGTCTGCGAGAGGTTCCTGAAGCAACCGCTGAATACGGTGACGTCCGTATCCACATCCCGGGCCAGGAATGAAATCGCTGATCCATTGGGAGACGGCAGTACCAGTTTCTCGCCCTCTGCTATTTTCCTGATCGACGCAGGCGAGAGACTAAAACCGTCCCTGTCAGATAATCTGTCGAAGCTGGCGAGCCGTGCGCCGATGTTGTTTGCAAAACCGATGGCAGATGCATCCTTCCAGGGGTAAGGATAAACCTGTGCGCCATTATCGACCGCTATGCTGACACAGGTGGAGAAAGACATCACATCGACGATCACGATACACTCCACATTCTTTGCCGCGTAACGGACTGCTGCTGTCCCCCACTCAAGGCGAACGTCAAATCTGTCCTGATTAAACCAGTGCATATCTCATCCTCCGTTACAGCCTGTCAGGCGTGCACCGCTCAATCTATGACACGCCATTGGCGGGTCATGATCGATTAGGTTACCACCACAGCCAAAAATCCATTGAGGTTATTACCAACACTAAAATTTGAGCGTCAACAACCTGGCCTTGTATAGTTAGCCGGGGTTTGAATCCTTACAACAACAATCAGGGCGCAGGACGATGATTTCAAAAGAGAATGCAGAACATTATGTCTGGGGAGACGGGTGCGATGGCTGGTATCTGATAAACCGCAAAGATATGTTAGTCATTCATGAAAAAATGCCGCCCGCCACCCGTGAGAAAAGACACTATCATGCTTCATCCCGGCAGTTTTTCTTTGTTCTTCAGGGCGTACTGTCGATGGAGCTGGAGGGCGAAGTGCATGATATCAGTGCGCAACAGGGAATCGAAATTCCGCCACACGCTAAACACCAGGCCAGAAATAACAGCGATGCGCCAGTGGAGTTTATTGTGATTTCTCATCCGACAACACGAGGCGATCGTACAGACCTCTCCTGATCGGCCAACAACGCCCGGCAACGGTGCTGTCTCATGATGTGAACAGATACCTGCAGAACGATACTTTAAATACCAGAGCGGGTTGTTAATTTGTGCGGTAATAACGATCTGTTATATTTTCCTGTGCCCGGATCCCGTTACACCAACACTGCCGTTGTGAATATTTTTTCCGCTTTAGTGTACAGGTAGAAATATTAACCGTAATGACTTTCCCCCTAAGAAATTAAATACTTCAGGCTCGCTATCAGATTATCAGCCTTCTATAACAACCATTTACCTGCCATCGTTTTATTACCAGTCATAGTAACCTTTCAGTCTCTGATAAATTACCCTGATGATAACGCAGTACCGTCTCGTTTATTATCACCTGACCCTCCCTCTTATTTCATACCAGAAAAACAGAGTGCAGGATCCCTGCCGAAACATTTTGAGAAAAAATTTTGATGAATAATAGCCACAATCCACATTGCTGTTCCTTTTTATGTACCAGGCTTAGCCGATAACAATAGAGACAATGTGGAGCATTATGAAAGAGCAAAATCGCACAAATGGCATCGCCCCTTATGGGGGTGCTGCCGGTGGTTGGGGCGCACTAAAGGCGGTTGCCGATGCTATCCGCGGCCAGATGTCAGTAAAGCAGGATGTGATTGCCCTGTTTAAAGTCAACCAGCCGCAGGGCTTTGACTGTCCGGGCTGTGCCTGGCCAGACCCGCAACACGCCTCATCTTTTGAATTCTGCGAAAACGGGGCGAAAGCCGTCTCGTGGGAAGCCACCAGCAAGCGCACCACGCCAGACTTTTTTGCTGCGCATACCGTGACTGAATTGTGGGAGCGCAGCGCACTGCATCTGGAGGGAGAAGGACGGCTGACCCATCCCATGAAGTACGATGCCACTACCGACACCTATCAGCCCATTGAGTGGGAAACGGCGTTCCAGGAGATTGGTGAGCATCTGCGCAGCTATGACGATCCCGATAGCGTGGAGTTCTATACGTCGGGCCGCGCCTCCAATGAAGCGGCGTTCCTGTGGCAGCTGTTCGCCCGCGAATATGGCACCAACAACTTCCCGGACTGTTCAAACATGTGCCACGAACCGACCAGCGTCGGGCTACCGGAGTCGATTGGCGTTGGTAAAGGTACGGTAGAGCTGGAGGATTTTGACCACTGCGATCTGGTGCTCTGTATCGGTCATAACCCTGGCACCAACCATCCGCGCATGCTCGGCACGCTGCGTGAAGTCTCTAAACGCGGGGCCACTATCGTGGCGATAAACCCACTGCGTGAGCGCGGGCTGGAACGCTTTACCTCGCCGCAAAGTCCGATTGAAATGCTGTCAATGAGCTCTACTGAGCTGGCGTCGACCTATTACAAAGTGCGGGTTGGCGGCGACGCGGCAATGCTCAAAGGCGTGATGAAGATCCTGCTCACTATGCACGAGGAGGCATTGAGCCAGGGCAAACCCGGCGTCATTGATGACGCATTTATCAGGGAGCACACAGAAGGTTTTGATGCCCTCAAGGCCGACCTGGAGAGCACCGACTGGGAGCATATCCTGAAAGTCTCTGGCATGGCGCGCGAGGAGATCCAGCATATCGCCCGGCTGTATGCCAGCGCCGAACGGACCATCATCTGTTATGGCATGGGGATTACCCAGCACCAGTATGGCACCCAGAACGTGCAGCAAATCGCCAACCTGCTGCTGATGCGCGGCAATATCGGTAAGCCGGGCGCAGGTATCTGTCCGTTACGTGGACACTCCAATGTGCAGGGCGACCGCACTGTAGGCATCACTGAGATTCCGCCGCAGTCGCTACTGGATGGTATTGAGAAGGTGTTTGGTTTCAGGCCGCCGCAAAAGCATGGTCACGGCGCGGTGGAGGCGATTAAGGCCATGCGCGATGGCAAAGCTAAAGCGCTGCTCTGTCTGGGGGGTAACCTGGCAGAAGCAATCTCCGATCCCCAGGTGACGTTCCCGGCCATGCGTAATTTAGATCTGGTCGTGCATATGGCCACCAAACTCAACCGCTCACACCTGTTACTCGGCAGGCACAACTATCTGCTGCCGGTGCTGGGCCGGACTGAGACCGATGTTCAGGCTACCGGCGCGCAGAGCGTAACCGTTGAAGATTCCATGTCGATGGTACATGCCTCGCGCGGTTCGCTGAACCCGGCTTCACCTCATCTTAAATCTGAACCCGCGCTGGTCGCCTCACTGGCTAAGGCAACCCTGCCAGACAGCGTGGTTGACTGGTCAGCCATGGTCGCCGATTACAGCCGCATCCGTGATGCCATTGAAGCGGTGTTCCCGGCGTTCGAAAACTTTAACGAGCGGATTAAGCATCCGGGAGGTTTCAGGCTCCATAACGCCGCATCAGAACGGGTCTGGCTCACGCCTTCCGGTCGTGCGCAGTTTAAAGTGATGCAGGGCATTAACGAAGATCCCCGCTCGCTGAAATGCCATGATCTGGTCCTCACCACCCTGCGCAGTCACGACCAGTACAACACCACGCTGTACGGACTAAATGACCGCTATCGGGGCGTGACAGGCCGCCGCGATGTGCTGTTTATCAATGCCGAAGAGGCAGAGAAACGAGGACTGCGGGTGGGTGACCGTGTCGATCTTATGGCACTGGATCCGGAGGGTAATCCCACCTCGCGTCAGATGAAAAACCTGACCATCGTGATTATTGATATGGCACCAGGTTCAGTCGGCGCTTACTACCCGGAAGCCAATGTGATGGTTCCGCTCGACAGCCACGATACGAAAAGCGGCATTCCCGCCTATAAAAGTATTCCGATCGCTATGACGCGGGTAACCGACGAGACGCACACCACCTCAGGTATGCTTCGCTAGTCTGACCTGCCAGACAGTGAATGTTGTCAGCGTGGCCAGTGTTCCGGTCACGCTGTTTTTAGATTTTCGGCCCTCAGCTTCTTTTATCACCGGTAAAGCACCCCGCGCGAAGTAACCCGAACGGCAGCATCGTATACACTGATGTGCGAAAAACAGTTCTATAAACGATTGTCTCATATTTGCCTGCGCTGACGTTTAGCGCCCTACCGGAAGACTGCCATGTTTCACCTGATTTTCAGCTTACCCAGCTGGTATGTTATTGCGCGCGTAATCATTCCCTTATCCCTGCCACTGGCCATCAAGGTCCTGCTCTCAGCACTGGTGCTGCTGGCCTCACAATATCTGCTGGTAAGCCGCTTTACGTCAGGCGGCATTTTCTCGGCAGAAATGCCCCGCATTATCATCATCCTGTTTAACTGGGCGTACAGCACCGTGCTGCTGCTGGCGCTGCTGCAGATGCTGATGGATGCAGTCATGCTGATCGCGCTGCTGTTGCGGCATCCGCTGGAGCTGGTGCCTGGTGTTCGCTATCTGGCTGCGGTGCTGGCGATGGTGCTGGCTGCTGTTGGAGTGCAGCAGGCGATTCGGGTGCCGCCGGTCAAAGAAGTGACGCTGGTCCTGCCCAATCTTCCGGCTGAGTTCGAGGGCTATCAGCTGCTGCAGCTGACCGACCTGCATATCACCCGGTTGTTTAATGCGGCCTGGACCGCCGCGATGGTTCAGCGAGCGATGTCTCTTAACGCCGATCTGATTGTGATAACGGGCGATGTGATCGATGGCAGCCTGGAACACAGGCGTCATGACGTCGCACCACTGCGCGCGCTGACCGCCCCTGACGGCGTATGGGCGATTACCGGGAACCACGAATATTTCTTCCATCAGGCAATCTGGACAGCACATCTTGCCTCACTAGGGCTGCAGCCGCTGCTCAACAGCCACACCGTTATTCAGCGCGGAACCGCAAAGCTGGTAATTGCCGGCCTGCCAGACGCCTCCGCACCCGGCAGAAATGCGACCGGCCCCGATCTGGCCCGCGCGCTGGCACAGGCACCTGAAAGCGCACCGGTGATCCTGCTGGATCATCAGCCGCGCAATGCCCGCCAGAACGCGGCGCAGGGCGTGGATGTGCAGCTTTCAGGACATACGCATGGCGGTCTGATTATCGGACTGGACCGGCTGTTTGCTAAACCCAATGCCGGATTTGTCTCCGGGCTTTATCACGTTGGCGGAATGCAGCTCTATGTGAATAACGGCACGGCACTCTGGCCCGGCATGGCGGTCAGGCTGGGCCGTCCATCGGAACTGACGCGGATTACTTTACGCCGCCAGCGGTGATCGTGTGACGAAACTGCGTCAGGAAAGTGCGGTTTTTGCAGGTGTGCATAAGCTTGAGTAAGACAAAGGAGATCACCATGACGATGTTATGTACCGCCTGCGGCACCGCTTATCCGCCCCAGTCTTCTCATCAGCATTGCAAAATCTGCGAGGATGAACGTCAGTACGTTCCTGCCACGGGTCAGGGCTGGATCGCGTTTGACGCGCTGCGCGCCAGCCACGCGAATAAGTGGACGGCCCACAGCGATGCGCTGTTAAGCCTTAAAACCGTGCCTGAATTTGCCATTAATCAGCGTGCCTTTCTGCTGCGTACGCCACACGGCAACGTGCTCTGGGACTGTATTGCTAACCTCGATGACGCCACTTTTACGCTGATCACGGCGCTGGGCGGCATTGATGCTATCGCGATTTCACATCCGCACTATTACACCACCATGCAGGAGTGGGCAGAGGCGTTTAACGCGCCCCTGCATCTGCACGCCCGCGATCGGCAATGGATTGTCCGGGATAGCCCGCATATCCGGTTCTGGGAGGGTGAATCCCTGGCGCTGATGCCATCGGTGACACTGTTACGGCTGGGCGGCCACTTTCCTGGTGGCAGCGTGCTGCACTGGGATGAAGGCGGAGGCGTAATGCTGGCGGGGGATATCATGCAGGTCACGCCGGGTGCGCATGGCGTGTCATTTATGTGGAGCTACCCGAATATGCTGCCACTGTCAGCCGCCACAGTAGGCGACATCCTGCATCGGCTTGATGACGTGACATTCGGGGAGCTTTATGGCGCGTTTGAAGGTCAGGATATTCGTGAGCAGGCGAAAGAGAAAGTGATTCGATCGGGAGAGACCTATCTGGCCTGTCTGCGGGATCATCAGGCGTAGCAGGCGTTGAGAGAAAACAGCCGCCCACAGGTGGCGGCTGCTTTAACACTATTATGCCGTCTGGAACACCGCAACCATAGTACGCAACTGGCCTGCGCGTGCGGCAAGCTCATCAGCAGAGGAGGCCGATTCTTCTACCAGCACGGCGTTCTGCTGCGTCACCTGATCCATCTGGTTCACTGCAATATTGACCTGAGAAATACCACTGCTCTGCTCCTCAGATGAAGAAGAGATATCACGCATCAGCTGAGAGGTCTGTTCAATAGCACTGACGCTCTGCTTCACTTTGTCGCCTGCGTTCTGCGCCATCGCAATCCCTTCCTGCGCATGACCGACCGACTGCTCAATCAGGCTCTTGATCTCTTTTGCTGCACTGGCGGAGCGTTGTGCCAGCGCACGCACTTCGGATGCGACAACCGCAAAACCTTTGCCCTGCTCGCCGGCGCGCGCCGCTTCAACCGCGGCGTTCAGTGCCAGAATATTGGTCTGGAAGGCAATGCTGTCGATCACAGAGGTGATCTCTTCAATCTGACCCGAACTGCCGCGGATTTTGTGCATGGTCTGCATCACGGAATCCATCGCCGCGCCGCTTAACAGTGCCGCCTGCGTCGCTGATTCTGCGCGATCAGAGGCAAAGCGGGTGTTATCCGCATTCTGCTGAATAATTGATGCCAGCTGTTCCATGCTGGCCGCTGTTTCAGCCAATGAAGCCGCCTGCTGTTCGGTGCGAGACGAAAGGTCGCCATTGCCACGGGCAATCTCTTCCGAAGAGTTAGCAATGGTGGCGGCGTTACCTTTGATATCCGAAACCAGCTGGGCAAGACGCTGCTGCATCCGCATTAACGCATTCAGCAGTTCAGCCATTTCATTACTACCGGAAATCGTCAGCTGTGCTGTCAGATCGCCTGCCGCGACGCGACTGGCCACTTCGACCGCTTCTTTGACCGGACGGGTCACCGAGCGGGTGATCATCACCGCCACCAAAATGGCCAGCAGAGCGACGGCCAGCAGACCTGCCAGCAGCAGATACTGCGCCTGACGCCTTTTATCAATCTGTACTTCCATCAGCTGTTGCAGGCGGATACTGGTTTGCTCGCCCAGCTCCGCATAGCGGTTAATCGCCTGAGTAAACACCCGTACATATTCAACCGGCGCCACACTGGCGTGCCCGCTCACAAATATACTATCAGCCAGTTGCAGTGCGCCTTGTGCCTGCTGATTCGCATCCTCTGCCAGACCGGAGAACGTGGTTTTCAGATCCGGCTCAATGAAGAATACCTTGTCCATATTTTTGCTGAACTGTGCCAGCGCGGTTCTGCCATTATCAAGCTGGAATGCCAGACGACTGCGATCGGCCTCAGAAATATTTCCACTGGCAATCAGCGACGTACCATTGGCTCGGATCTGACCCAGAGTTTCAGTCAGCAGCGGCAGGCGACTATAGATGCTGACGATCAGCTGGTAGGTATTTAAATCTGCATCCAGCGAAAGCTGATAAAAATCCAGCACATCCTGATTGGTGTCCAGTAAGACCTGAATCAGATGGGCGTGACGCGTCAGGCTGGTTGCCAGCGTGAGTTTGCCAGCGTTGATATCATCCTGCAGCTGACCCCACTCCTGATTAACCCGCTGCAGCGATTTCAGCGGTTGTGCCTGCTCGTCTTCCTTGCGCAGATCGTCAGCAATCGTTCCGGATAACGTATTGATTTGCGAGACCAGCGCCAGACGTGGTGCGTTATCAGGCTTGTTAAGGGAGATGGCGATAGCGCTCTCTGCACGATGACGCTGTAACAGGTTAAGGAGTTTCAGGACTTTTTTCTCAACCGGTATGCCAGATAGCTCTACATTCTTGGTATCGATAAGCTGATTACCTGTCTGAATAAACAGAAAGGTAGGTAAAATAAACAACACCAGTGCAAAGGTGCCCAGTAACAGGAATTTTGCTGGCAAATTAATCCGGTCGAGTATTTTTTTCATTCTTTTCCGCTCTGATGTGTGAGGCGTGCTGGTGAGTAGTGCACAAAATTGCTCGTGTAATATTATTTTTACCCTTTCTTTTGCATAGCCAGAGGCGCCTCATTCAGCACAATATTGCTATAAAGGAAGGAGTTTCGTATAAAATATCAGAAATGTATATCGCAACAGAAAGGAGTATAGATTGTGATACGTTACTTTACAGTGAATAAAATGACGATATTTACTGCAACATTCACCTAAGCCAAATCTATAAATAGCTATAAATATCAATAACATAAAATAACAATACACATACCTGCCTTTTTAGTCGTAAGCCTGACTTCAGCATCAACGTTATGAAAATAAAGAAACTCAAGTTAATGTTATTGTCGCCGATAACAGTCATCCGCACTGTATCGAATTAACTTTCATTATCCTATTAACCCTGGCGAGACCTTCCCCCATGAATATCGATATAGTCTCACCTCACTCGAAAGAGTTAATCCCAGCAGGTTATTTTAATAATGAAATCGATTTCATTAAAAGTTTATTTTGCTTAGCACTGTTTCATTTAGCTAATTAAGGATATAAAAAAGCCCCCACAGTATGGAGGCTATCATTTTACTGCTCAGCTATCAGAAACTTTCCCAGTTCGCCTGAGTCAGGTCGATAGTGTGGCGCTCAGGCTGCTTCGCCGGCAATCCCGGACGACGTACACCAGCGGGCTGTTGCGACGACGCCACACGCTGGTTACTCTCCAGCGTAAAGGTCGCCACCAGCCCTGACAGCGTCTCTGCCTGCTCCTGCAGGGATTTAGAGGCGGATGAAGCCTCTTCTACCAGCGAGGCGTTCTGTTGCGTCACCTCATCCATCTGGCCAATCGCCTGATGAACCTGCTCAATGCCCTTGCTCTGCTCAGACGTCGCCGCGGCAATTTCGTTGACCAGATCGGCTACCTGCTGAATCGCCTGACGGACATTTTCACTGTTTGATCCCACGCCGCTGGCCTGCTCTAAACCGTGTTCAACCTGTGAAACCGACGTTGAGATAAGGTCTTTGATTTCACGTGCGGCAGACGAGGAGCGCTGCGCCAGATTACGCACTTCAGACGCGACCACAGCAAAGCCGCGACCATGTTCACCTGCACGTGCTGCTTCGACTGCCGCATTCAGTGCCAGGATATTGGTCTGGAAGGCGATGCCTTCAATCAGCCCGGTGATTTCAGAAATTTTGGCGGAGCTGGCGCGGATTTCATCCATGGTGTTGAGCATCTGCTTCACTGACGTGCCATTCTGGATCGACATGTGATTGGCGTTATTCGCCAGGCTGCTGGCCTGATGCGCGCCTTCTGAGTTCTGACGAACCGTTTCGCTCAGGGTCGCCATGCTGGCTGCTGTCTGCTCAAGAGATGCCGCCTGCTCTTCAGTACGCGCGGAAAGATCTTCGTTACCTGCAGCAATTTGCGTGGATCCGGCACTGACCGACTGTGCGGCGTGACTGACCGAAAGCAGCGTGCCGGAAACGCGTGACAGCAACTGGTTAAACGCCATCGCCGTTTTGCCGATCTCATCTTTACGGCTGACTTCAGCGGTATGGGTCAGGTCAAGCGTATGGCTCACCTGCGTCATGGTGTTGACGATGCCTGACAGGCTCCTTTTAATGCCGAGGATCACTTTAGCGGAGAAACCGGCCAGCAGCAGAACAAGCAGCAGCGAACCGCCAGACATCATCCACAGCGTCTGTGTATAAATGCGCTTGTTCTCAACCCTGAGCTGTTCGCCAATATCAATATTCAGCTGAATCTGGCGGGTAAAATCTGCTTCCATTTTACGGGCTGCAGCACCTACTCCATTATCACTCTGCAGTAACGGAAGCGTAACAGCATCATTCTGAGCGCGTGACGCGGCAAGAAAAGCTGGCAATGCGCTGCGTACATCATCCAGATTTTTATAAGCCTGCTCGGTCATGGCTTTATCTTCATCGTTTGAGATGTCGTTAGCCATATAATAATCATTCAATGACTTAACCTGCTGAAGCAGATTTTCAATACGTTCCTCTGCCGCAGGAAATTTGGTCGCATCGGTAATGCTCTGGTATCGATAGAGAGCGATCCCTAACTGATTGGTGACACTAATCGATTTATTAAGGTCACGAATGCTGGGTATCGCGTTCATCTGTACATATTCAAAACGGGATTGAAAGCCCGAAATCACTGATAAGGAAATAATCACCAACGCAATCAGTGACATTGCAAGCAGTGAGAAAATCAATACCAGACGCTGCGTAATAGTCATAAACGTCCCCTGGAGAGAAAATAAGTGTGATCCTGGTTTGAACTGGATTATTTTTATCGGCTTTGGTCTGCGGGGCTTTAATCAATCGTGGAGGATATATTTTTTTATTTTTCCTTGCATCTGTAACAGAGTGAACTATCTCCCGACGTTCTCAGTTAATAATCCATTTCATCTTTCCCCTTTAACAACGTATCCCAACGTAAAGTTTTGCCAGCCTGCTTACACAATCCGATGGTCAGGATCAGGCTTCAGATGCTGTCCGTTGGAATCTGATGATTAGCCTGCTAATTCAACAGGATCGCTGACGATAATGGTTGTTGAGAGGCACGTTAACACCACGGGAGAGGGCTACAGATCCTGCAACATCAGTGTTGCGAATAGCAGGCGTTACCGGGGACGAAAATTCGAAGTGTGGGCGTGACATCAGATTAACTGATACGTGTAAACATGGCGGGATATACGCTGGGGGTACTACTCTGAGTTTTTAACCATTTGTGTCAGGGCCAGATTAAATCAGGGAATTCACTGGCGGAATGCTGATTCTGGTCTATGCTCACTGGCCCGACCAGGCTTAAGCCTGTCGCGCAGCAATAACGCTTACAATAAAAAAGGTAGTTCTCATGGATTTAGCCACATTTGAAACCAGAACCGGTCTTTGGCCACACATGCAGTTTACGGATGTTGAATATGAAGAGTGCAGTGCTGGCTTTGAAATCTACGCCATTGATGTCAGCCGCCAGACGAAGAGCAAGCTGTTTATCTGTCGCGTCGCAACTGAACAGCAGGCAGCGTCGCTGACGGCACAGTTCAAAGAGTGGCTGCCAAAGTTAAAGCTTAAAAAACGTAAAGTTGCGCTCAACCTGGCACGTATGGCCTGCGACAAGAGCTATCCTGCAAATCCTAACTTCCAGGATCGGCCGGATAGGCGTCGTCATTCGTCCAGGCTCTGAAGCTATTCAGTCAGCATCTGCCAGAGCAGAGTGGCTGAGATGCCTGCACTATCGTGTTATTTTCAGTTCTGCGGCGCGTATTAATCGTGCGCCGCAGGCATCTGAAACAGCCGGCACTCTCCAGGCTCAACAGAGATATCACTGAAGGTCGTGATATGCATCTCTATCCAGGTATTTGCGGCTCGCAGTGTATAAGGTGCGTTGCGCTGTTGCAGCTCCGCCACAAAATCCTGGGTGCTGACGGTAAACTGACCGGCATCATCCTGTCTAATCGCCTCTCTGAATGCATACCAAATCTCATCATCCTGTGACATCACATTGACTCCACAACGGCTTCTGTTTGAAATAATGCTGTATGCATGAACAGTATAATTAATCCGTCAGGCGGTCAAGTTTGCTCTCACATTGGTGCACGATGCCTGAATTATGGCCATTTGTAGCCGTAGCCGCAGGCAGATCAGGACTTTAATCCTAATCTTAGTAATCGTTTTCATACCTGATTAAATGATTGATCATACTCATTATTTTACATTGTAAGCATTTTAATTGTTTGATATCTAACTAAAAAAATAGTAACCGCAGCGGAAATAACAGCGGTTTTGCCCTATCTTTAAATGGCTCTGCAACGAAATCCACTTCTGTTTCAGAGTGATCTGACTCCTACCCTTGCCCCCTTCGAAAGGGGGCACTTTTTCCGATACCGCCGATGTCGAGACGGAGTAAATCTGCAGAACGGTAATGTTTACGCGTACCGGTTAAACCTGCAGAAGACGTCAAGACTGTGACTGGAAAAAGGAGAATTTGTAATCTGGTAATTTAATGGTTGCCCTGATGTTATCAAAAGCCTAAACCAGTTGATTGAATATCATGACAATTTTCTGACATATCAGAGAAACTGATTTTACCCGCTTAATAATTCCGCCAGTTCAGCATGGTAAGGAGAACGTAAAGCGCGCAATAATCAGGCACAAACCGAATGACCGGCGCCTCACCAGGGATGTCGTTGCGTGATAATAATATGCTATGTCCGCTCTTCGCCCCCGCTTTTGCGGGGGCTATTCTTTTATCTCTGCTTATTCGCCGGTTTATTATTGAAACACCATCGGACATGCGTACGCTTAATTCCTGATGTGCTGCCCTGCCCTATGCCCGGTTTGATGCCGCAAGCAGAACGATATATTGGCCGCAGTTATGCCCTTAACCCTCAATATTTCTGTGATATGGTTAATCAGTAACTTCCTGCCATATGAGGCTGCTTATGCTCTCCACCCTGATTTACCGTAGCCAGCTTGCGGGTTTGGTCTCGCCAGAGAAGCTCAAAGCGCTGGTGGAGCGCGCCAGTATCAAAAACGCTGAAGCTGAAGTCACCGGGATACTGCTCTATGACGGGCTGCACTTTTTTCAGGTGCTTGAAGGGAGCGTTGAGAACGTCCATACGGTTTTCCAGCGTATCAGCCAGGATGATCGGCATTTTAATCTGATTGAACTGATGCGAGATTACGCCCCTGCGCGTCGCTTTGGTCATGCCGGCATGGCCTTATTTGATTTACGTGACTATCAGAAACATACCGTCGTGGAAGCCCTGCTTAAACGGGTCACCCTGACTGATGAGCGAATCAGACATGACCGGGTAGTGAAGTTCCTGCGTTCTTTTGTCGAGGGTAGGGACAAAGAGACGTTTATCGGGATTGCCCCTGCCAGCGAGTGGACACTGACTACGCCCCTTGCCGTCAGTGCCCAGCCACCTCTGCAGCCTGCAGCGGATCAGCGCTGTGAATTCGCGCTTCAGCCTATCGTAGACGTAGCGAATCGCCGGATTGTCTCCTGCGAAGCCCTGATACGCGGTCTTCAGGGCGCATCCCCTGCAGACTACTTTTTACAGCTGCCGGAAGGCGAGCGTTACCAGGCGGATCTCCATTCCAAAACCTACGCGTTTCAGCTGGCCAGACATCTCGGCTTGCGGGAGCAGACCCTTTCCGTCAACCTGCTTCCCATGTCGCTGGTCGTGATCGACGATGCGGTTGACCATCTCATTCAGCAGATCAGGCAACAGGGATTGCGCCCTGAGCAGGTGGTGGTTGAGGTGACTGAAGATGAGGTCATCTCCCGCTTCGATGCCTTTCAGTTTGCTGTACGGCAGCTGAAAGCAGCCGGAATCAGCCTGGCCCTTGATGATTTTGGTGCCGGTTTCGCAGGCCTGTCGCTGCTGGCCGATTTCCAGCCCGACAAAGTTAAGATCGATCGCAAGCTCATTACCGATATTCACCGTAGCGGCCCGCGTCAGGCGATTGTGCTGGCCATCCTTAAATGCTGCCATGCGCTGGAAATCACGGTCATTGCGGAAGGCGTCGAGAAAATGGAAGAGTGGCTCTGGCTGGAAGGTGCCGGGGTCCGCTATTACCAGGGCTTTCTGTTTGCCCGCCCTGCCCTTAATGCCCTGCCTGCCGTGAGCTGGCCTGCACGACGTCCGTAATTTTACCGGCAAAATATTCCCCTGCCTGCGCTTTTGCTCATAGTTTGAAGCGGCTCACACCGCTTCGCTGCAAAAAGCAAAAGCTGTGCCATGCTTAATTCATCTGACAGCCTTCTGGCAAGACAGATATTCATCAGGTCCCTGGATAACAACCGGAATTGGGAGATTCACCATGAACGAAGATCGCATTGGCGGCAACTGGAAGCAGTTCAAAGGTAAGGTCAAGGAAAAATGGGGTGATCTTACGGATGATGATATGACCGTTGTAGAAGGGAAGCGCGATCAGCTGGTCGGTAAAATTCAGGAACGCTACGGCTACGAGAAAGACCGTGCCGAAAAAGAAGTGAAAGAGTGGGAAGATTCCAACAAGTACCACTGGTAAAGCGTTCTTCATCGCCGGGCGTCTCTGCGCCCGGCACCTGCCCATCAGCGCTCTTCTCCGTATGTGCGTTTACTCCACGCCATCTCCGCACCAGTCGCGGGCACAGATTATGGAAATGATTGTTTCTTTATTTATTTCTGGCGTGCATACTGCGGCCATCTTCCCCGATCGGGGGGCGTTACGCTTCACGGATATCAACTATGCCTCAGCACTCTACCGACACCGTATGTGGTCTCGTCGGTGTTCTTCCTGAAACTCTGCGTCGCTGGCGCCGTGCCGGGCTGCTCACACCGCCTGGCCCTGCTGGCTACTCAGATCAGCAGCTTACGCGCGCCCTCTGCGTTCGTGAAATGACATCAGGAGGCCATACGCTGTTTGATATCCATGCTGCCCTTAACTGTCCCAACGTCACGCTGCCTGGCGGCTGGGCCTGCCGGGAAGAGGATATGTTGCAACTGCTGGCGAACAATCCGGACGCAGATGTTGAACGTGAACTACAGATGATGAATACCGACTACTGTGGCGATGATTATGTTAACCGCTATCTGCGGCCGCTCAACCTCTGGCTGCGTTCTGACCTCAGTAAAGGAGCAGCCCAGCGTCAGCAGCGCTTTCATACTGCCGTAATCCGCCAGTGGGAGAGCCTGTCGCTGGCCGCACGGCGACGCAACACCATACCGCTGTTTCTTGAAGCGGTCAGCGTGACGGATGAAACCGAGATCTGGATGGAAGCGATACGGCTCAACGGACAGGGCTTTCGGGTTGAAGTCGCCGCGGCCACACGCGGTGTTCCCGCCGTGGCGCATCGCCGTTTTGAGCATCATCTGATGTGGTGTGGCGATGGTATCAGTGTATCGATGAAGGCGGCATTTCACTCCCGTCTTGAGGCGGGTGAGCCCATTATGCTGACCGGAACAAATACTGGCGTGCACTCATCCGTTTGCCCGATGTCTGCCAGCGCCTGACGCGGTTGATCTTCTGCCCTGCCGGCAGTTAAAAAAGGCGGAAACAGCCTGAGCCGCTTCCGCCCTGTTCACATTACTGATGTTCCAGCGTTCGTGGTCCGCCGATTGCAATCGGGATGCGGCGCGGTTTCTCGCTCTCCGGTATCTCCTGGATCAAATCAATGCTGAGTAAACCGTCCGCCAGACTGGCGCCGGTCACCTTCATGTGCTCCGGAATAGTAAAGCTCATCTGAAAATCATGCCGGGAAATGCCGCGATGGATCCAGCTGCTGTTCTCCTGCCGGGTCTCGCCAGACGATTCCTCTGATGCATCATTCCGGTGACCTGCTACGGAAAGCCGTCCGCCACGCAGTTCTATTTCCAGCTCATGCTCTTTCCAGCCGGGTACGCTGACGGTCAGCGCGTAACGGTTATCCTCAACCCGCTGCAGATCATAAGCGGGAACTGACGTCACCGGATTGTCGCCAGTCAGCTGGCTGAACAATTTATCGATACGGCTAAAACGGTCTGAAAAGACAGAATCAGCCAGCGAAGGGAAAACAGAAAACTGTTGCACTGACATGGTGATAATCTCCTGAACAGGTTCATCCAAAAGTTCATCTGACCGGTATCATATTTCCGATCACCGTTAAAATAGGGATCGGTTGTCAGCTTTCAAGTGGCTAAATAGAATTTTTTTACGTGACGGTACGGCCTGTTATCACAGAAACAAATTTAAGGATATTAACTGAGCCGTTACTTTTTGCTCTGAGGCGCAAGAACAAAATGGGGATGACAACCCGCCAGTAACAACAGTAGTTCATATTCGCCCTGGCTAAGTAGCGTCGGATTACCTGCAGCTTCTTTGGTTTGCCAGACTCTCAGGCTCAGGTCAAAACGCTCAGCGGCGCTCTGCTGTGAGAGGCCAGCGGCAAGACGAAGTTCACGCACATTACTCTGGACAACCACAGGCGGCTTGGGGGGACGATTAACCAAACAAAGACTCCTTAAACATGATAAAAACCGCTAAAGCACAGCGCTTCGCCAGCAATTAAAGCGAAGCGACCCGAAAGCGCTCAGAGCGAAAAGACCAGAGAATAATTGACTATTTTGCTTAAATGTCAAATTTCAGAATCAACAATTAAGCGAAATTTTTCTGTAAGCGAAACGGCATATTTCGTCCTGACAGCGCTTTTCCTATTTCCTTAGAATGCTTTATTTCTTCCGCCAGGAATTATCCTGTTATTTGACTTAAGGACCATTCAGGGATTAATCCGCTACCTCAATGCCCCTTTCTTCATCAGGATGGATGTTTAGCCTGAGGTCCCTGTTCAGGCTGCATCATTGAAACCAGAGGAGGATAATGAATGAAAAATCCCATCCAGCGTCGCTCACCCGACGATCTGTCGCATGTGGAAATTCGTGAACAGTGGCAAATCACCTACTGGACTCAGGAGCTGAGGACAACCCAGGAAAGACTGACACGCGCGATCCGTGAAAGCGGCGCACGAACCGAACAGGTTCGTGACTGGCTGGAACAGAACCCACCCCCACGTCGCCCGGCTCAATCTCTGAATGGCATCAAACGTTAAGCTGATTGCTGTCAGAAACGCTGTGTTAACGCCGGCATTACGGTGGATTGGCCTGCATCAGCCGGGAGCACGCTGACAGGTCACCTCTGCCGGTCTGGGTTCCTTCCCGGCTTTTACGTTGTGTTTGAAGAGGTTATCCCGCAGAGTAGCCTGTGCATAACGATCCTGCCTCCGTCATCTGGGCTGTTTCCCATGAAAACCGACTTAGAAATAATATTAACCATCCTGAATGCTTGTTGATTTTCTGCCCGTAAATGAAGCTTAAACGTGCTGAAGTGGCTGGCTGAAAATATAAAAGGTAAATAATCAGACACCGCTTCGATTAAATTTTCGAATCGTTAATATTCCCTTTATGCGTTAAAGAAAATATTAAGAGACACCCGCCGCATACTCCCTTATTATCAGGCTGACAATAAAAAATACGCTATATTTCCTGCCGCCCGAATCAGATTTCGCTCCGGACAGTTTTCTTTTTTCGCTCCGTAATCAGCCGGTGCGGAGGTTACACACACATGCTCAAGAATCTAGACGGCGACAATGAGCGCCGAAGTCGTGCTTTGCAGGCACTGCGCAACCCTGACGAAAGTCGCGATGACGTTCTGCGAAAATTTGTCCGGTTAGCCAGTCAGGCCCTGGGTATCCCGGGAAGCTTTATCTCGGTGCTGGATGACGAATTCCAGACCGTACGCGCGTCACATAACTTTGATCTGCAACGCTCGACGCGTGGGGATTCACTCTGCCGTCATGTGGTAGACAGCGACAGCGCAGTGATCGTGCCGGATACCTATCACGATGCGCGCTTTGTCACGCATCCGCTGATCACTGGCTCACCTTTTATTCGTTTTTATGCCGGTGTGCCCCTGAAAACCCGCGACGGCATTATTCTGGGCACGCTCTGTGTTACGGACACCGAGCCGCATGCATTTGCCGTTGAGCAGGTGACGACATTAACGCTGCTCTCCACACTGGTCATGTCCTTTCTTGAAGCCTGGCATTCGGCTGGTTTTTGCGATCCGGTGACCGGATTGCCTAATCGCCAGCGCCTGATACGTGATTTGCAATATCTGGCTGTGGCCGGCGACACCACGCCACGCCGTCTGGTGCTGATTGATTGCATCGACATGTCACGTGCTTATGAACTGGCACGCACCATGGGAATGAATCCGGTTGAAAGCCTCCTGAAGGATATGGCTACCCTGCTGCCGCTGCGCCTGCGTCCGGCGGTAGGTGAAATGATCTACACTGTGGCCACAGGGCGGTTTGCCATCTTGACTCGTGCCGATAGCCGGCTAAGTGCAGCCTGGGTCGCCGATCGCCTGGAGGGTATCAGTGCAGACATGGATGAGGGGCTGTCAGTTGCACTGACGCCTCATACCGGTGAGGCCGGCTTTGTTGCCGGCAGCATGTCAGCGTCGGAAGTGTTGCGCCGCGCGGTGAGCGCGCTGAATGAAGCGGTCGGGCGCGGGCTGCCTTCTCAGCGTTTTGATATTGAGGCGGAGACACAGCGCTCAGAAGATTTCCTGCTGATGACCGATCTGAAAACAGCTCTGCGCGATAACATCGGGCTCTATATGGTCTATCAGCCTAAGATTTGCCTGCAGAGTGGTAAACCGGTGGGCCTGGAAGCGCTCATCCGCTGGCGACATCCCAGCAGAGGGGAACTTTCACCGGCTGCCTTTATTCCGCTGGCCGAGCAGACCGATCTGCTCTCGGTGCTGACCGCCTGGATTATCGACCAGGCCGTTGAACGTCTCAGACGACTGCGTAATAACTGTATTCAATTGCCATTAACCATAAACGTCAGCGTGCGCGATTTTGCATGCGAGGGATTTGCTTCCGCGCTGGAAAGCAAAATGCTGAAGTCTAAGCTTCCGACCTCGCTGCTGGGCATCGAATGTCTGGAGACAGAGCGCATCCTTGAAAGCCCCACCGCTCTTCGCGGACTGGAGATGCTCAGAGAACGGGGATTCACGATTTCACTCGATGATTTTGGCACAGGCTACAGCAATATCAGCTATCTGCGTCGTATGCCGCTGGATGTTATCAAGCTGGATCGCTCTCTGATCAGTGAGCTCTCTTCAGATACGGCTTCACGCATTATTGCCCGTAGCATCATCGCCATGCTCAAAGAGCTGGACTATACGGTGGTGGCAGAGGGCGTTGAGTGTCCTGACGCCGTGACATCCCTGACAGAATATGGCTGCGATCAGGCCCAGGGCTATTTCTATTCGAAGCCATTAAACGAAGAAGCGCTGGATCACTGGCTTCACTGGAAACTGCGTGGTGAGTGCCATTAAACCTGCGCGCTAAAAAATCATCGATGCCTGTGTTGAACATTACGCTTATGTCACTGCTGAGCCGATGATTACGTTTCCGCGAGAACCACAAGGCCGCCCCGATGGCTGCCTTATTTATGATGCAATGACATGATTTCATCGGCACAGATCCAGCAGCGTCATTACGGTTACGTTAACTGAATGCAGATCTGCCGATTTGCCGTTTCGCTTAGTGCCACCTGCTCTGTTGCAGTCCGTGCGACAGCAATCAAGTATAGATGAAACATTTTTTGATCAGTGTTAGCGTGTCCGCAACAATTACGTAAAACGGAGCTGCACATGCTAACTACCATAATCTATCGCAGCCATATTTCAGATGACTTTCCGGTCAGAACCCTTCCGGAGATGGTCGATAACGCCAGCAAAATCAACAGCACGCACGATGTAACCGGTATCCTGTTATTCAACGGCACCCATTTCTTCCAGTTACTCGAAGGTCCTGAAGCGGGCATTCAGGCAGTTTATCAGCGAATCTGTGCCGATCGGCGGCATCATAATGTCGTCGAACTGATGCGTGACTATGCGCCTTCCCGACGTTTTGGTAATGCGGGCATGTCGCTGTTTGACCTGCGCGAACACGATCGCTCATCACTGCTACAGGCGGTGCTGGACAAAGGTACGTCTAAATATCGCCTGACCTATGATGATCGGGCACTGCAATTCCTGCGTACTTTTGTAGAGTCACGTGAGAAAGAAAACTACTACGAGGTTCTTCCGCCAGGTTACTGGGAGTTTATTTCAGAGCACACTCATGTGCCGGACTCCCGCCCGGAGACAGAAGGCGTGAGCTTCCGTCCGGTGGTCGATCCGCTGGCGCGTCAGGTGACCGCCATTGAAGCTGTTACCCTTCGTCCGGCGCTTACCGATGAAATTTCCGGCGACAGGCTTTATGTTGACGACCTGGAAACCGTGAAGAAAACCTTTTCCCAGGCTGGTCTGGTTTGTCCCGATGGTATGACGCTCTACGTGAGTCTGCTGCCAATGACGCTGGTTGTCATACCCGACGCCGTCGAGCACATTGTGGCAGCAATTCAGCAGGCGGGGCTGGTACCGGAGCAGGTCGTTATTGGTGTGAGTGAAACCGGCGTGATTTCACAACTGGACGCGTTCTCTGAAGCCGTACGCGCACTGAAAGCGTTCGGGATCAGCCTGTCTATCGACAATTTTGGAGACGGCTCCGCAGGATTATCATTGCTGACTCATATTCAGCCCGACCGTATCCGTATTGATGCCGGTATTACCTGCGACGTTCATCGCAGTGGGCCAAAGCAGGCGGTTGTGCTGGCGATCATCAAGTGCTGCTCAGCGCTGGAGATCACCGTCATCGCGGCAGGGATCGTACAGGCAGAAGAGTGGATGTGGCTGGAAGCAGCAGGTGTAATCAATTTCCAGGGTACGCTGTTCGCCGCTGCGGGCCGATATGAGGCGCAAGCTGTCGCCTGGCCGGAATATCGCGAGGCCATGTAACGTACGCAGTCCTAATAATCCTAAAGCGGTGCGCCAGCGAGCGGCCGCTTTCTTCATTTATGGCCCTGCCAGCTCTCAGGAACAGGTGTCATTGACAGGCATCCCCTGCGTCCCCGTATTTATCCACGCATTCAGCACTTCTTTTGCAATCATTCTGAACGCGATACTGACACTTTTGAATGAGCTGATGACGCGTATCCGACATGCATTCCCGGATAACCACTATAACGAGTAACTCTGACAGGTTAACCACTATAGGAAGTAAATCGGAGACTGAACTGCGCTATCCGGCCAGGGAATGTGACAAATATCCACTATAGCGAGTAAACGTGTGCCAGAAGCGTTACTGTCAACCACTGTAGCCAGTAAGTTGCGCAATAATCATCCGAATCATAACGATAACTAACTCGCGCAGAGAATAAGCGCAAAGATAACCACTGTAGCGAGTGCCTGCTCACCTCTTTCCTAAGAGGATAACCACTATATCGAGTAAGTCATTCAGAAAGAGGAGCCTGAAAATATCCGTGCTTAACAGGGCACCTCGCACGATTCACCTGCGGGGCAACCACTATAGCGAGTAAAAAGGTCGTGTGAAGATGTGCATGTAGCAGGAACAGAATCATAGCCCTGCCCTGCTCTATGCTGTTATTCAGTAAAATAACTTTGTTTTGTTAGCGAAACCATTCTGCTCATCCTGTAACGCAACCACTGTAGCGAGTGCCTGCCTGATCTCTCCTGTCGCGCTGGTTTTTTATCCTCATGATACGGTGAGAGACATATAATGATAGTAAGCACTCACTTTAAATTACTGAATATTAGTAACAAACAGTATAAAACGATACCGCTAACCACTATAGCGAGTGATCTCCTCCCTTCTATCCCAAAAAATAACCACTGTAGCGAGAATGTTGTAACAGCCAGGTCTGTCATCTGATCATTATCTGAACGTATTAGCCAATAAATCATCAGAAAACCACTATAGCGTGTAAATCTTATGGGCAGAATGAGGTAAACAAAGATGAGATGGTCATTTCAGAATGGCCATAACCACTGTAGCGAGTAAGGCCAAAGAGCTGAATATCGCCAGCGAAACACGACATATGGCGTCGGGAGGTAAATCCGCATGCTGTCAACCAGACCAGACTAACCACTATAGCGAGTGCTGACACGCTAAAGCGTTAACGCAACGTTTGCAGAGATACCGCGGGACGAACTGGCTAACTACTGCAGGAAGTCGATCTTTTGCGAAGCTTAATGCACCCTCCTGATCAGAGAGGCGCAATGGAAAACCAGAGCAAATAGCAGGATGTTTTTCAGGCAGGCGATTCAGGATGTTGATGCTCCGTCGGGAAAAGATTAACCACTATAGCGAGTAATCTTACTCGCTATAGTGGTTAGCAGGATCCATCAGCCATGAGCGGTGTGGTGAACAGGTAACTAACGGTTTTTCTGTTTCCTGATTTTATTAAGTAACTCTTTTTCCTCACGCGATACCATGACAAGCTCACTGCTATCATCCTCACTCACCTGTTCGGGCAAATTGACATCAATCATAGTGGAGTCGCTGTCCAGATCGTCAAACTCGTCCATCTCATCATCGATCAAGCCTGCCTTACTGAGCGGCAGTTCGGCAGGGCGCAGCTTGGGATGACGATAATGGACCCAGAAGTACACAGAAGAGCCGCGGCGGGTCTCGGTATAGTCGAGATAACCAATCTCTTTTAGCTGCTCCATCGCCTTTCTGACCGTCGCATTCTGGGTGATCACGCGCGACGTAAGGTTGAGCCGTGCACGCAGGCGCGCCATAGATATTGGCGCAGGTTTGGGCGGAAGGCTTTCAATAAACGTATAAAGTGCCTGAGCGGACTCTTTGCGTGCCAGCTCATTAATAGCCTTAAGCTGCAGCAGAACCTTTCTGTCGAACTGATAAAGCTCAAAGATCTTAGGATCGGCCTGTAAGGTCACCGTGTCCTTTTTAACGCTGTATTTGGCGGACTGCACCAGATGCGTTGTGTAGTTCTCTCCGCCCTTGCTGGTAAAAGTCAGGGTGTTAGACGCAATCCGCGTCAGCGAAGCGTCCAGACGGCTCCTGAGCTTCGATGAGAGGCGCGCAGAAGGTATGCCGCAGAGTTTTGCAAATTCTACGAACGAGAGCGTTACCGTGTCTCCCAGACACTCATGCGTGGCGAATGCGCGAATGATCCCAACCCAGGTCTTAAAATCATTATCCATATCCAGTCGGGCACCCAGAATCTTGATGTTGTCATACCCTTCCGATCTGACCAGGGATAACTGTTTCAGATCCTGAGTCACATCCATCGCATTCATCTGGTTTTTCTGACTGCGCGCTGTGGATTTCAGCGTTGGAACAAACAAGCCGAGTCGCATTAACGCGACCGGCTGCACGGTGTTATTACTGTTGGGCGTCAGAGTAACAACTTCGCCTGTACGCTTGTCTGTTTCGCTAAACGCATCAGCTATGTTCAGGATATCTGGTTCTTTTCTTGGCATTAGGAAGATCCGTGATGTGAACAGGCGAGAGCCGCTGTTACTCAATACAGTGGATACTAGCACTCACTATAGCGGTTAATCTACTTGCCATAGTGGTTATTTATCTCGATACAGTGGTTGTTTTACTCGCTATAGTGGTTAGCCATCCTTCTTTATCGCAGTGATACCAAGGGCTAAGGCGGCATGGGGATCTTTCAGGACCTTTAAAGGGATCTAATGTGGATCTGTTATGGGATCTATTCAGTGGAAAACTTGCCCAAAAAAACCAGCAGGTCCGTCAGTTAACACCTTAGCCTTCTCAGATAACGTACTGTTTTATTACCCAGGATAAGAAAAATGACAGCGACCAGGCTTATACACATCATAAAGCACGCTCTACTCGCTACAGTGGTTATTGCGTACTCGCCAGCGCGGTTGGTTTACTCGCTATAGTGGTTATTGTGCTCTCTCCAGTGGTTATTCTTCTCGCTACAGTGGTTACCAACACCCTTTCAGACCTTGTGCTACGTGGCTTCAGAGCCTGCAGGGATCTGTTAAGGATCTCAATTTGATCTATTGAGGATCGACCAATTGGATCTGGCCTGTGAATAACGGGGATAAAACATACCTGATTCAGAAATCATCGAGGCTGACATCAGACAGATTTTCAGTTGCGGATATGAAATAGAGAATCGCTATAAGCAGGTTATTACCTGTTAACGCAACCGGTTACTGGCAAGACAAAACAAAACATGAAACCAGACATCCGCTGATAACCTTGTAGGTGTAAAGGTTTTTAGCCCTGAGGTAATAATTTGGCGCTATTCAGATAATAATCCGGGAGGGGAGCGCAATTTTCACCATGAATTAAATTACTTATGTATCTGATAGTAAAGATATTTTTTTAAATTTTCACTGTGAAAACACCAGCAGTATAACGCCAGATTCAGCTTTTCTGAGGCTTAAACATCGTTTTATTATGTCCGATGAGCTCTCTCCTTACTGCATTAAAGTAGCCATAAATTAGTTTGAAATAAGGTACTCTTTTACCCGGCATAATCAACACGGCTCATAAAGGAACTCGTTATGCATAATCACATTATTATCTGAAAGCAAGTAATCCTTGATAAGGAGGGGGAAAGAAAGTGGATGGGCCTACTGGTGCGCAAATGATTTAAAAGATTAAATTATGCAGATTTCTTTTTGCTGCTTATGCGAGGTTTTATTGCTTATTATTATCTCGCGTGACGCTCTCAATCCCCTGCTCCGTTCAAAGGTATCAATATGTCATGGTAGTAATTCATAACGCGACTAAACCGATTGATTGAAAGACCGCTTTTTTATGAGAAAAATAATTAGTCAGAAATAACAAAAGAATCTCTATCAGATGTAATGAAAAATGCTGCTGAACCAGGCTGGAAAACACTCATGCAGACTCTAAACAAATCGTAATCGAGTAATGTAAAGGTATGAACTACTGGCAGGGCTAACAAGGGTTTACTGACAGTATGGCTACTTATCAATTTCATCAACGTTTAATTCACTATGGTTGATCAGAACCCATGCTCTGGTAATGTCTGATGAAACAAATTTACAAATAATAGTAAGCTTGATAAAAACACGTTTTCAATACGCATTTTCACCAAGCTTATATTCATTTAAGTTTATGATTTTAATAGAGATATCTGATATTTTCATGATGAAAACACCATGTGGAGCGTCTGTAATATGGGTCAGCGTTGCTGGCCGATCATTTCTGCCTTACCAAAAAACAGATATCGAGTGCTGACATCCGCCATCCATTATCAAACTTAACTCTGATATCTGTTCAACATACTCAAACTGAATGAACAAAAGTCATAGAGCTTAAGCAAACCTCTTTTACAGCCAACCATAAATCTCAGATCATCATTCCACTACCTGAGACAAAAAATCCAGGTTTTTGGCATTTTCCTAAAAAATTGGCAGATATTCGCTTTTTGTGTAGTATGCAAAAAACATTAACGCAGAGGGGCTTATGAAGCGTGATTATGGTGGAGTGCTGGAGATGGCAACACGTGCCAACTCCATGTTACATGGACTTAGTGACCACATTGAGCAGCAGCGTCAGGAATTTAACCAGACAGGGTTTTACCAGACTTTCTCTCGCAATGCTGTAGCAAATATGCCACTGCTGAGTAAGCACGCTGTCGTCGCAGCGATTAGTGATATGGAAGCAGCAGGATACCAGTTTGGTAAAAAGCAAACCGGCAGTACATCGCAATATGCCCTGACCATTCAGAACGTCGTCGACATTTATCAGCATCGTAAAGTGCCTAAATATCGCGATCGGCATGCTGGCCCCTTTGTCGTGTTTGTTGTCAGTCTTAAAGGCGGCGTCTCTAAAACCGTCAGCACCGTGACGCTGGCTCACGGTATGCGCGCCCATCCTTCTATGCTGCACAATGACCTGCGTATACTGGTTATCGATCTGGATCCACAGGCATCGAGCACGATGTTCCTGAGCCATACCAACAGTGTCGGTTCCGTACTGGAAACAGCAGCGCAGGCTATGCTCAACGATCTGGATGCAGATCAGCTTCGTGAGCAGTTTATTAAGCCTACCGTTATGCCCGGCGTTGACGTTATTCCGGCCTCAATCGATGATGGCTTCGTTGCCAGCGACTGGGAAGAGCTGGTTGCTGAACATCTGCCCGGTGTTGCGCCTTCAGAGGTCCTTCGCCGTAATGTGATCGATCGTCTGGCAGGTGACTATGATTTTATCTTCCTTGATACCGGTCCTCATCTTGATTCCTTTATGCTGAATGCCATCGCGGCCAGCGATGTGCTGTTGACACCGACGCCACCGGCACAGGTCGATTTCCATTCCACCATGAAGTATCTGACGCGCCTGCCAGAAATGCTGGAGCGTATCGAGTCCGAAGGTATCGAACCGCGGCTCAAAGCTAATATCGGCTTTATGTCTAAGATGACATCCAAGCATGACCACCTGACGTCGCAAAGTTATGCACGTGAGGTGTTTACTAAATCGATGCTGGACTGTGGCTTACCTCGTCTTGATGGATTCGAGCGTTGTGGCGAATCCTTTGACACGGTAATCAGTGCTAATCCCGCTTCCTATCCCGGCAGTGCAGACGCCCTGCGTAAAGCCAAATATGAAGCTGAGCAGTTCTCAAGGGCTGTGTTTGATCGCATCGAATATATCAGGAGTACCCTGTGAGCAAACCTATACAGCGCATTGGCCGCAAGTTCGGCGATTCTGCTATTGCGAACATGATCGACAGCAGCAGCCAGTCGCGCACCTTTACGCTGAAGTCAGGTGCGAAGGCAACTTTTGTGCGCCAGCTGGTCCTGCATGATGATATAGAAACCCGAACCAGTGTTGACCCGAAGATCAACGGACGTGATCAGAGCACGCTGACGCCGGAATCGCTGCAGGAAATCACCCGTACGATTACACTGCAGCAGTTTTTCCCGGCCATTGGTCGCGTAAACGGCGACCGGATTGAGATTATGGATGGTTCGCGCCGTCGTGCTGCCTGCATTCTTTCCGGGGCCAGTCTGGAAGTGCTGGTTACTGCAGATGAACTGAGCCTCAGCGATGCGCGTCAGCTGGCTGCTGATATTCAGACGGCTAAAGAGCATAACCTGCGTGAATTAGGTCTGCGCTTTATGCTTATGAACGAAAGTGGCATGAGCAAATCAGAAATTGCTAAAGCGGAAGGCATCTCAAACGCTAAGGTCTCACGTGCATTTCAGGCCGCATCCGTGCCCGCTGAGTTTATCGAACTCTTCCCGGTCGTTTCTGAGCTGACCCTTCAGGATTATCAGTTACTGCTTGATGTCTGGGAGGAGGCGAAAGCGGAAGCGATGGATGCCGCCGGACTGGCCAGCGAAATCCAGCAAAAGCTGGAGGCAGATGATTCACTGCAAAACGCTAATTCAGATGAGAAGAAGAGCGCAATCCTGAATGGTTTCAAAAGCGCCCGTCGTCAGTTAAAAAAACCTGCACCGGTCAGCAAAATGGTGACGGAAAAGCTGGCAACGTTTACTACAGCCAATACCTATGCGCGTCGTAAAACCAACGATGAGAAGCGCACCGTGCAGTATGAATTCAGTCGTTTGCCAAAAGAGATTGCTGAACAGATTGATGCGTCGATCAGACAGATACTCTCTACGCTTAAATAATCTTCATCACACATCACTGACAATCAAACCGGCCGCTGTGCCGGTTTTTTTTATACCTGACCTCTGCCCGTAATTATCGGGCATGTGCCTGTTCGGCTCTCTACCATAAACGTCTTATGTTAATCACATATCACTTCAGCATGTTAATGCTTGAACCTTACGCCATTTAGCGCTATAGCTAAAACGGTTTAGCTTTCAGGTTTAATCATAGGAGTTTTTTATGTCTGTTCGCGTATGGTGCCTCGGGGATGCCGTGGTCGATTTGCTACCCGAAATACCGGGGCGCCTGATGCAATGTCCTGGCGGAGCACCTGCCAATGTTGCCGTTGGCATTGCCCGACTGCAGGGAAACAGCGGTTTTATCGGACGGGTGGGTGCCGATCCTTTTGGTGAGTTTATGCGGCAGACGCTAAATGAGGAGAATGTTGATACCCGCTATATGATCGCTGATTCACAGCATCGCACGTCAACCGTGGTGGTCGGTCTGGATGAGCAGGGCGAGCGCACCTTTACCTTTATGGTGCGGCCCAGTGCCGACCTGTTTCTTGAAACGTCCGATCTGCCCGAATTTAATCGAGGGGAGTGGCTGCATTGCTGTTCAATTGCCTTAGCGGCGGAACCTTCACGCACCGCGACGCTGACCGCTATGAAACAGATTCGGGCGGCAGGCGGCCATGTCAGTTTCGATTTAAATCTGCGGGAAGATCTCTGGCCCGACCCGGCGCTGCTGCATACGGTGGTGAACGAGGCCCTCAATCATACAGACGTGGTGAAACTCTCCGACGAAGAACTCGATTTTCTCAGCCCGGGTCAGGAAGCGGCTGTCAGCATGCCGCAGCTGGCCGCAAAATTCAGCATTCGCTTGTTACTGGTGACACGGGGCAGGGAAGGGGTGATGGCCTGTTATCAGGGCCGAATCACCCACCATGCTACCACGCCCGTTAACAGCGTCGATACTACCGGTGCAGGTGATGCCTTTGTGGCCGGATTACTCTGGGAGCTGGCGAAGTCAGGTCTGCCTGTTAATGAATCGCAGCTTGTCAGCTGCCTGCTGACTGCCCAACGTTGTGGCGCACTCGCCACCACGGCAAAAGGTGCCATGACAGCACTTCCCTTGCGCCACCAGCTGGACGATCTGGCTGGCTAATCGTCATCTGACAGCCCTGTTTTGCGAGCTATCTCACAATCACTAAACCGGTTTAGCATTTTTCATTGCAGAGGGAAATTACCCGTGGCTATGATTTGCGCCTAAACCGGTTTAGCAAAAAAACCGGTGATGATAGCCTCTCCTCAGGGATATAAAAAAAATGAAACTAAGCACGTTAGCCATCGCCCTCTCTGCAATATTCTTTTCCACATCCGTCTGGGCCGATCCCAGCATGAGCAGCATCGAAGCCCGCCTGGCGGCAATGGAGCAGCGACTGCAGGCTGCCGAGCAGCGGGCGAATGCGGCTGAAAGCCGTGCAGAGATCGCCGAAAAGCAGGCTCAGATGGCTGAACGGCAGGCTCAGCAGCTGGCGGCGGTTCAGCAGCAGACCCAGACCTCCACCGCTGAGGTCGCGCAGCGCACCGCGAAACTGGAACAAAAATCTGCCGATGAAGGTGGCTTTGAGTTCCACGGTTATGCCCGCTCCGGATTATTGATGAACAGCTCCGCCGCCAAAACGCAGGGCGGCCCGACCGTAACCCCGGCTGGAGAAACCGGCGGTCACGTCGGGCGTCTGGGTAATGAGCCGGATACCTACGTTGAGCTCAACCTTGAACATAAGCAGACGCTGGATAATGGTGCCACCACCCGCTTCAAAGCGATGCTGGCCGATGGACAGCGCACTTATAACGACTGGACGGCCGCCAGCAGCGATCTCAACCTGCGTCAGGCGTTTGTCGAACTGGGACAGCTTCCCACCTTCAGCGGTGCATTCGATAACGCAACGGTCTGGGCAGGTAAGCGTTTTGATCGTGATAACTTTGATATTCACTGGATCGACTCCGATGTCGTGTTCCTTGCCGGAACCGGCGCCGGTATTTACGACATGAAATGGGCAGAGCAGGCGCGCAGCAACCTCTCGCTTTATGGTCGTACCTTTGGTGACATCGAAAACAATGAAAACACCGCGCAGAACTACATCCTGTCGCTGAATAATTTTGTCGGCCCGGTGCAGATGATGGTCAGCGGTATGCGGGCGAAAGATAACGACGATCGTCGGGATATTGACGGCCTCCGTGTTAAAAGCGATGCGGCCGAAACCGGCGTCCATGCGCTGCTGGGCCTTCATAACGACAGCTTTTATGGGCTGACAGAAGGCACGTCGAAAACAGCCCTGCTCTATGGTCATGGCCTGGGCGCTGAGGTGAAGTCGATTGGTTCTGACGGCGCACTGTTGCCGGAAGCGAACACCTGGCGGCTGGCAAGTTACGGGATCACTCCCCTTGGCGGCGGCTGGCACATTGCGCCCGCCTTACTGGCACAGCGCAGTGACGATCGCTACGTCAAAGGTGACAGCTACGACTGGGCGACAGTCAACCTGCGGCTGATTCAGGAAATCACGCAGAACTTCGAGATGCAGTATGAAGGCTCTTATCAGTACATGGATCTGCGTCCGGAAGGTTACAACAACCGTAACGCGGTCAGCGGCAGCTTCACCAAACTTACTGTTGCGCCAACCCTGAAAGCCGGTGATGTCGGCGACTTCCTTAAACGTCCGGAAATTCGTCTGTTTGCAACCTGGATGAACTGGGATCACCGGCTGGATAACTATGCCAGTGACGACGCGTTCGGCAGCAAAGGCTTCGATGCCGGCGGTGAATGGAACTTCGGTGTACAGATGGAAACCTGGTTCTGATCGGGCGGCCCCGGCTGCCGGGGCCTGAACGTCACGCGGATAAAAACATAACAAGAGTGAGGTATGTATGGACTATGTAAAAATATCGCGGGCCCTGCTGCCCCTGCTGGGTGGTAAAGAGAACATCGCCAGCGCGGCTCATTGCGCGACCCGACTGCGGCTGGTGCTGGCGGATGATGAGAAGGCGGACACCAAAGCGATTGGCCAGATTGAAGGCGTTAAAGGCTGCTTCCGCAACGCGGGACAGCTTCAGGTTATCTTCGGCACCGGCGTGGTGAATAAGGTCTACGCCGCTTTTATCGCCGAGGCGGGCATCAGCGAATCGAGCAAGTCAGAAGCTGCTGATATTGCCGCCCGCAAGCTCAATCCTTTCCAGCGCATCGCTCGCCTGCTGTCGAACATCTTTGTGCCGATCATTCCGGCGATCGTGGCGTCGGGTCTGCTGATGGGCCTGCTGGGGATGGTTAAAACCTACGGCTGGGTCAATCCGGAAAATGCGCTCTATATCATGCTGGATATGTGCAGCTCGGCGGCCTTTATTATCCTGCCGATCCTGATTGGTTTTACGGCGGCCCGCGAGTTTGGCGGTAACCCGTTTCTGGGTGCCACGCTGGGCGGTATTCTGACGCATCCGGCGCTAACCAACGCCTGGGGCGTCGCCGCCGGTTTCCACACCATGAACTTTTTCGGCATTGAAGTGGCGATGATTGGCTATCAGGGTACGGTATTCCCGGTACTGCTGGCGGTGTGGTTTATGAGCATGCTGGAAAAGCAGCTGCGTCGGGTGATCCCGGATGCGCTCGATCTGATCCTGACCCCGTTCCTGACGGTGATTATCTCCGGCTTTGTCGCGCTGCTGATTATCGGTCCGGCGGGCCGTATGCTGGGCGATGGTATCTCCTTTGTGCTCAGCACCCTGATTGCGCACGCCGGCTGGCTGGCAGGTCTGGTATTTGGCGGACTCTATTCGGTAATTGTCATCACCGGTGTCCATCACAGCTTCCATGCGATTGAGGCGGGACTGCTGGGCAATCCTTCGATTGGCGTGAACTTCCTGCTGCCCATCTGGGCGATGGCAAACGTCGCTCAGGGCGGGGCCTGTCTGGCGGTGTGGTTCAAAACCCGCGATGCGAAGATCAAGGCGATTTCGCTGCCCTCCGCGTTTTCAGCACTGCTGGGGATCACCGAGGCGGCTATTTTTGGTATCAACCTGCGGTTTATGAAACCCTTTATCGCGGGTCTGGTGGGCGGCGCGCTGGGCGGTGCCTGGGTGGTGTCGGTCCATGTTTATATGACGGCGGTCGGACTGACCGGCCTGCCGGGTATGGCGATTGTCAAAGCGGGTTCTCTGCTCAATTATGTCATCGGCGTTGCTATCGCGTTCACCACCGCGTTTGTAATCTCTTATCTGCTCAAATACAAAACGGACTCTGAATAATGGCCTCATCAACACGTCTTGCCGCCATTCTGCAGGCGGTGATGCAGGGTATGCCAAAGGCGCTCAGCGACAGCCACTATCCTGGCTGGCATCTGGCACCGGTTACCGGGCTGCTTAACGATCCCAACGGCTTCATCCATTTCGACGGTCACTATCATCTCTTCTACCAGTGGAACGCGCTGGGCTGTGCGCATCAGCATAAATGCTGGGGGCACTGGCGCTCAGCCGATCTGCTGAACTGGGAGCATCAGCCCATCGCGTTGATGCCGGATGAGGAGTATGACCGCAGTGGCTGCTACTCCGGCAGCGCAGTCGACGATAACGGCGTACTGACACTGGTCTACACCGGCAACGTAAAATTCGATGATGGTTCGCGCACGGCGTGGCAGTGCCTGGCACAGCAGAACAGCGCGGGCGGTTTTGACAAGCTTGGCCCGGTCATTGCCGTGCCGGAGGGTTATACAGGCCACGTTCGCGATCCTAAAGTGTGGCGTCATGACGATCGCTGGTACATGGTGCTGGCGGCACAGAATATGCAGCGGCAGGGCAGGGTGCTTCTGCTGCGTTCTGACACGCTGCGGGAGTGGCAGAATCTCGGCGAGATCGCGGGCAGTGAACTGGGCGGCCTGGATGCCGCGGGTTATATGTGGGAGTGCCCGGATATGTTCACGCTCGGCGACAGCACCTATCTGATCTGCTGTCCGCAGGGCGTTGCGCCCGAAGAGAAGCGTTATCTGAACAGTCACGCCTGTGCCTGGCTGAGTGGGGAGCTGGATTATCAGCAGCCTGCATATCAGCACGGCCCGCTGAACGAAATGGATGCCGGCTTTGAATTTTATGCTCCGCAAACCACGCTGACCGCTGATGGCCGACGTCTGCTGGTGGGCTGGATGGGGACGCCGGACGGTGAAGAGATGGCCCAGCCAACCGTGGCGCAGGGGTGGATCCACCAGATGACCTGTCTGCGCGAGCTGAGCTCACGTAACGGCCGGCTCTGTCAGCAGCCCATCGCGGAACTGCAGGCCTTGCGCGGGAACGAGCAGCACTATCAGGGCCGCGCCGATGATGCGCCGCCGATTGCCGCCCAGCGGCTTGAAATTGAGCTTGCGAGCCAGGGCGACATCGAACTCAATTTCGCCGATACCCTGATCCTGACCTGGCAACACAACGAACTGCGGCTTGCCCGTCGCAGCCTGGTGTCGGGTGAATGGATAACCCGCTACTGGACCGGTGCAGCGCGTCGATTGCAGATCCTGTGTGACCATTCGAGCGTTGAGATCTTCATCAACGACGGGGAAGGGGTGATGAGCAGCCGCTATTTTCCGGACCAGCCGGCGCTGCTGACCCTGCGCGGGCGCGCAGAACTGCAGGCCCGCTACTGGTCGTTACGTCGCTGCATGGTAGAATAAACCCTTGTTTCACTAACCGATGTCTTGTCGTGAGAAAAACAAAACGCGTTACCATCAGTGATATCGCCGGGCTGGCCGGAGTTTCAAAAGCCACTGCCAGCCTGGTGCTCAACGGCCGTGGCGAAGAGTTACGGGTCGCGAAGGAGACGCGAGAGCGGGTTCTGACGCTGGCCCGCGAACACCATTATCAGCCCAGTATCCATGCGCGGATGTTGCACGATGCCCGCAGTCATACGCTGGGGCTGGTGGTACCGGAGATCACTAACCACGGTTTCGCTGCCTTTTCTCATGCGCTGGAAAATCTCTGCCGCGCAGCGGGTCTGCAGCTGCTGATCTCCTGTACCGACGAAAATGCCGGTCAGGAGAGGGTCGTAGTCAACAATCTGGTGGCGCGTCAGGTCGACGGGCTGATTGTTGCCTCCAGTATGCTAACCGACAGCGACTATGTCAGTCTCAGCGAACAGCTGCCGGTGCTGCTGTTTGACCGCCACATGAACAACACGAAGCTGCCATGGGTCATCACCGATGCCGTGACGCCCACCGCTGAGCTGGTTGAAAAGCTGGCGCGCGCCTGTCCGGAGGAGATCTACTTTATGGGCGGACAGTCCAATCTTTCCCCGACCCAGGATCGTCTGGCGGGATTCAGAGAGGGGCTGGCGCGGGCGGGTGTGACGCTGCAGCCGGAGTGGATTATTCAGGGGAACTACCATCCCGGCAGCGGCTACGAGATGTTTGCCGCGCTATGTAAGCGACTGGGGCGTCCACCCAAAGCGATGTTCACTGCGGCCTGCGGCCTGCTGGAAGGGGTACTGCGCTACATGAGTGAGCACAACCTGCTGACCAGCGATATCCGCATCGCCAGTTTTGATGACCACTATCTCTATGATTCACTCTCGATTTCTGTCGACACTATAGAGCAGAATGTTCCGGCGCTCGCGCAGGCCTGTTTTTCTATGCTGACCACGATGATTGCCGGAAATGATCCAGCAGACAGCCAACTGGTGCTGCCCGCCACGCTGCGTCTGCGCGGTTAATCGCCGGGCGCAGCTGGCCCGGGCGGCTTTACCACTCGACCGGCAGTGCGCTGACACCGCGCAGGTTGGCTCTGTGGTTGCGGCGAACCCCGGCGGTTACCAGCCGCATGGCTGGCAGTCGGGTCAGCAGTACCTGTAACGCCACCTCCATTTCCGCCAGTGCCAGCCGGTAGCCCATGCAGTGATGTATCCCGCCACCGAATGCCAGGCAGCGTCCCTCATGCCGACGGATATTGACCCGCTCCGGCGAGGTAAAGACAAGCGGGTCGTGATTGGCTGCGCCCAGACTCAGAAAGAAGCGCGTTCCGGGCGGGATGAGCTGGCCTGCCACCTCAATCTCTTCCAGCGTCGTGCGGTAAAGCATCTGGACCGAACTGTCGTAGCGCAGACATTCCTGTATAGCATCGGGTATCAGCGCAAGATTCTGCTGCAGACATGCCAGTTCCTGCGGATGGTCATGCAAAGCCAGAATGGTATTACAGAGCATATTTGAGGTGGTCTCATGACCGGCAAGAAACAGAAGTATCACATTGGCGATGATCTCATCGTGACTTAGCCGGTCACCGTCGTTACCGCTACGCAGGAAAAGGGACACCAGATCACTGGCGCTGCTGTCACGGCGCGCGACGATCAGGGCGCTGAAGTAACTCTCCAGTACGGCAAACGCATCGGCGGCTTCAAGCAGATCTGTCTGGCTGATTTGCGGGTCGAAAACTTTGACCAGCACAGACGTAAGTCGACCCAGTTCAGGCGCATCCGACTCCGGGACTCCCAGCATCCTGCAGATAATACGTACCGGTAGCGGAAAAGCGAATGCCTGGACTAAATCGCAGGTGCGAAGGCCTGCCAGTGCATCAATCAGATCATTGGCTATCGTCAGCGCCATCTCTCTGAGGGGATGAATCTCCCGGGCGCTGAACGCTTTCATGACCAGTGCTCTCAACCGGTTGTGGTCCGGCGGATTCAGCACCAGAAACATTCTGCCGATGCTCTGAAACAGCGGCATGTCGGCGGCGGCATCACCAAATCTTAACCGGACACTTTCTATATAATTCTTACCGACCCGCCGATCGTTCAGCAGGGCATCCACCACCGCGTGACTGCCGCTGATGATGATCTTATCCCCGGCTGGAATAAGCGGGCCCTGCCGATGGAGTTTCCGATAAAGCGGTAAGGGATTGTCAGCGTAGTCGGGGTTCATGAGTTCATGAAGCTGCATAGCTTACTCCAGGACTTGAGGATTAATGCGAGCGCTGAATGCGGGCGAGAGAAGCGAAAAGGTTGTTTTTATCACTTTCGCTGAGGTGGGGGGCCGTGAGCTGTGACATCAGAAACACGTTGTCCTCCTGCGAGAAGCTACCGGTCATCAGGCGCTGGCTGATCGCAGCCAGGAGCTGGGTATCCAGCCGTTCAATCTGCTGCCGGGTCCCGGCCAGATCGGTGACGGATACGTCACTCTCCGGTGTTGAGAGCCAGTCAGCCCGATAGCGATACTGAATCGCTTTGCTGGCGTTCATCAGAGCCTGGACAAAAGGTTCAACCGATTGAGGTTCAAGTCCTGCCTGCTGCGCGTTATGCAGCATATTTTCCAGAACAACCTGCTCACGAGGCAGATCCTCAACAGGTAAATGATGCTGCGCCTTATAACCCGCCACAGCCTTCATGACCTGCATGCGTTCATTCAATGCGGTGGAAAGCGCGTCGAGTGATACGGAAGAAACCGAACCTGCGAAAACGGTGCTGCACATGAACAGTGAAGAGAGAAAAACCGCCACATATTGCGTCATTGGCCTGCTCCATAAATGAAAACTGGCACTAATTTACGCATGAAAAAATAACTTAGTGTGATTATTTTGTTTTCAAAATGTGAACAGGCAGAAGTGTCCGCATGGCGTTTGCAGGGATATGATTCAGATGTGTTTTTTTCACTTCACGTTCATAAAAAATTCATATCTGCATGGCGTTATGGTGGGTTAATTCAGATTCAGCCTGGCCGTGACAGGCTCTTATCATCTGTCTTTCAGCGTCCGAAAATAAGTGGGATTTTTGCCAGGGTTCAGGATAGGTCTCGCCGGGCGGCAGCGCCGCCCGAATCGGTTTATGTGTTTTCAGGGTACGAACACGGCACGAACGCAGCCATCTTCTTTGTGTTTAAACATCTCATAGCCTCGCGGGGCCTTTTCCAGTGGAAAACGATGTGTCGCCATAAAAGCCGGATTAAGTTCATTTCTGGCAACATGCTCCAGCAGGCGATGCATGTAGCGTTGCCCGTGCTGCTGGGCGGTACGAATAGTCAGGCTTTTATTAATCATCAGCCCCAGCGGAAACTTATCCATCACGCCATACACCCCCAGAATCGCGATGTTGCCGCCTTTACGGCAGGCATATAACGCCTGGCGCAAGGCTGCACCGACATCCGTTTCCAGATGCAGCATCTGTTTGGTCTTGTCATAGACCTGACTTAATCCTTCACCGCGGGCTTCCATGCCGACAGCATCAATACAGCTGTCCGGGCCGCGCCCGCCGGTTAATTCCAGCAGCGCTTCGTTGATATCGACCTCGGTGTAATCCAGCGTGATGCTGCCTGCGAAGTCGCGTGCCATGGCCAGCCGTTCAGGATAGCGATCGATACCAATGACCTGATGCGCACCCATCAGCCAGGCGCTTTGCTGTGCCATCAGTCCGACACCGCCACAGCCCCAGACCACCACGGTGTCACCCGGATGAATATTACAGAAGTCGGCACCCATATAACCGGTCGGCGTCGCATCGGAGAGGAACAGCGCCTGCTCATCGGTTACGCCTTCGGGCACGACGAAGCAATCATTGTCGGCAAAGGGCACGCGAACATACTCTGCATGTGAACCCGCATAACCGCCAAACGCGTGGCTGTAGGCGTAAATGCCGCCCGTGGCATGACCCAGCACCGTTTCGCCTTTCTCCCACTGCGGATGCGTATTGTCACAGCAGGAGGGCAACTGATGCTGGCAATACCAGCAGGAGCCACAGGAGATAAAAGAGGGCACCACTACCCGATCGCCGCGCCGGATATTTTTTACCGCACGGCCAACTTCAACGACCTCGCCCATGAATTCATGACCCAGGATATCGCCCTCCCGCATACTCGGGATCAGGCCGTCAATGACGTGCAGATCGGAGCCGCAGGTGGTGGTGAGCCTGACGCGAATAATGGCATCATGAGGATTGAGCAGACCCGGGTCGGCCACGGTTTCAACGCTTAAATCGTTGACGCCATTCCAGCAGAGTGCGCGCATTTATTTCTCCTTATCCTGACGTCCGCCATGACGACCCGCAGGTTGCCCGTGCAGGGTAGGAATCTCACCGGTTTCAGCCAGACTTTTAAAGCGATGTAACGCTTTGCTGGCCACCTCTTTTGGCAGCAGATCAAATAACGTTGTTACCTTTTTTCCCAGTGCGCCACCCGGCGGCGTGAACTGCAGAGTCAGAGCCAGCTCGGTGCCCCATTCCCCCGGCGCCGGGCGCAGTCGCAGTTCACCTTCGTTAGGAATGTCTGCATCCTCAAGCGAGCGCCAGGCAATAACTTCGCCTGGCTGCGCTTCAACAATGCGGGAATCCCAGCGGTAGTGCTTACCCAGTGGGCCCTCAATCTGCCAGTGTGCATCGCTTTTATTGACCGGTGTCACGCTGGCAAAGTGGCTCATAATGCGGGGCAGAGTATCGGGCTCAAGCCACAGGTTAAAAAGCTCGGTAGCGGGCAGGCCTACAGTAATCCAGCGCCGTAGCGTGAGGGTATTATCACTGGCGGTAATCAGAGATGTTGATGTCAAAATGTCCTCCGATAGTTCTCTCAGTGGAACAAAATCACTGATTTTGAGTTAAGAACAGCTGGCGGAATTTTGCGAGCGAAGCCGCGCCCTGCAGGGCTATAAAGCTTCTGCGATGCATGCCGGGTTATGCGAACAGAGAGGCGTCATGCCTGTCGGATAGTCGGTAGAATACGTGCCGCCAGTTTGGTCATTTTTAGCAGCAAAAAGAGGCAGATATGTCTGTAACTGAAACGTCAGCCAGGGGTGAAAATGTCGCGGAACTCGTCGGCCCCCTGGAAAAACAGGCGGCGAACCGTGCGGATGTCAACTGGCACGACGGTCTGCAAAGCAGCACCAGAATCGCACTGGAAAAAAGTAATCATGTGGTTGAGGCAAAACGGATCGGCGCAGAAGAGAGCCTGAACCTGAAGCTGCGTGTTTACAGCATTCAGCATAAATTGATTGAGCTGGCGCTGGGGTGATTTAAATGGCCCGCTGGTCCGCCCGTAAATCTGCTGGGGTAAAAAAGTGATATTTCAGCACGCAGCGCCGTCCGGCATTTTGCGCGCTTCGCAGAGAAGGCGTATTGCCGGGCAGAATGGTGCCGGTCAGCATCGCATGCTGACCACAGTAATGGTGAAGCTGCTGCAGCAGACGCTGTTGAGCGCGTGCAGCGAGTCCACGACCCTGATACACCGGCAGAATCACCTCATCCATGATCTGAAATCCCTCAATAAAAGCCAGTCGTCGCGGCACGCAAATCATCAGCCCAGCCACCATGCCCTGCCAGAGGATCAGAAAAACATGCCCTCCGGCAATATCGTCCCGTAATTCCTGCCTGCTGGTGGCCATCAGCTGATCCCGCAGATGCGGAAGCGTGTGCCAGCTGGCACGATAAGCGCGGTTAATGGCGGAGCTACAGAGGGGATAATCTTTCCGGCAGGCCGTAATCAGCGAAATCTCTTCGTCGTCAGACGCGGAGTGTGAGCCTGGAACGCTAAGGTAAATCAGCTGATCGGTTATACCAATATCAGGATTGGTGGCAGGTAACAGAATACGCATCTTCAGCGGCTTGATCGTTTGCCACTCACGCATGATGGCGGCTGCGGCTGCGTAATCCAGTGCGCCATCACGGGCCACGATCTCAATAAAAGGCTGAGCGGGGTCGCCGCCGAGATAGCGCGGGCCGGTGAGAAAACGCTGGCCGTTAATCGTCAGTTCGCGCTGCAAAAATGTGTGCTGGGGCAGGCCGGTTTCACGCCAGGGGAAGGCGGCGGAGAAGTGATGATCGTGGCATAGGGCCTGCTGCTGAGTCAGCCAGCTGGCAAGCCAGTCGCTGAGACATTCAGATGAGACAGGCACAGTACGGTAGAGCGATAACATATAATTCAGCATAAGATTCCTTATTGCCCGCCGTCAGTAATCTCCTGCCTCTCTGCGTACACTACAGAACCGTGCCGATAAGGCTGCTGAGAGTGTAAACGATACGTTCGCTTTATGACCATCACCATCGCATCGGTCAGCAGGAATATTTAACGTTTCATAACGGTTCCGGACCTGCCGCACACACGTTCTCATGCCGGAAATGGAGTCAGATAAACGTCATCCTCCTGTGCGCTTATTATTGCCGCCGGCTGTGCTGATTTAAAAAACAAAGAGTATTTCCCCGATTTTTGGCATGTTACGCAAACATGGTCAAATTAATTGATGTAATGGGGCTAAGTTGCCCAAAAATTAAATGAAAAATAAAAATATTCATTTTTTACGTAAATATGACGGAATCAGATAATCGGCGGCCGGCAAATGGATTATGCTAAACAGGCTGTTCAATAATTATAAGATTTACGATCTTTTTAACTCCCGGGGGTTATATGGTCCATATTGATTTATGTACCAAAGAGGGTGTGATGAAGGCTTATGCTTTCCAGACGCCCATGCAGGCGATGAACCTGCTGGATAAAATTAAAGATGATGAATTCCAATGGTTTAATCTGGAGTGGGAAGGGTGTCGCTTTACCTGCCCGCATCAGTTTATTAAAAGACTCAGCAGCCGTTCTTATATTAAGTCGTTCTGGCGTTAATCCGACCGCAATGATTAAGCCTGTGCCTGACTGCGTATTCATAACGCAGATTTAATTTAACTGTTTCCGAGAATTTCATTCACCATATTAAACGGGGCAGATTCTGCCCCGTTATTTTTCGTGCCTGCAGTACCTCACGCTGGCGCTCAGCAATAATAATGCACCTCACCTGAGACGGTCGCAGGTTAAACAGTTTCATTATTACTGCTTAATTATTTTAGGCTGCTGTTTATCAGTGCCTGAGAAATGCTCAACAAGGCCTTATGCAAGTGCGTACGGATTTGTCCTACACCCGGCAATGCATCGTGATCCACTGTAAATCCTCTTCTTTTCTTCCCTTGACGTTAAGCATCAACTGTTACACTCAGGTGATACTTCATCCGGATCCCGACTGCAATGCCCCATAAAAAAATGCGCCTTCGTTCGCTGCTGACTTTACTTTCCATTGGGGGCGTCATTCTGACCTCCGGTCTGTTGCTGAGTGCGCTGCTACTGTTTCAGAAGGCCAATATTGAAGACAGTCTGCTAGAAGGAAACATTGCCTATGCCCGTAAACTGGCCGATACCACCGATCGTTACCTGACGACAGCGCAACGGGAATTGGCCTGGAGTGCATCGCAGATCAAGAGCCTTAGCGATCTGAAGCAGCTAAAAGCAGAAACTGAGCGCCTGCGCATGCAGTCAGGCTTCTTCAACTCGGTGGTAGTGGTTAACCATGATGCCATCATTGCGGCAACCTCACCGGATAGCCTGAATCTGACAGGCATGAAACTTCACTCAGCAGCCAGTCTGCAGGCTATTACGACCCGTAAGCCCTTTATCTCCGCGCCCTTTACCTCTGCCGCCGGAAACTATGTGGTGTTTTTATCTCAGCCGCTGTTCAGCGAAGAGGGGGGCTATCTGGGTTATATCGGCGGCACCATTTATCTAAAAAAACAGAGCATGCTGAGCGAAATCCTGAGCCAGCATTTTTATACCAAAGGATCGACGGTCAGCGTGGTCAGCAATGAGGGGCTGATTATTTTCAGTCATGACCCGACGCTTGTCGGAACAAAGATGCTGCTGAGTCTGGCCCTGCAGAAGCGCCTGTCCACCACGGAAAGTGGACATTTTACCCTGGAAAATGGAGGGCAAAGCTATCTGACCGGCTATGGCACGCTGCAGAAAACCGGCTGGAACGTATTTATTACTGGCACCTCTGAAACGGTCAGGCATATTCTGCTGCGCACGGCGGAAAGCGCCATTTGGTTCGTTCTGGGCATTATTCTCCTGACGGCCAGCGTCATCGCGTTTATGGCGGGTCGGATCGCTTCGCCACTGGAAAAGCTGGCGGACAGAGTGCGGGATGGCGGCAGCGAAGCACAGGCGGAGTCACTCGCTACTGTCAAAACCTGGTATTACGAGGCTGACCGGCTCAAAGAAGCGGTGCAGGAGCATCGCCATGCCGTGGCAGGCCATCTGGCTGCGCTTAACGATGAGGCGATGACCGATCCGCTGACCGGGCTTTGCAACCGTCGCGGATTTTCGGCGCTGGCGGCGCAGGCAGACAGTGAGCATGAACAGTGTGTCATCGCAATTGATATTGACCATTTCAAGAAGATCAATGACTGGTATGGGCATGACGCGGGCGATGCGGTTCTGGTGAATCTGGCGGCGTTGCTGCGTCAGGCCTGCCGCACCGGCGATATCGTCAGCCGGTTTGGTGGCGAGGAATTTATACTGCTGCTGCCACACACGACGCTGGCCGATGCTGCCCGTACCGCGGAACGCATCCGCGAGACGGTCTGCGCCACCACCTTCCCGTTCGCCGGGGCGATGACCATATCAGCAGGCGTGGCTTCACGGGATGACCAGAGTCGCGATCGCGAGGCGCTGCTGCGCCGGGCGGATGAAGCGCTTTACGAAGCAAAAGCGGCCGGCCGCAATACGGTGATCATTGCCGGGCCGGACGGATTCAGTACGCCTGAGTCTGCCAGATAAGATTGCGGGGCAGGGAAGTCAGGATCAGCACTTACTGCGTAATCGCCAGCCAAGCCACTCATCCAGCGCCGCTTCCGGTAGCGGCCTGGAGTAGAAAAATCCCTGGGCCTGGTCGCAGCCGAACTCAGTCAGCGCCGTAACGGTTTCCGCATTCTCCACGCCTTCGGCCAGCACCATGTAATCAAGGTCTTTGAGCATTGCAATAATACTGCGGGCAATAACACGCGATGCAGTGTCAGACGAAATTTCGCTGATCAGTGAGCGGTCCAGCTTGATCACATCCAGCGGCATGCGCCGCAGATAACTGATGTTACTGTAGCCGGTACCGAAGTCATCCAGTGAAATACCAAATCCCCGTAGCTTCAGCATCTCAAGCCCCTGCATCGCGGTCGGGCTTTCCAGAATCCGTTCCGTTTCCAGACACTCAATGCCCAGCAGCGAAACCGGCAGCTTCGCTCTTAGCATCTGTTCTTCCAGTTCGTCAGCAAAACCGTCACGGGAAAAATCGCTGCTGCTGACGTTAATGGTGATGGGCAGCTGAATATAGCTGTCGCGAAGACGGGCAAGGCGGGCGATGGCGTGCTCTATGACCCAGGCGGTCAGTTCGGTAAGCAGTTGGGTTTGCCTGGCAACGGGCAAAAACTGCGCAGGCGAAAGTTCGCCGCGCTGGGGATGCTGCCAGCGGATCAGCGCTTCCAGTCCTATCGGCTTACCGCTGTGAAGGCAGATTTTCGGCTGCCAGGCGAGCCATAACCCTTTATCTTCGCGAATGGCAGTGGCCAGGTCATGCATCAGGGTGAAATCCTGGGTATGGCGCGTATCCGTGGCTTCACTGAACGGCATTGAGGCAACGTTGCGGGTAATGGCTTCGTGCAACGCGCTGACTGCCCGCCGCAGGATCTCCTGGGCAGGCAATTCACCCGTGTTGAAACTTGCCTCACCGGTATGGGTCATCAGCGCAACCGACAGCCCATCACCAAGATCGGCGCTGATCCCGGCCAGCTTATTGGCCACCCAGCTGGCAGTGAGTCTGCTCTCCTGCCGTGTCAGCAGGGCAAAGCGTCCGGTTGCTACGGTGTAAAGCATTTCTCCTGGGGCAGGGCGCAGACGCAGCGGCAGCAGTGTCGCCACATCCTTCAGCAGGCTCTCAACCGGCCCCATGCCCATTGAGCGTGCCAGTTCGTAGGCACGCGGCATATCGATACAGTCAATCAGCACCAGCCGCCGTGGCGTGGTGTCTCCGGAGGTCGCAAGGAACTGCAGGTCGCGGATCAGACGCTGACGATTGGGCAGGCCAGTTACCGGGTCGGCAAAGCCAGCCGAGTACCAGGCGTCAAGAAAGGACATCACCAGCGCTGCGAGCATTTTCAGCATTGTTACCTGATCGTCACTGAAGCGATGAGGTGCCGTGTCGGTAACGCAGAGCGTACCCAGAATCAGACCGGTACTGCTTTTAAGCGGCACGCCAGCATAGAAACGGATAAAAGGCGCGCCGGTAATCAGCTTATGGTCAGCAAAGCGGCTATCAAGCAGGGTATCAGGCACCACCACGGTGCTGTCACTGTCCACGGCGTGCCGACAGAGCGAGTCCTGTCGCGTGGAATGAGTGAGTGTGAAATTGTGCGCCGCTTTGACGTGCTGCATCTCATCATCCAGAACGGAGATAAAGCTGCCGGGAATACCAATGGCCTGGCTGGCCAGTCGGACGAACTGTCGCAACACATCGTCACGACTCTCGTCGTTACTGCGCAGCGCGTGCAGGGTTCGCGTACGGCAATCGTCGCCGCCGCTAAGGCTCATGAGCATGAATTCCTCCGCACCGTCTGGTTACGGAGCGAAATTAAACAGAAAAATTGAAGGTTATAGCGTCATGACTACAGACTATTTATGTAAAAAGAAAGAGCCATGACGATTTATTTTTTATTACACCGCCTGCCAGACCTGAACAGAATAGCAAATCACTTTTCTTTAACGAAATATTTTAAGAATGACGATTCTATTATTTTGTCGTTAAAAACTTTTAATTTACGAAATATCCTGCCAGGATAGTAAGCACAAACATAGCGTGCTATATAATAACGCATTAAAGTAGATGACATAACTTATTTTTGTTTAATTTTAACTACACCAATGACAACATCGGGGAAAACCTCATGAACTCACTCAGGCATTTCACTATTCGCCGCGTTGTGCTGTGGATAATGATCGTCTCACTGGGCGTGGTCGCGCTGGCAGGTGGATACAGCAGTCAGATCGTGCGGGACATCTTTCGTCAGACCGATCGCTCAGCCGTGCTGACGCAGCAGCTAAGTTTTCTGACGCACAGCGCTCTTGTCATGCAGGGCGGAACAGGCGCAGATAAAAATGGCCTGATCGCCTTAACGCCGGCCAGTGCTGACTGGGATAGCTTTCGCGCAGCACTTACGACCTCACCCTCAGAGTATGCAACGGTTACCCGCGCGAAGCTGGATAGCGTGACGCAGCAGCTGGCACAAAATCAGGCTCTTCTTAACGCTGACCGGCGTCAGCTCGAGCGCGTACTGCTGGCGGCACTGCTGGCAGCATTCGCGTTGCTGCTGTTCTGCGACCGCTATCTGGTCGTCCATCTGGTGCGTCCGGTCGGTAAAATCCGCGGTCATTTAAAAATTATTGCCGGAGGTGATCTGACGCGTGAGCCGGAAGATCTGGGTCGCAACTGCGTCGGGCAACTGGTGCCGTTGGTGAAAGAGATGCAGCACAGTCTGTTGCAGACGGTCAGCGCTATTCACGACAACGCAGCCATTCTTCATCGTGAGGCTGGCGACATCGCGGCGGGTAACGCCGATCTCTCCGACCGGACCTCCACTCAGGCCGCTGCGCTGGAACAGACCGCCGCCAGCATGGAAGAGATCACGGTTACCGTGCGTCACAATGCACAGAATGCCCGTGAAGCGCGTGAACTGGCTGCCAGTACCACGGATACGACCCATCAGGGCGTGGAGCTGGTTCAGCGGGTGACGGCAGCCATCACCAGCATCGCACAGGGATCAGAGAAAATCCGGGAGTTCACCACCACCATTAATGGCATCGCATTTCAGACCAATATTCTGGCGCTCAACGCCGCCGTAGAGGCCGCCCGTGCGGGCGAGCAGGGCCGTGGTTTTGCGGTGGTTGCCAGTGAGGTACGTTCACTGGCACAGCGAAGTGCTGCAGCCGCGAAGGAGATCGAAGAGCTGATAGCTGATACCGAGGCACGCGTGGATGATGGCCGACGCGCAGCAGAGAGTGCAGGAACGACTATGGAAGCCGTGCTGCGCGGTGTCGGTGGCGTCAATGAACTGATTGGACAGATTGCGCTGGCTTCGGATGAGCAGAGCAAAGGAATTGCCCAGGTCACCGTGGCGGTGGCTGAACTTGACCGCGTAACGCAGCAGAATGCAACGCTGGTCCAGCAGGTTTCGGCAACAGCAGGCAGCCTCAGTGGACAGACTGAAACGCTGGGCAGCGTCATTACCCGCTTCACCCTGCCGCTTCATGCTGTCGGAGTGGCAAACTGACGCGTTATACCGATGAAAAACAAGAGGCTGTGCGGATGCCGGTCAGGCATAGCCTGATGGGCCATTTTATTCATCCGGAGATAACGGCTCTGTAAAATAAAATAGCCGTTAATATTCACTCTTTTTTTATCGCTGAATGAAACGGTCATTTTTAAAGACGGTGGTGAATGTTAACCACGGGCTGAGCATTATCACTATTCAGAACAGCGATGATTATTTTTAGTGCGCAATAATTATCCGGTTCACGAAATAAATTTAATTACAGTTTATACCTGTGGTTTTACCTGAGCTTTACGCTTTCCTGACGATTACGGATTGCCGCGCATTTAAAGCTTAACTCAAATTTATGTGTTGGCCACAGGTGAATTCGGTTGTCTGGCCATCTCACCGGGGCACCGTATGCGGAGCGTTTCATATGGGAAATCAGATTTTACAGCGGCCTGTTGCCGTTCAGCATAACGTACGTGAGCTGCGTCTTGCGGCCGGTCTTTCGCAGGAGATTGCAGCTGAACGCTTCGACCTTAGCCAGCGAGTCTGGCAGACCAAAGAAGCATCCAAAAATCCTGCCCTGCTCAGCCAGGGAGAATATGAACTGCTGATGCTGCTGGCAGGAGAGCATCCGCACTTCGAACTGGTTCCAAAGCTTAAAAAGTAAGGCGTTCTGCCGCTATTTTCCGCTGAAGTTAACGTATTTCAGGCCGATATAAAGAGCTAAGCGAAGCGCATTATTTCGCGCGTCTTATCTGCTCTGGCAGGATTGTTCTGGCATGGTCCGTTATTAACCATCGTACCGTCACGATCTCACTGCCTGGCATAACGTATTAACCGGCATCCCGCTGTCTGCGATGCCGGCTTTATCGGGCTCATGGCGGCGGGCTTTTGCTGCAGAGTTCACTGACGGGCCTTTCTTCCGGCAGCGGGTCGGCAGCCAGTTCTGCGCGTCCTGTCTGATTGAACGTGTCCTCTTCATGCTGCGTCATGCCGGCCACAGCAGATAACATCAGAGGGGATTTACGCTGAAACGTCCAGTTTATCATGATGCCGAGGCGGCTCGCCTTGATGCACTTAAGCAGTATCATCTGATGGATTCACCGCCGAGCGATGCGCTGGATCGCCTTACCACGCTTGCCGCGCGACTGTTCCGCGTACCGGTTGCGTTTGTATCGCTTATTGATGAGAAGCGACAGTTTTTCGCTTCACGGTACGGTTTGAATATTTCCGGTACATCGCGCAACGTCGCCTTCTGCCACCATACGCTGGCGCAGGGCGATATCCTCTGCGTGCCCGATACGCTGAAAGATCCCCGCTTCCGCGACAGTCCGCTGGTTCATGGCTACCCCTTTATCCGCTTTTATGCCGGGATCCCGCTCTCAACGCCGGATGGTCATCATATTGGCACCGTCTGCCTGACCGACACGCATCCGCGCGATCTGCTGACTTCAGAAGATCGGAAGCATCTGGCCGATATAGCTGCGCTGGTGATGGATCGCATGGAAATGCATCGTCTGGAGTTACTGCGCTACACCAGTCAGCAGCGGCTTCAGGCAATCTCATCCACCTCACCCGACGCCATTGTCTGTACGGACCTGCGGCGCGGCATCACCTTCTGGAATCCGGCAGCCACTGCTCTCTTCGGCTACAGCGCAGAGGAGATGAGAGGTCAGTATGTCAGCGAGCTGATCCCGGCGCGCTGCCAGACTGACTACCGTAACGAGCTGGCCCGGATTACCTCAGACGAAGCGGCTATCTCTCATCCTCGTTCGTTGCAGATATGGGGCGTCACGCGTGACGGCCGTGAATTCCCGGCAGAAGTCTCTTTTTCGGGCTGGCGTGAAGAGGGCGAGCGGCTGGTGGGCATGATCATCCGTGACGTCACGGCCCGCTATGAAAGTGAGGCGCGTCTCTGTGAGCTGGCTTCTCTGGATATGCTGACGCGACTCGCCAGCCGTAGCGCGTTCATGGATCAGGTCGGGCAACTGACCAAAGCGGGCGTTCCCTACACCTTACTGATGACCGATCTTGATGGTTTCAAAGAGGTGAACGATACGCTGGGACATGCAGCAGGCGATGCGCTGCTGTGTCACGTTGCCGAGCAGATTCGTGCGGTGTGTACCGGTGCCGTGACGGCTGCGCGGCTGGGCGGCGATGAATTTGTGATCCTGCTGGCGGGCGGCAGCGCTGAGGCGGCGATTACGGCGGAAAAACTGATTGCGGCCGTACAGACGCCGTTCCGCTATCACGACTCGCCGGTTGTGGTCGGTGCCAGCACCGGTATCGCTTCCTACCCGGATCACGGTCGCGATCCCTCTGCGGTGATGTCCGCCGCTGATCTGGCACTCTACCGTGCCAAAGCCTCAGGCAAAGGCTGCAGTATCCTGTTTATGCCCGAGTTTCGTGAAGCGGAGCAGCAGCGTCGCCGTTTCGAGCGCGAACTGGAAACGGCGGTGCGGCAGCAGCAGTTCACACTTTACTATCAGCCCCGCTTCGACGTGGAGAGTGGAAAGCTGGTGGGTTGCGAGACGCTGGTACGCTGGCAACACCCGACACGTGGGCTGCTGTTGCCTGCCGACTTCATCGGCATGCTGGTTAAAAGCCCGCTTTCCGTAACGCTGGGGGAATGGATCATCCGCAGTGCCCTGGCACAGGTCCGGCAGTGGCAGGTGCGATCCCCCGAGCTTCGCGTCAGCATCAATCTTTTTCCGCGTCAGCTGACAGGGAACAGCCTGGAAACCGTTATACGCGAGAGTGCCGGCGGCGATGCGGGTTTTGTTGAGCTGGAAGTGGATGAACCTCTGCTGGCTGTGCTGGTGCAGGATATGCCGGTTCAGGTTGAAGCGGTGCGCCGGACCGGTGCCTCATTTATCATTGATCATTATGGACGCACGCTGGGGGCCATTAATTTGCTGCGCCACAGCTTTGTGGCAGGTTTCAAAATCGACAAGTCGCTGACGCACGAGCTCAACTCCAGCATGCGGGTGCGAATGATGTTCCGATCTATCACCGCACTCGGCAAAAGTCTGGGTATTCGGGTGGCTGCTGAAGGGGTTGAAGACAAAGAGCAGATCGCCTTTGTCACGTCAGCCGGATGTCACATTATGCAGGGCAATGGCCTGTGCCGGCCACTGACACCGGCGGACTTTGAAGCGATGCTGTACGGCGAGGAGCATTCTGTGCCCGCTGTTGCCAGCGGTTACGATGTCACATTACCCTGAACCCTCTGACCCTGGCAGTCGAAGAAAGGGGACGATCGACGCCCGTCTGTCTGTCCGGGTCAGCGAACGGGCCGGTACGCCTGTTTCAGTAATCCGAAAATCCAGTCATCCTGCCACTGACCATTGAGGAAGAAATTCTGCCGCAGAGTGCCTTCCTGAATAAAGCCTGCGGAGAGCAGCGTGCGGCGAGAGGCGACATTGCCAGCCGTCACCGTTGCGGTCATTTTGCGGTAACCCTGTTGCTCAAAGCAGAAGGCGATAATGGCATGCAGCGACTCGCTGCCGTAGCCTTTGCCCTGTGCCTCCGTGGCCAGAATAAATCCGGACTCCGCAACACCTCCTCCACGATCGATAAATCCGCAGAAGCCAGCAGGAAGACCCGTCGTTTTTTCCTCAATGACCAGGCAAAGCCAGTGTGTGCAGCCTTTGTACCAGGCTGGCAGGCGTACGTCGAATGACAGGGTTCGGATCTCTTCAGCACTGCGCGGATCGCTGATGTACTTCATCACCGATCTGTCCTGACTGAGCGCAAGATAAAAGGGCCAGTCTTCCTGTTTCAGTGGCCGATAGGTCAGGCGTGGCGAGGTGACATCAATGGGCATTTCTGGCCGAACTTCAGCGGAATTTTCAGCAGACATAGTGTCATTCCCTGCGGACAAGACGGTAAGGTGATGGCGCAAAGATAGCACGGAGCGGCAGACTGATGGCACGCGCGTTCGCGACTTTGCAAGGCGTTTCGCAATCCCGCGGCTGTCTCACCCTGCGCGATCTTACCCGGCGACTCGCGGATCATATTTTCCTGTCAGAGCGGAGCGGGCAGGCCATCTGCTCACATCATTGCTACGCTTTTAGCCAGATGGCTGACATTGTCCCTGATGAGAGTAATTTCCAATGGATCTGAAAACTTTTGAAATAGCCTGCTGGGCAGCACTGACAGAGGCTGCCGCCGATCCGCAGGCTGGATTTCGTTATCTGACGCTCGCTACCGTGGATGCTGCACAACGGCCTCAGTCACGTACTGTGGTACTGCGCGAGTGCCATGATGTACGCCGGACGCTGACCTTTTATACCGATGTGCGTAGTCCAAAGTGGCAGGAGATGGCGGCGAATCCCCAGGTTACCGTATTGGGATATTGCCATGAGCGCCGCCTCCAGCTACGGCTGGTGGGACAGGCTGAGTGTTACGCAGCGGGAAGTGCAGTTGCCCGTAACGCCTGGCGTACGTTACCGCAGCACACGCGCCAGACGTATATCGCCGGGCCGCCGGGAGAAGCGCTGGCCCCCGCTCACGAGACACCTGTCGCGACGGCAGCGGAAACTGGCGAATCGCGTTTTGGCGTAATGATTGTGCAGGTCAACATGCTGGATGCGTATCAGCTTCAGCGCAATGAAAATCAGCGCGCACTGTTTCACTATCCTGCCCATGGCGAACGGCAGGAAAGCGGATGGATCAACCCCTGAGGTGAGGCACGCCAGGCGTGCTCACTGCCTGACCCCTTCTCTTTGGCTTACCTGAAAACAGAGATTTCACTGCAATTGACCCTGAGATCCTCTTTTTATCTGCCGCATCGCTTATCCGATTTTAGCGCCATGTTATCTTCACATCGCGGCATATTTCTGCTTTTTACTTTCCTTTGTCATTGTTTGTGCCAGGCTTTAACTAACCGAAAAGCAGTCACTTATGCTCAAGGTCAGGGAAAGTACAAATGATCGCTCTGTATCACAGGCAGGTTAAACATGAACAATCAACCTCCTGAAAAACCAGGGTCAGAGGGTAGCGACCAGGTGCTAAGTCTGGCGGAGGAAACCGTTGAGGTCTCGAAACAGCGGGTCATCGACGGTCATGTCAGGGTTACCCGACAGGTCACTGAGCATCAGCAGAAGATTGCGCTGATGCTCCGGCATCAGACGGCGGAAATAGAACGCATTCCTAAATCGGAACGGCTGGCTGAGATGCCGGAGATCCGTGAAGAAAATGGCGTTCTGATCATTCCCGTCGTTGAAGAGGAAATCGAGATCGTTCGTCATCTGGTGCTGAAAGAGGAGTGGCACATTCGCAAAGTCGTCAGCGAGGTGGAGATAGAACAGATTGTCTCCCTGCGCCGGCAGCAGGCTCATCTGACCCGAATACCCTATTCAGAGCCATCCGAATCCATCACCGAGGAACACAACATGGCGCGTGAAACAATTGTAACAATGTTCAGCAATATCTCACTGGCAGAAGGTGCAAAGCGTAACCTGATTAAGGCCGGGTTCCTGGATGATGACATTGATATCATCTCCGGTGAGCGGCTGCGCACTGAAGGTCATGAAGCCCGTCATCCGGGCTTCTGGCAGCGCCTGTTTGGCAACACGCTGGAAGAGGATCAGGCTGAAGTCTATGAAGATGCGATGCGTACCGGCGGTGTAGTGCTGTCGCTGCGGGCCGATGAAGATGAGTTACCTCGTGCCCTGGGCATCCTTGATGCCCATGAAGAGCTTACCGAGCGCAGTGCCGCACGGCCTGATGACTATGCGACTGATGATGGCCTGACAGCGCCCGCCAGTGGAACGCTTCAGGATAAGGGTGCCATCGATCCGCTCCATACCGATCCTGCCCAGCGCAGCGCGGCGCGTACAGCCCTGACCGGTGATGAGAGTGACGAGGATGTGCTGCGTCTGGCCGAAGAGCGACTGGAAGTAGGTAAACGACTGGTTAGCGAAGGTTCAACCCGCGTGCGCCGCTACACTGTCACCGATCAGGTCTCAGAAAATGTCTCGCTGCATGAGCAGCACGCCGCAATCTTCCGTCGTCCGGTGAATGAATCAGGATCACCTACTCATGTTGACTGGTCTGAAAAAACGATTGAAGTGGAAGAGACGCATGAGCAGCCCGTGATTAATAAGACCGCGGAGATCATTGAAGAGGTGGTGTTACGTAAAGAGACAAGCGATCGGGTTGAAACCATTAACGATTCGGTACGCCGTCAGGAAGTGGATATTGACCATGCCAGTACAGATCCTCTCGGCGCAGACCGGCTGACCGGGAATCGTACTGTGGCCGATCCGTTACTTGAAAGCACGCGTCAGGCGCACGCTGACGACAGCCGTCCGGTAACGCCAGGCAGCGAACCTGCGCATAAAGAGGGTTTCGCGGAAAAAGCCGGTGATAAAATCGCCGAAGCAAAAGAGAAGGTCGAAGATAAGTTTAAAAAACCGTAATGCTGTCGCGGTGATATTCATCTTTCAGGTCTGAAAAAACCCGTCGCTGACGGGTTTTTTTTACGTGTAGAGTAATTTTGAATTAAATCTCCGGCGCGGGATCGCCTTTCAGTCTTTTTGGCCCGAAATGACCATTATGTGTGCCTGCCTGCCAGCGAAACGTTCACAACCGGCGCTGAACACCTGGACGCGATTTTTGTGCTCATGTGCTTGGTTTCTGCTGAGCGTGCAATGATACAGCCATCATCTTAAGATAAAACGACGTACGGTTTACAGGTTTCAGGCGGTCTACATAAAGTTTGCAGGAACGCATGCTGAATACGGCAGGGTAAACGCAAATACGGTAAAAATGTGATGACTTATAAAATCAAACCGATTCACAGTGAAGCAGATTATGAAGCCGGTCTGGCCGCCGTATCTCTCCTGTTCGACAATGAGCCAGAACAGGGAAGTGAAGCCGGTGACTTTCTGGAAGTTTTGATCCTGCTTATCGAAAAATATGAGCAGGAACATTATCCGATTGAGGCACCTGATCCAGTGGAGGCGATTAAATTCCGCATGGAGCAGATGGGGCTAACAGCGAAAAACCTGGTGTCGGCAATTGGACGCATGAACCGCGTCTATGAGGTACTGAATCATAAGCGTGCGCTGACGCTGCCGATGATCCGGAACCTGCATAAAATGTTCAATATTCCGCTCGCATCACTCGCAGGCGCAGCTCAATCCGACAGGATGAGCGTCCGGTAACTAAAGCCCGCCCTGCGCGGGCTTTTTTATGTGCTGTTCTTTTTTACAGCCCTGAATCAGTTGCCCCCGCGTTGTGCTGTCTGAAATCCCTGACTACCCTTGCTGGTGTTTCTGGCTCGTAACGGGCCGGATAGCCCGAAAGCCGGGTCAGCCTCTGCAATTTTCAGTTATTAACGGCAGGTTGTCGTTAATCTGCCGTGCATCATCAAACAGGGACACCATGACAGAACAAGACAACGCCCATACTTATCGCGCTGACGAGCACATTGATCCTTATGTCTCAGTACAGGGTGCAAGAACACACAATCTCAAGGATGTGTCGCTGCGGTTTCCCCGGAATGCCATGGTGGTGTTTACCGGGGTTTCAGGCTCCGGAAAATCCTCACTCGCCTTTGACACGCTTTATGCAGAAGCCCAGCGCCGGTTTATCGAGTCGATTTCACCCCATGCCCGTCGCCTGATCGATCAGGCCGCTGCGCCAGATGTAGATAACATTGACGGACTTCCGCCCGCAGTGGCGCTTCAGCAAAGCCGGGCTGGCGCGCAGGAGCGTTCAACGGTGGGCAGCCTGACCCGTATTTCCGTCACGCTGCGTCTGCTGTTTTCTCGTGCGGGCACAAGGCCTGACGGTGTGCCGTTTATGACCGCCGATTATTTCTCGCCTAACAATCCTGAGGGTGCCTGTCCACATTGCCAGGGGCTGGGAAGAGTGCACACCGTTAAAACCGAGTCGATGGTGCCGGATAGCTCACTGAGTATCCGCCAGGGGGCTATCGCGTCATGGCCCCGAGGCTGGCATAACAAAAACCTGCGCAGCATCCTTGAGACGCTCGGCTACGATGTCGATGCACCCTGGAATACGCTTTCAGCCCGCGACCAGCAGTGGATACTGCTGACTGACGAACAGCCATCGGTGCCGATTTTTGTCGGTCTGAATGCTGAACAGCGTGAAAACGCGCTGGCGGCGGGCGAAGAGCCCGCTTATACCGGCACGTACACCAGCGCAGCAAAAATCGTATTGCAGAGCTATTCCAATGGCAGCGAGACGACGAAAAAACGGCTGGCGCGCTTTGTCACGGTCACACCCTGTTCAGCGTGTCACGGCAAAAGGTTAAACCGGAACGCGCTATCCGTGACCTTTGCCGGTTATGACATTGCCAGCCTGAGTGAGCTGTCGGTATCTGAACTTGCTGAACGGCTGAGGCCTTATGCAGACGGTTCATCATCAGATCTGCCTGCCGAGGCGGCACTGCGGGAAGCCGTTATCCGGATGGCGTCAGATATCTGCATGCGGCTTGAACAGCTTGAGACGCTGGGTCTGGGGCATCTGGCACCGGGACGCCGCACCACGCTGCTCTCATCCGGCGAGTTGCAGCGCGTACGTCTGGCCACCCAGCTGATATCGCGGCTGTTTGGTGTGCTTTACGTGCTGGATGAGCCGTCTGCTGGTCTGCATCCCGATGATGTCAAAGCGCTGCTCGCATCCCTGAAGAACCTGGTACGTGCAGGTAACTCGCTGGTGGTCGTCGAGCATAATATTGATCTCATTGCCGAGGCGGACTGGCTCATCGAAGTCGGTCCCGGCCCGGGTACGCATGGCGGTGAGATTGTTTATAACGGTGAACCGGCAGGCCTCAAAGACGTCAACGCTTCACCCACCTCTGGCTATCTCTTCTCCCGCAGCTATACCGGACTGCGCCAGCGCCGGCCCGCGGAGAGCTGGCTCAGGCTTGAGCAGATCCATTGCAACAATATTACCGGCGTGGATATCGCTATCCCGCTGGCGAGAATGACGGCGGTTACCGGTGTTTCCGGCTCCGGCAAATCGACGCTGCTGAATCGCGTGCTTCCGGAAATGCTCGGACGTTTTGATAAAACATCTGACAGTGAAGAGGGTGAGGAAGAGGACCTGGTCCCGGACGTTAAGGGGCAGGTTGTTAGCGGAAATGACGCCATTGGCCGTCTGGTCAGAATCGATCAGCGTCCTATCGGGCGGACGCCACGCTCCAATCTGGCCACCTACACCGGCTTTTTCGATATCGTCCGCAGGCTGTTTGCAGAAACCCCCGAGGCGAAAGCCAGAGGTTTCAGCGCCAGCCGGTTTTCCTTCAATCTGCCCGCGGGTCGCTGTCCTGCGTGCGAGGGACAGGGACAGATTTCGATTGAGCTGCTCTTTATGCCCAGCGCCACCGCAACCTGCTCGGTCTGTGCGGGACGCCGTTACAACCCCGAAACGCTGGAGGCGAAGTGGAACGACCTGACCATAGCGGATGTGCTTGATCTCACCGTAGACGACGCCACCAGGGTGTTTGACGGGTATGACGGGATCCAGCGTTCGCTGTCGGCTCTGCGATCTCTGGGGCTGGGATACCTGACACTGGGTCAGCCCGCCACGGAACTCTCTGGCGGTGAGTGTCAGCGCATCAAGCTCGCCTGGGAGCTGCAGCGTGTCCAGCGGACAGCTACGCTCTATCTGCTTGATGAACCGTCTACAGGTTTGCATCCCTCTGACATGGATAAGTTGCTGATTGTGCTGGATGAACTGGTGACGCGCGGCCACACCGTCGTGATGGCGGAACACACCATGCGCATCGTGGCTGAAGCGGACTGGGTGATTGATCTGGGACCTGGCTCCGGTCTTAAAGGCGGAAGGATTGTTTCATGCGGTACGCCGGAAACGGTCAGCACATCGGCTGAGAGTCTGACTGCGCCCTGGCTTTCCGCACAGCTGAAAAAGAGGACAGGCGATCCGGCGTAACTGGATTGCACTGAATGACGCCGCCGCTGAAACGGCTGCACTATAAGGGCTCAGGGGTAAGCTTATGAGCCCTTCAATAGTGATAACGGCATGAGGCGATTAATAAAGCGTCTCCACTGACGGCATAAACCAGCCGATGTTCTGCCGTAATTCTGCGTGACCAGAAGCCTGCAAGATTATGCTTTAATGGCTCGGGTTTTCCTTTGCCTTCAAAAGGCGTCCTGCTGGCATCTTTTAGCAACTCATTAATCTTTTTGACCGTTTTTTTATCGGTATCCTGCCAGTAGAGATAATCTTCCCAGGTTTCTTCGGACCAGGTCAGTTTCACTCAATAATATCCCTGTCAGTCCCGTTACCGCTTTGCAGGCTTTCGATGGAATCCATTAACCTGTGAGCATTCTTAGGTGACCGCAGCAGGTAGGCTGTCTCTTCCAGTGAGTTATATTCTTCAAGCGACATCAGCACGCAGGATTCACCGTTCTGGCGGGTGATTAATACCGGCGCTTTATCTTCAACCGTCTGAACCATAGTGGCAGACAGATTTTGTCGGGCTTCGCTGTAACTGATTGCTCTCATAGAACCTCCACAGAGTAAGTAATACAAGTCATTGTACAATGATAAGCTATGACAGGGAAGTCAGGTGAGAAGACTGGGGTACCATCACCGACGTGTTTTCTCTTGAGAAACTGATGGTACGGTGTTTCTCGCAGAGAAACAGGCAGTCAGATAACCCATCAGCGCAGCGGCGCATTGACCTGCAACGCATCCAGCTCACGCGCATCGTGACTGCAGAAAAAGGTGATTTCGCCGCCGCGCTGGCAGGAGAGTTCACGCAGTCGCTGCTGGTTGTGCCGTCTGGCCACATTATCTATGCCCATCATCCACTGGTAAAAACGCAATCCTGGCGTGCAGTGGCGCGTCGGCTGCCGCATTTCGCCGCGGTAGAACCAGGCGTCGCCGCCGTGCAGCAGCCAGCCATCGGGCTGCTGAATGGCAATGCCCGCGTGACCCGGCGTATGGCCCGCCAGCGGCACCAGCAGAACCTCCGGGGGTAAATCCCGCAGGCGATTAACCGCCTCAAAACCAAACCATGTTTCCCCCTGCGGCTGATAGGTTTCCCAGTTGCTGATCCCGCCCCATTGTCCGGGACGATAGCGCTCACGCGACAGCCAGCTGTGACGCTGGTGGGCGGTATCGACCTCCTGCTGCATCAGATGGATACGCGCCTGCGGAAAATCGGTCAGTCCGCCAGCATGATCAAAATCGAGATGGGTCAGAATAATATGGCGCACATCGTCAGCCCGAAAGCCCAGCGCCTTCACCTGTGACAAGGCGGTGAGATCGTCGCGCCGCTGAATATTGTTTAAGGCGCGGAAAAAGCCCGAGAGGCGACTGCCGGGCGTATGGATATCCTGCCGCCCAAAGCCGGTATCGACCAGCACCAGCCCGTCGCGGTCTGTCTCAATCAGCAGGCAGTGACAGACCAGGTGCGCCTTCAGGCCTTTACTGAATCCATCATAAAACGCGCCGCCCAGCGGGCACATACAGCCACAGTTAAGGTGGTGAATTTTCATCGGGCCTCCATAGGGTCATCGGCAGAATCTCTGAGAGACTACGGCCTGTCCGGCACGCAGCACATCAGCCTGGCTATAGAGTGTAGAGCGGGTTGAAACAACAGGCGGAGCGGTGAAGCGGATAACCGGGCAAAAAAAGCCGGTTATCCGCCAGAAAGCAGAAAATTAACTGTGGAACAGCGGGAAAGCACCGGTCAGCAGACCGCCCGCCATCAATACCAGACTGACCAGAATCCCCCACTTGATGGCAAAGCGCTGGTGGTCGCCGATATCGACTTTCGCCAGGCCCACCAGCAGGTAGACAGACGGCACCAGCGGACTCAGCAGGTGGAATGGCTGGCCGACAATAGAAGCGCGGGCAATCTCTTCTGCAGTAATACCGTAGCTGGCCGCCGTCTGGGCAATAACCGGCAGAATGCCGAAGTAAAAGGCATCATTCGACATAAAGAAGGTAAACGGCAGACTGACCAGCGCGGTAAACACCGCCAGGTAAGGTCCGAAGCTGGGCGGGATTACCGCCAGCAGGCTCTTCGCCATGGCGTCAACCATGCCGGTGCCGGAGAGGATGCCGGTGAAAATACCGGCGGCAAAAATTAATGCGGTCACCGCCAGCACGTTACCGGCATGGGAACTGATACGGGCTTTCTGCTCCTCCAGCGTGGGATAGTTGAGCATCACTGCAATGGCAAACGCCAGCATGAACAGGATCTGAATAGGCATTAAACCAATCACCAGCAGCACCAGCAGCACGGTGGTCAGGATAAAGTTAGGCCAGAACATCTTCGGGCGACGGTTGGCAGCGCACTCTTCGGCATCGCCCAGACCCAGCTCGATGTTGTCGAGATGGTGATCTTTCATGGTCATCACGCCTAATCGTTTACGCTCACGCAGGCCAAACAGCACCGCCATCGCTACCAGGCTGACGCAGGCGAGCAGCATCGCGGGCAGCATTGGAATAAAGATGTCGAGAGCATCAATACGCAGTGCCGCCGCGGCACGCGCTGTCGGGCCACCCCAGGGAGAGAGGTTCATGATGCCGCTGGCGAGGTTGACCAGACAGGTCATCATCAGCACGTTCATGCCCAGCCGGTGATAGAGCGGCAGAAATGCGGCAATGGCAATCATGTAAGTGGTAGAGCTGTCACCATCCAGAGAAACCAGTAGTGTTAGTACCGCCGTTCCGACCAGCACTTTCAGGGGGTCACCGCGCACCATCCGAAGAATAAAGCGCACCAGTGGGTCAAACAGTCCGGCATCAATCATCAGACCAAAATAGAGAATGGAGAAGGTCAGCATTACACCGGTCGGAGCCAGCTTTTTGACGCCATCCAGCATCATGGCACCCAGGCCTGCGTAAAAACCGCCAATCAGCGCAAATATGGTTGGTATCAAGATCAGCGCAATCAAGGCTGACATACGTTTGGTCATGATCAGATACATGAAGCAAACAACCATGGAAAAACCCAGTATCGTCAGCAAATTAACAGCCCTCGCAATGGCGGAAAAGTAATGAAAAAGTTACATGCCGGCAGGAAAATTCAGGTAATTACTTAGCGTGGTAATGATTAACCTGTTGTTTTAATTAACCCTGCATTCAAAGATGATAATAAATAGTTGTCAGTATTTAGCATTTCTTTAACAAAGAAGGGTGATCACGATCATCTTTAAACGGTTCTTAAACGAGATTGTGTGACTGAGATCAAAGGGTGATGAAGTGTAACCGGGGTTTCGGGCCAGCTGGGGCTGAATCAGGCGGGTAGTAGAGTGGTAGAGAAACAGGGTAACCGGCTGAGCCATGATGCTCAGCCGGTTAACGTTATTGGCTGCCTAACAGCTGAATAATCATCTCAGGGGTTTTATTGGCCATCTTACTGACGGCTGTCTGTCCCTGCTGAATAATCTGGCTGCGCGCCAGCTGACTCGCTTCTTCAGCATAGTCTGCATCCTGAATGCGGCTGCGAGCCGCTGAAGTATCCACGCCCTGCTGTGACAACACGTTACGATTGGATTCGTAACGGTTTATTTTTGCACCGTAGAGCGACTGATAGCCGCTGATCTTCTCCAGCGCTTTATCCAGCGCCTTCATGGTGGTGGCGATGTCGCCACTGGTCAGCAGGGTAGTGTTGTTCAGTCCCAGCGTTTTGGTATCTGACGGCGTAGCGGGAATGCTATCCGACTGGATCGGCTGACCATAGTCGGCGCTGGTGATCACTTCGAGAGGACGACTCTCATGTGGCGGCGTTGCAGGCACGCCTTTAGGTTCCGGAAGGTTTCCCCAGGTCAGACTACCGGTGAAGGAGCCGTTGCCGACCACCACCACAATCAAATCTTCGCTGACGGTGTCCAGCGAGATGCGCTCCAGCCGGGTGCCGGTATTGGTGCCGTTGTTGAAATCGCCGCTGGCGACATCTTCATAACGGTCGCCGTCACCGCTGTAGGTGATGTTCATCCCGTTGTAGCTGCTGCTGTTACTGCCCGCCAGCGCCCAGCTCGTGCCGCCTTCCAGCAGCTGTGCGCTGTCATAGGTCGCGCCAGTGGAGAAACCATTATTGCTGGTCAGCAGGCGGGATTGTGCCGTTGTCGGATCTGTAATGCCTTTACTGACCCAGGTGTAATCAGGCGCACTGCCGTCCAGCGGCGTACCGGCCAGATGCTTGCCGTCGCGGGTAAACAGCTGGAGATCGTCATCCTGACCCAGCGAGTCAATCGTAATGCTTATCGACGTTGCTCCTGCCGGGATATAGGCCAGTGGGATCACACCCGAGGTAAATGAGTAACTCTTGCCCGGAATCGGGAATTTTACGTTGATAGGGTCAACGTTACCCAGTTTCGCAGGCGGCAGATCGGGATTATCGGTTGCCAGCGGATAACGCCCAAAAATTTCGGTGTGATCGGCAACATCGTTGATGCCAGCCATTATCTGCTGATACTGGTTGTTGACGCTCTGCCGATCCGCGTCCGACAGCGTACCGTTAGCGGCCTGGACCGACAGCGTACGCGCCTGAATCAGCAGATCGACGATAGTGCCCAGGCCGCCACTGGCGGTCTGGGAATAGCTGATGGCGTCATTAAGGCCGCGTGCCACTACCGCGTCGGCGTTGACATTGGCCGTCATACGGTTGGCAATCGCCTGACCTGCCGCATCGTCTTTAGCACTGTTAATCCGCATCCCTGATGATAGCCGTTCAACCGTTCGTCCCAGAACGGAGTCAATACCGTACCGCAATTTGTTCGTAATGGCGGCGGTTTCGTTATGGTTGATCGTTAACATGGTCGCTTCGAACAGGGAGAGGAGTCTCTGTTTTATCGGCAGGGTGATAAGCAGCTTTAATCTCTGCGGCGACAAAAACTGCGCAAAGACGGGGACAGGAAGGCAACTGGCTGATGGGTAATTGCTTTTCAGATAAAATAAATTAACGGTTCGCCAGGTCAGGAAAGAAGCCTGCTACGCAGAGACGCAGCAGGCGAGGGGAGATTAGTTAAACACCATCCCGCCGTCAATCAACAGCGACTGACCGGTCATATAATCGGAGTCGGGACTGGCGAGGTAAGCAACGCAGGCGGCCACATCCTCCGGCTCGGAAAGCCGTCCCAGCGTAATACGTTTTGCAAATTCTTCGGTGCCGTAACCGGCGGGTTTTCCGGCGGCTTCAGAGATTTGCCGGTCGATCTCTTCCCACATCGGTGTTCGGACAATGCCCGGGCAGAAGGCGTTGACCGTGATACCGGCGGGTGCCAGATCGCGCGCGGCGGTCTGTGTCAGGCCACGCACGGCAAACTTACTGGAGCTGTAGACCGCCAGCTCTGGATTGCCGACGTGACCCGCCTGCGAACAGGCGTTGATGATTTTGCCGCCGTGACCTTCAGCCGCAAACGCCTTGATGGCGGCCTGCATGCCCCAGATCACCCCTTTGACATTGACGTTGTAGACCTTGTCGACCACCGCTTCGGTGATCTCAGCAATCGGCGTCGAGGGCGCAATACCGGCGTTATTGACGATGACGTCAAAACCGCCCAGTGTGCGACGCGCCTCTTCAACAGCGTCCATCACCTGATCGCGCTGCGAGACATCCACTTTCAGCGCAATCGCTTTACCGCCCTGCTGATTGATCTTCTCCGCAACCAGGCGGGCAGTCTCCTGATTGAAATCGGCTACGGCCACCGCCAACCTATCTTTTGCCAGACGCAGGGCGATCGCTTCACCAATGCCCTGGCCTGCGCCGGTTACAAATGCCACTCTGTTTTTCATCCTCATTTCCTTTTTACGAGATTAAAGAAGCTGGCTCAGATGCAGCTGACCCATCAGCAGCGGGTTGTCGGCGTAATCGACCGGCACAGCCACCACGGCAGGACCCTGAACATCCATCGCTTTACGCAGCGTCGGCTCCAGTTCTGCTGCGCTGGTCACCGCAAAGCCCGCAGCGCCAAACGCTTCGGCGTAGGCTTTGAAATCGACCGGGCCAAAATTGACACCGGAGACGCGGTGATATTTTTTCTCTTCCTGCATTGCCACCATGTTGTAGGCGTTATCTACCCAGACGATGTGCAGGATATTGGCTTTTAACCGGACGGCAGTTTCCAGCTCCATGCTGGACTGCAGGAAGCCACCATCCCCTGAAACCGATACCACTTTGCGCTGCGGATCGACCAGCCAGGCACCAATCGCCCACGGCAGCGCTACGCCCATGGTCTGCTGACCGTTGGAGATCATGATCTGGCGGGCACGGAAGCTGTAGAGATAACGGGCGATCCAGATGTGGAAGCTGCCCATATCGACGGTGAGGCTGACGTCGCTGTTAATGATGTCCTGCATGGCGCGCACGATACGCAGCGGATGCAGGGCAAATTGATTGAGGCTGGCACCCTGCATCGCCAGCAGTTTGCGCTGCTGCTGACGATCTTCAAGAATGCTGGCGGCTTCTGCTGTCAGCTGCAGCGGCGCGGTAATGCGTGCTGCCAGTTTACGCACGGTGGCGGCGATATCGCCCACCAGCTCGGCGTCCGGCAGGTAGCGGTTGTCGGTCTCTGCCGGAATCACGTCGATGTGAATCAGGGTGGCGTTACCGCTGTTCCACATCGCCGGTTCGTATTCTACCGGGCTGTAACCGATGGTGATGATCAGGTCAGCCTGTTGCAGCAGCCGGTCACCCGCCTGGTTGTTAAACAGTCCGACGCGACCGGCAAAGCGTGAGAAGTGATCCTGTCTGATCGCGCCCGCCGCCTGATAGGTGCTGGTGACCGGAATGTGGCTGCGGCTCAGCAGATCGTGAATGGCTTCGCTATTTTCCGGCTGGCTCGCCATTAATCCCAGCAGGATGACCGGATTTTTCGCCCCGGCAATGGCCTGGCTGACCGTGTCGATCATCGCGTCTGGCGCGGCACCCAGCACCGGACGGCCTTTGCTGCTCAGTGCTTTGCCGGTCACCGGCTGGTCGACAATATCCTGCGGCAGGCTGATAAAGGCGCCTCCGCCCCGGCCATGCTCGGCGTGACGAAATGCATTCGACAGGCATTCAGAGAGCGCAGAGGGATCGGTCACCTCAACCGCATATTTGGTGATCGGGCGAAACATGGACACCGTATCCATGCTCTGGTGAACCTGCTTGGCGCTGTCCGAGCGTTTCACCTGGCCGCCGATGGCGACGACCGGATCGCCTTCGCTGGTGGCGGTGGCCATGCCGGTAATCAGGTTGGAGCAACCCGGTCCGGAGGTGACCAGTGCCACACCGGCATTGCCTGTCAGGCGGCCTACTGCGGCGGCCATAAACGCGGCGTTGGCTTCATGACGAACCGGGATGGTCTGAATGGAGGAATCCAGCAGGGAGTCAAAAACCTTATCGATCTTTGCGCCAGGGATGCCAAAGACGTGCTGTACGCCCTGCGCCTCAAGCTGCGCGACCACCAGGTCAGCGCCGCAGGTCCAGAGAGTCGTATCGGTTGGAGTTTTCATCGTCATTCCTCTGATTAGCTTTCTACCGCACGGATCGCGGCGTCAAGATTGGCGGGGTTCAGGTCGGCATTGAGAAAGTCACTGTCCTGCGGCAGATCCACGACCAGCTTGCTGATGGCACCAAAGGTCAGGGTGCCCTGTTCCAGCGCGTAATCGAGAATGTGGCCGCCGCCTTCGCGGTCGTCGGTAATAAAATGTTCGTGATAGCCCGCAACGTTAATGCCCTGCATATACTGCGGCGTGCGGAAGCCAATCAGCTCGCCCGCGCGCTGGCTGAAGGCAAAGGTCGGCTGATCGCCCAGCACTTCTGGCATGGAGCGATACGGGCGGCACTGGCACGGCACGGTGCGGGTGTCGACGTGGCTGAAACGACCGCTGATGCGCAGCGCGCAGAACTGGTTATCGGAGGTGATTTCGCTGTCGATCACCCGATGGATCGCCTCGCGCGACATGGGCCGGTCAAACTCAAACTGGTGCTGCGGCCTGAAGAAGGTCATCACCGCAAACGGAGTTTTCTGTGCCGGGTCGGCCGGATGCGCACTGCCATCTGAGTGCAGCTGATAAACCTTGCTGTCGAACGCAATCATCTCGCCATCCAGCCGGTTGAACGTGCCCAGGCCGAAATCCCCTTTACGCATCAGGTCAGCGATGCGGACGTTGCCGTCGTAGACGCCGCTCAGCAGCGCACTCATTAAAGAGGTCTGATAGATAACGCTTTCTGGTGCATCCTGAGAAAGCGTTAAGACAGTATGTTTTAGTTGATCCTCACAGGAACAATCAGTTACACAATTGCTCATTTCATGCCTCATCGATTAACCGTTAAGCCGTGTTAACCTAATGGTGAACCGATTCAGTCGGTGGGTCCAATAGCGAAACCTGTTAACTTTGAGACGTTTTTGATATGGAACTGCGCCACCTGCGTTATTTTGTTGCCGTAGCCGAGACGCTTCACTTCACCCGAGCCGCTGAAATGCTGGGGATTTCTCAGCCACCCCTGAGCCAGCAGATACTGCGGCTGGAGCAGGAGATTGGCACACCGCTGCTGAAACGGCTGACGCGCGGAGTGGAACTTACTGAAGCAGGAGAAGCGTTTCTGGCGGATGCGCAGCAAATTGTCCAACTGGCCGATCAGGCGCTGGAGAACGCGCGAGGTATTGCCCGCGGGATCAGCGGTCAGCTGTCGCTGGGGTTTGCCAGCTCGGTGGCGTTTAATCCGCGCATCTTCACCCTTATCCGGCAGTTTACGGAACGCTATCCGGCGATGGAGCTGCTGACGCGTGAAGAGAACATGTCGTTGCTGATGCAGGATCTGCAGGAGGGGTTACTGGATGCTGCCTTTATCCGGCTGCCGTGCGAAAGCAGCAAAGCGTTTAATCTGCGCGTGATCTCCACCGAGAAGATGCTGATAGCACTGCCGCGCTGCCATCCTCTAAGCGGTACGCCAACAGTCGCGTTGTCCGCGCTGGCGGATGAAACCCTGATAATCTTCCCGCGCGACGTTTCGCCTAGCCTGTATGAGCTGATTGTCACGGCCTGCCTGCGGGCCGGCTTTTCCCGTCACACTTTTCAGCAGGCGCCACAGATCACCACATCGCTGGGTATGGTGGCGGCAGGCTGCGGGATTGCGCTGGTGCCAGAGTCGCTGCGCTGCGTCGATAACCCGGAGGTCAGCTTCTGCGATATCGAAAACAACACGCTGTTTACTGATGTTGCCTTTGCCTGGCGTCGGCATCATCCATCAAAAGCGGTGCTGCATCTGCTGGCGCTGCTGGCCGAACCGCCTGCGACACCAGACGAAGCGGGTTGATAAGCGCCAGCTATTGAACTGAAAACAATAACCAACTGGCGGCCCGTGGCCGGGATGCGAATAATCGGTGCATGACTACATACCGCGTAAGAGTCGGGTATCACAACCCGTCAGCCCTGACATTCAGGCAACTGGATGAAATTCTGGAGCCGCAGCGATTCTGGAGAACAGATTCGGCGGGCGGCCAGTTCCGCTATTTCATGGAGTATGAGTACCAGTCTGACGTGCGCGACCTCTGTTCGGTCTGCTCACTGGCCTACAGTCAGGCCTGCAAAGTCAGAAAGTGCCCGCTGATTCTGGTCGAGGTGATGAACTGAACGCGTCCGGCGAGGCCGCGGCTCTCAGCACGGGATCGCCGGGCGTTTTTTATGTGACAGTTTTAACCTGAACGTCGCTGCATGAGCAGACTTAACGCGGCGGGCAGCACCGTGAGTGTTACCAGCGTGCCGCTGACCAGACCGCCAATAATCGCCAGCGCCATCGGCCCCCAGAAAACCTGATGGGCGATGGGGATCATGCCGAGGATCGCAGCACAGGCGGTCAGCAGAATGGGACGCGCCCGGTGATGCGCGGCCTGCCGGATAGCGTCATCATCTGGCAGGCCGGCGCGGCTGTTCGCATCCACTTCACTGATCATAATCACCGCGTTGCGGATGATGATCCCCGCCAGCGCAATAATCCCCAGCAGCGCCACAAATCCCAGCGGTGTGCCAGCCGGCAGCATCGCAGATACGATGCCGGGCAGGCCAAACGGGGCCATACTCAGCGCCAGCAACATGCCTGAGAAGCGTTGCAGCTGAATCATCAGCAGGACCAGCATGGCGCAGATCGTCACTGGCAGCAGGGCAAACACCGAACCATTGCCTTTGTCCGACTCCGCCGCCACGCCTCCTTCCTCAATACCGTATCCGGCTGGCAGTGAGGCGTGCAGGGCGGCGACATCAGGTGCGAGCTGTTGCGAGACGTGCTCAGCCCGCTGACCCGGTGCAATATCGGTCTGCACGGTAATGTATGAGAGTCGCTGACGGCGCCAGATCACCGGATCATCCACGCCCCAGTTCAGGGTCGCTACCTGGCGCAACGGAATTTTCTGTCCGCTGGCGTTGGTGATCATCAATCCTTCCAGCGTCTCCGTGTTCTGCCGTTCCGTATTATTGCTGCGCAGCACCACATCAATCAGCCGGTTGCGATCGCGCAGGGTAGTCACCACGCTGCCGGACATCAGGGTGTTCAGCGCGGAGGCGATGGTGTCGGACGACAGGCCGGCGGCGCGGGCGGCGGTCTGGTTTACCGCCAGCGTCATGACCCGTTCCGGTTCCCCGGCGGTGAGATTGACCTCGCGGGTCAGCGGAGAGCGGGCGATCAGCGCTGCCAGATCACTGGCAGCCTGCCGCACCCGGGCATTGTCCGGGCCGGTGATGCGATATTTCAGCGGCCAGCCCACCGGCGGACCCAGCTCCAGCGGCGAGACGCGCGTCGTGATATCACTGAAATCCGCGGCCAGTTTCTTCTCCAGCCTGCTGCGCAGCCGATCGCGTACCGCCAGACTTTTCGCCACCACCACCAGCTGCGCGATGTTTTCATTATCCAGCAGCACATCCATCGGCAGATAGAAGCGTATTGCGCCAGAGCCGACGTAACTGGTGAAGTTTGCGACATCCCGATCGCTGCGCAGCATCTGTTCCAGCTGTGCAGTACGGCGCGTGGTTTCCGGCTGGGCCGCGCTGGCGGGCAGCGTCAGGCTGACCAGCAATTCAGGGCGGTCTGACGCCGGGAAAAATTCACCCTGCATAAAGGTGGTGGCGTAAAGGCTGACCAGCAGGACCGTCAGCGCCGCGCCAATCGTCATCAGCGGGTGGCGCAGAATCACCTCCAGCAGCCCGTGATAGCCGCGCGTCATTAAGCCCGGCGGCTGGTGGGTTTTGATGCGCTTCGCTGACAGCAGCCAGCAGCCGGTGAGCGGCGAGAAGATGATCGCAACCACCCACGAGCAGAGCAGCGCCAGGGTAATCACCACAAACAGTGAGTAGCAATACTCCCCGGCACTGGACGCGGCAAACCCGACCGGAATAAAACCGGCGATCATGACCAGCGTACCGGTCAGCATCGGAAAGGCGGTGGTTTTGAATGCATACGTCGCGGCCTGCCACTTACTGTCGCCCGCTTCGAGTCGCGCCACCATCGCCTCGACGGTGATCATGGCGTCATCCACCAGCAGCCCGAGCGCAATAATCAGCGCGCCCAGCGAGATGCGCTGCAGCCCGATGCCCGCCAGCAACATGCCGGTAAAGGTCATCGCCAGCACCAGCGGAATAGCCGCCGCCACGACCAGACCGGCACGGAGTCCCAGCGAAACGAAGGAGACAGCTAACACGATGACAACCGCTTCGCCCAGTATCCGGACAAAGCCGCTGACTGCTTGTTTCACCACGGAAGACTGATAGGCTATGCGAGTCATGGTGATGCCGTGTGGTAACTGTCCGGCCAGTGTCTGCATGCGCTGGTTAAGCTGTTTACCGAAATCGAGCATATTGCCGCTGGCGGCCATGGAGATCGCCAGCCCGATAGCCGGCACGCCGTTGACCCTAAAGGTGGGCGTCGGCGGTTCAGCAGGTTGCAGGCTGATGGTCGCCAGATCGTTCAGCGGGATAAAACGCTCACCGATATGCAGGGTAATTGCTTTCAGGCTTTCAACCGAGGTCAGGGTGCCGCTGACCCGAAGCGCAATATTCTCGCGGTCGGTACGCAGGCTGCCCGCCGGGACGACATCGTTCTGGGCTTTAATGGCGTCGCTGACCTGCTGTAAATCAAGGCCCATGCCGTTCAGCTTGCGCGGGGAAAAGGCGATAACCACCTGCTGCTCCTGTACACCCAACAGGCTGGTTTTACCGATGTCGGGCAGACTGGCCAGATTGCGACGCAGGTTATCGACCCGATCGCGTAGCTCTCTGGCGGTAAAACCTTCTGCCGTGAAGCCATAAATGGTGCCAAAGGTGTCGTCAAACTCGTCGTTAACGGCAGGACCCTGCACGCCCAGGGGCAGTGAAGGGGCAACGTCATGCATCTTTTTACGCAGCTGATACCAGATGCCGGCCACCTGAGAGGGCGGCGTGTCATCGCGCAGGTTGACATAGATGACGGTTTGTCCGGCGCGGGTTTCGCTCTCGACCGCATCCAGCGACGGGATCTCCTGCACCTTCTGTTCCAGCACGTCAGTCAGCAGTTGCACGGTGGTATTCACGTCAGCGCCGGGCCATTGGGCAGATATTACGGCGGTTTTGATAGTAAACGCTGGGTCTTCATTGCGTGACAGGCGTTCATAACTCAGCACACCCGCCGCCATCACCAGCAACATGAAAAAGATCACCAGCTGCTGATGCGCCAGCGCCCAGCCGGAGAGGTTAAAGCCAGTCATTTTTTTCATGAGCCCTCCGGAGCCAGCGTCACTTTTTCACCGGGCTGCAGGGTGCCGACGCCAGCGGTAACAACGCGCTCACCTGGCCGGATCCCGGCAGAGACAAAGATTTGCTGTGCGCTGAAGCGGGCCAGCACCACCGGACGAAGCTGCAGGCGTGACGCCGCATCAACCACCAGCAGCGCGGGCTTATCTGCGAAGCGGGTCAGGGCGCTGGCGGGCAGGGCGATGACCGGCGGTTGCGCATCGGGAAGCGTGACGGTGACGGTGGCTCCCAGAGCCATCGCCTCCGATGGCTGATTCATTGAGATGCGCAGCCGCCAGGTACGGGTCTGTGAATCGGCCTGCGGGCTGATGTCACGTATCGTGCCACTGGCCTGGATGCCCGGGTCAGCGAGCAACGTCACCTTCAGCGCAGTCCGGTCGTCAGCTCGCAACAGAGCAGGTGTTGTCAGGTCAAACACGGCATCGCGTGCATCACCGGCTGCCAGCGTCATGACAGTCTGTCCGGCGCTGACCACCTGACCGGGCTGAACCGTGATGGCGGTGATCCGGCCTGCTGCCGGCGCAGTCAGCTGAGTCCAGCTGAGGTTATCCTGGGCATTTTTCAGCGCCGCTTCGCTGCTAAGGCAGCGGGACTGCGCGCTCTGCCAGTCTGCCTGAGCGCTATCCAGCTGGCTGCGGGCGATGGCTCCGCCGGGCATCAGCAGCCGCATCCGATGCAGGTTAAGCGCGGCGACCCGCTCGGCGGCGCGGGCGCTGTCGAGATCGGCCCGCGCGCTGCTCAGCTGATTACGAGGCTGATCGTTTTCCAGCGCGGCCAGCGATTGCCTGGCGCTGACGCGATCGCCCAGCTCAACCGCGCGGTTCACCACCCGGCCATCCAGCCTGAAGGCCAGCGCGACCTCTTCATGAGCGCGGATTTCGCCAGTCAGCACGCGTGACGCGTCACTGCTGAGCGGTGGGGCGATCATCGTTTTGACCGGGCGGCGCGGGGCGGCTGGCGGGGCAACATTGTTGTCCCGGCAGCCGGTCATGATGAATACGCCGAGCAGCACGAACACGATCGGCGCGAAGATGTGAACACTGAAGAGATGACGCCACACCTGGCGGGCAGCATCCGATAAGAAGTCTGTCATAACCGGGTTCCTTTAATGAGTTGTGCTCATTGAACCCGGCCTGTGTCCAGAAATGTTCCATGAACCATCAAGAAATGGTCAAGCCAGAACAATTTATCTCGCCGGCAGCGTTATCCCGATCAACAGACCGCCGTCGGCGGGTAGCGTGGCGTAAAGCGATCCGCCGTGCGCCTCGACGATCGCTTTGGCGATTGACAGTCCCAGACCGCTGCCGCCGGAGTGGCGGGCGCGTGAAGAGTCAGCACGGGTAAAGCGGTCAAACAATTGCGGCAGGAAGTCCGGCTCCACACCCTGACCATAATCGCGGAAGGTCATTATGATCGCCTTATCGTTCTGGCTGGCGGTGATCAGCAACGCGCCACCGTCGGCAGCATAGCGCAGCGCATTTTCACAAATGATGGTCACCACCTGGCCCAGCCGGAAGGTATCGGCATACAGCCGCAGATCGTTGGGTGATGTCACGCTGATGGCAATCCCCGCCTGTTCTGCCTGCGGCAGAAGCCAGCCGGAGCGCTCGCGTAGTAACTCGCTGAGATTAAACCACTCGCGGTTGAGAGTAAGCTGCCCGGCATCCGCCAGCGACAAGAGATGCAGTTCGTCTGTGAGGCGGCTGAGCTGTGTCAGTTGCTTCATGATCATTGCCAGCTGCTGCGGCTCGGCAGGGAAGACGCCATCCAGAATGCCCTGCAGGCGGCCGATCGCCGCCGTCAGTGGCGAGCGAAGTTCGTGTGCCATCGCCACATGCGAGGTGCGTAGCTCTCGCTCGTAACGCGCCAGCTGCTGCGTCATCTGGTTAAAATCTTCGGTAAATCGCACCAGTTCCTGCGGCGCTTCTTTCACTACCGCCGCCGTCCGGCCAAATTCGCCTTTCGACACCGCACGCGCCGCCGTCGCCAGCTGGCTGAACTGCGCCGATAGCGGACGGGCGAAACGCAGCGCCATCATCACCATAAACGGGATGGTGACCACCACCAGGATCAGCACGATCAGCCAGTCAGATGATGCCAGCGAAGGATCGGAAAAGTTGATCCCCCACCACTGATCGACAATCTGATGAAAGCGCGCCGGATCGCTGGCGGGATGATGGCGTAGCTGTGTGAACTCATCAAGCAGCGCGGGCGGCATCCGGTAGTAGACCCAGAACGCCTGCACCGCAAAGCGCAGCCACATACAGGCGGCGATCAGGATCACGCTGCCGATGGCCAGAAAGAGCACCCGGATGCAGATCCAGCGCCACAGTGAGGTATGCGTATTGTTCTTCATGGCTGTCTGAACCGGTAACCGACGCTGCGAACCGCCGGTAAGACGTCTGAGATGCCTGCAGCCTCCAGTTTACGGCGCAGGTTATAGACGTGGGTATCGACTACACGCTCCAGTGCATCGCTTTCCGGCAGACAATGCTCCAGCAGAAACAGGCGGGTAAAAGGCCGCGTCTGCGCACGCATCAGGGTGACCAGCAGGGAAAATTCGGTGGGCGTCAGATCGAGGCGGCGCGGTGCATCACTGTCACACTCTACCACGGCGGTGAGTGCCAGCGGATCAACCACCAAACCCGCCCAACGTAGCGATTCTGCGGCGGGCGCATGACTCTGGCTGCGGCGCAGCACGGCCTGAACGCGCGCCACCACTTCGCCCGGATGATAGGGTTTGACCACGTAGTCATCTGCGCCATAGCGCAGGGCACCGATACGGTCCGGCGCGTCACCCATCGCCGTCACCATGATTACCGGGGTATCATCACGCCGCCGCAGCGCGGCCAGCACTTCGGTGCCGTTCATGCCGGGCAGCATAATATCCAGCAGGATCAGATCGGGCTGCCAGCGTCCTGCAGTTTCCAGCCCGCCGGGTCCGTCACCGGCAATCATGACCTCATAATTTTCACGTTTCAGGTAGGCCTCGAGTACACCCGCCGCATCAGCATCATCTTCAATAATCAGTACACGTTTTGACTGCATTTTCGGATCACCTTGACTGTTTCTTCATAAATCCCTGGTCGTTAATTGACACTCGCCCCGCATACTCCGGCTATTGACGCGGCTCTGAACCCCTCAGCTCCGCACCTGATGTGATAATGAGGAAACGTGATGATAACCGGAAAAATAACGCTGCACATGGTCTGTTTTTCGCTAGGATTCTGTGCCGCGACTGCCATGGCTGATGAGACTACGCCGCCCCCAAGCGTCACGCTGGGCATCGCAGGTATCAATGCACCACGCTATAGCGGCGCCGATAAGCAGCACTGGCAGCTGATGCCGGTGATCCAGGCGCGCGATGGAGCCTTCTTTTTAGACTCACAGAAAGGCATTGGCTACGATCTGCAGGCGGATAACGGCCTTTATCTGGAACATACGCTGGGCTACGGGCTGGGTCGCTCTGACCGTAATTCATCGTGGCGCGACGGTGATGACCGGCTCAGGGGCATGGGAAATATCGACGCAACAATGAACACCGCGCTGGCGCTGGGATGGTCGGTAACGCCGTGGTTGGTGCTGGAGGGCAAAGCGACGCTGCCATTAAGTGATAGTCAGGGCGCGCAATACCGGACGTCTGTGACCCTGATCCCCTGGCAGACCCAGGAGGATACGGTGGCACTGCAGGTGGCAGGTCTGGCTGGCGATGCGCGTTATATGAATACCTGGTATGGCGTGAGCAGTAGGCAGAGTGCACGTAGCGGGTTTGAACGCTACGACGCCGCGGGGGGATTTTATGGCACCGACACCAGCCTGACCTGGAGTCATCAGTTCACGCCTGCCTGGGCCGCCAGCGTGATCGGTGACTACAGCTGGCTGGATAAGCATGCTTCAGATAGCCCCATTGTTGCACGGCACAACGGCGCATCGGCCACCCTGGCATTGAGCTACACCTTCTGAATGGCACCATGAAGAAAAGTGAGATGCGCAGCCACCGTCTTTTGCTTGCGGCACTGATTTTATTGTATGTAGTGGTCTATACCCTGACAGGCGTGGCGCTTAGCCTGTTGGATGCGCCGGGACGGGGATAGGGAGCGGGCGGTATAAACAGCGTGATCGGGCTGGTTATGCCGTGACTTAAATAGAAAATTAACTTTTCGTAAAGCTGTTCAGACATTAATGGTCAGCGTAAGAAGTTTCGGGTACATCCGGATTTTTTAATTATCGCTATATAAATTGATCAAGGTGATTAATTTAGATTGCCTCGTAATTCATCTTGCTAATAAATTTTTTAAAAGAGCATGGGTGTGGTTGATCTATATAACTTGAGCAAGATTTAAATATTATAAATTAAAATCTGATCCATTAAGATAGCCTCTTCGCTGTGGAAGCAGCGCATGGAATTTACAGGGGCTGAACTGATGAAAAATAAAAATAGTGCTACACCTCATGATGCTACTTTTCGACAGTTTCTTACGCATCCGGATGTTGCCAGAGATTTTATGCAGATCCACCTTCCGGAGAAATGCTTAAAATCTGCGATCTCACCACACTGAAGCTTGAGTCCGGATCATTTGTTGAAGACGATTTGCGTCAATACTTCGGTGACGTTTTATATAGCCTCAGAACCTCAACCGGTGACGGATATATTCATGTTCTGATTGAACACCCATCCACCCCTGACAGGCATATGGCATTCCGCCTGATACGTTATGCGGTAGCTGCTATGCAGCGCCACCGTGAAGCTGGCCATAAAAAGCTGCCTTTAGTCATACCTGTATTGTTCTATACCGGTAAGCGCACTCCCTATCCGTGGTCGACCCGCTGGTTCGACGAATTTGATGATCCGGTAGTGGCGGAAAGTCTTTATAGAGGCGCCTTCCCGCTGGTGGACATTACGGTCATCCCGGATGACGAGATCATGACTCATCGCAGTATGGCCGCCCTGACGCTTTTACAGAAACATATTCATCAACGCGACATTGCAAGCCTGACTGACCATCTGGTCACGCTATTCATGGCCGATTATCTTTCTTCACCCCAGGTGATGACGCTGATACACTATTTACTGCAGGCTGGTGAGTCAGCTGACTACGAAGCTTTCGTTCGCGAACTGGCACAGCGGGTGCCACAACACGGAGGCGCACTGATGACCATCGCACAGCAGCTTGAACAAAAAGGGATCGAAAAAGGGCGCGCCGAAGGTATCGAGCTTGGTGTGCGGCGTGGTATTGAGAAAGGTCGTACTGAAGGACAGCGTGAAGCTACCCTGAAAATTGCGCGCACTATGCTACAAAACGGCCTTGATCGTAAAACTGTCTTAGAAATGACTGGCCTGACGTCAGACGATCTGGCGCAAATACGACACTAATATAAACAAGAGTAAACCCGGTCATGACCGGGTTATCGTTTTAAATACCGCACCAGATAAATCATCATAATTATCAGAAAGGAGTAACCTGCATAAGCCCTGAACTACAAGCCATTTTCTTCTGGCTGGCGCTGCAGGAAATTCCAGGTTGCGCCCAGCATGCCGGAGTCGTTGCCGTAGGTCGCGGCATTTATGCGGATATCAGGATCATATTTTGCCAGCTGCTCTGCCAGTTCCTCGAGGAAAGGTTCGCGCTCAGTAATTCCCCCGCCGATAAATACCATCTGCGGGTCGAATACGCTGAACAGGTTATATAAGCAGGCTGCAAGATCCTGGTAGAATTTATTCACCACCTGCTGCGCGGCTTCTTCTTTGCGATCGTATGCGTCAAAGACATCTTTACCCGTGACGTCGTCGGAAGATTTTTCGATGAGCTGGCTGTAATTCTCCCGAAGAGCCGTCATGGTACAGCTCTGGCTCATGGTGTGGCGTTCAATATTACTGCTGGTGGGGCGCGAAGTCAGCAGGCAACCAAACTCGCCAGCCCGGTTGCGTCCACCCCGAATCAGGGCGCCATTGCAAAAGGCCGCTCCGCCTAACCCGGTGCCTATTGTCAGCATCAGGAAATCGTTGAGCTTTTTTGCTTTCCCCAGCCACTTTTCCGCCAGCAGCGCACAGTGTGCATCGTTTTCGACGGTAGCAGGCAGAGACGTTTTTTCTGTCAGCCACTGGCTCAGATGAAACTCGTCAAAGTCACGTATGGTGCCGCCCATGGCAATATAACCGGCGTCTGTATCAATATACCCAGGTGTGCTGACGGCAATACCCGCACAACCGGGATTTTTCTCCAGCCAGGCCAGGATCTCATCAAGTATTTTATCGCGTGCGTTATGGGAAATATCAGCACTATCGCTGGTCAGAATATTTCCCTGATCGTCAATCACACCCATTTTTAAAGAGGTACCACCAATATCGAAGGCTGCAATTTTCATCAACGTTCTCTGAAGTTGTTTTCATCCGATTAATTGTAGTGCTGAAAGAAAAGGGCTGACGGCCAGGCAACGGCAATTTTGTCAGGAAAGGTACAGATTTATAAAGTGAGTGGTGTACAGAGGGTGTTTTGATAAACACAGGACACTGGGAATAGCTGTGTACGCTTTTTCAGAACGTCTGATGTATTACCCGCGCTGAGAGGGTGTCTGGCAGCGCGGGCTTAATTGTCACTCTGCAGTCATTGCCACGTACGCAGCAGGAGACTGGCGTTGACGCCACCAAAACCAAATCCGTTCGACATGGCATAAGTTAGCGCGGTGGGACGTGCATTGAGTGCCACCAGGTCCAGATTGCCTGCGGCTTCATCAGGATGATGGAGGTTCAGCGTCGGCGGAATAATCTGCTGGCGCAGCGCCATAAGGGTGAATATCGCCTCAATGCCGCCTGCCGCACCCAGCAGATGGCCGGTGGCGGATTTGGTTGAGGCGATCGCGACCGGTGAATCATCGCCAAACACTGCGCGAATAGCCGCCAGCTCGCCGTGATCGCCAACCTGCGTTGAGGTTGCATGCGCGTTGATATGCTGGACATCCTCCGGGCTGATGCCCGCCTGGCGCAGGGCGGTTCTCATCGCCCTCGCAGCTCCGCTGCCATCCTCTGGACCCGCGGTTAAGTGGTATGCATCGGCGCTGGTGCCATAGCCGACAATCTCCGCCAGCGGTGTCGCGCCGCGTGCTTTGGCATGGGCCAGTGACTCAATCACCAGCAGGCCTGCACCTTCGGCCATCACAAAGCCGTTTCTGTCACGATCAAACGGACGTGAGGCATGGTGCGGCTGATCTTCATAGCCCACAGATAGCGCACGTGCAGCCGCGAAACAGCCCAGCGTGACGCGATCCAGCGCCGCTTCTGAGCCGCCGCAAATAGCAATGTCCGCTTCACCGCTTCTGATCAGCCTGGCTGCATCACCAATCGCCTGAACCCCCGCCGCACAGGCAGTAACGGGCGCGCCCAGCGGACCGGTGAAACGGTGTTTGATCGAGACATGACCGGCGGCCATGTTGGCCAGAAACGAAGGCGCTGTAAAAGGTGAGAGCCTGCGCGGACCGCGCGCGTCGGTAGTGCGCACCGCGTCGGCAATCGCACCAAAGCCGCCGACGCCTGAAGCAATAATCGTCGCGGTACGTTCACGCGCCGCCTCATCTTCAGGATGCCAGCCCGCCTGATTCAGCGCTTCTTCTGCTGCCAGCAGCGCGAATTCGATAAAGCGCGACATCTTTTTACGCTCTTTCGGAGCAATGAACGCCTCCGGGTCGTAACCTGCCAGCGGATCTTCATCGATGCCCGGCACGCTGCCACCTACTGAAATACCGGTGCCAGCAGTAAGCGTATCGGGCAGGGTACGTATACCTGATTCCCCTGCCGTTAATCGCCGCCAGACGGTTTCAACGCCACAACCCAGTGGCGAGACGATGCCCGCGCCGGTAATGACAATGCGTTGTGATGAGGCTAAGTGACTCATTGGATTACTCCCGTAGAAAGTCCGGACAGTGATTGAAATGCTGCCGCAGACGATGGATATACGCCTGAAGCGCGAAGAGTGAGACGCTGCGTAGGGTGGTGCGATAGATGAACGCAGGGATGTAATACAGCAGACAGAGATAAGCTTATCAGCATCAGAATCCTGAGCGATAACCAGACAGAGTACTATCGTTGATCTTGTGACTAAATAAGTCAATAGTCATAGCGTGCGCAATGCTCAGGGCGCAAGGCTACGTAAGACCAGCGCTGCCAGTTGGGCGGAGGCTTCTTCAGCGTCATCAAGGCTGTATTGCAGCAGTACCGGACTGGCATAGGGTTTGATCACCCGATAGATTGCCTCCGCCGCTTCGTCTGCCGGGGTTTTACGTTCAAACTCACCGGATTCACGACCCCGTCGCAGGATCTGCTGGATCAGGTTCGTTAGTCGCACTTCGTGTGCCATTGCTGACGGCCATCGGTCACGCGACGCAACGGCAGCAATGTCATACAGTTTACGTTCGTGAAAAAAGAGTTCAGTGCCGGTGACGGAAAGCGTGCGGAACAGTCGCCGCAGTTGTTCCGAGGCTCCAGGCGCATCGGCGATCGCGGCTTCGACGTGCTGCATAATCATCGCCAGCCGGGTAGAGCAGATCACTTCACCAATCGCCTGTTTTGATTCAAAAAATTTGTAGATATACGCTTTTGAAAAGCCGATAGCACGGGCGAGATCGGAGACGGTGGTTTTTTCGTAACCATAATGCGCGAAGTGCTGCATGGCAGCATCGACAATCTGGTCACGCACATTGTGCCCGAGCGGGCCTCGTGTGCCATTTTCTGTTACGGATTGAGTCATTGTCAGAACCTGGCAGATTAAAGGTGGGTTAAAAAATTCAGTGACCACTGTTAGGGATGGTCACATTTTAGGCCGTGATGCGATTAAAATCTATGGTTCACAACAAATTAAGAGGGTTGACCGCACTTAACCCGCACAGGTTCCAGGCTGGCGAGGTTGAGGCTAATATTGTCTTAACTGATTAGTATTAATGTGAGTCTGAAGCCTGCATTCTTCCGGGGAGTTTGCCTTTAAGGCCGGTTATCAGGTCTCTTTAGTGCTTCTTTAAATAAGCTGAATTATACTGTCGGAAATGAGCGCAAATTCAGTGATTTCTTAATGATTTACATTATCGATGATCAGATTAGTTACAATTCAGATGACTGTACGCTAAGCCATCTTCCCACTCAGGAAACGCTGAGCCTGAGTATTTCATCGGGTCGGCTGTTTGAACAGTTACTGAATTCTGAAGGTGAGATACTGTCGCGCGATACCCTGTTGACCGAAGTATGGGATAAATATGGTCTGCGCGGATCAAACAGCAATCTGAATCAGTATCTGAGCATTCTGCGCAGAGCGCTTGCAGCGTATGGCTGTGAAAACCTGATCATCACCATTCCGAAAATTGGCATCCGACTTAATACTGAAATCAAAATAGAACGCGAATCCTCTCCGGCTTTTGTTGAGACGCAGGTTCAGGCTGATGAAATGTCAGCGGAGCAGGTGGTATCTGTCGCAGATAGTCAGCCCATGCTACCCAATCCTGTTATCGCAGAGCATGTTGTTGAAAAATCGGCTCTGAATCTCGGACAGCTCCTGTTCGCCCTAATCATGCTGGTGCTGCTTGGAAGTGCTTTATGGTACTTCACTGTACGTCAGCCTGCTGAAAAGAGTGCTTCTATGAGTAACATCAAACTGGAAGGCGGTTGCGAAGCGGTTATTATTCCGGGATTAGATGTGTTCGAACAAAAGTCACTGGATAAACAAATTCTTGAAATGCTTAAAGAGAATAATCAATCCTGTGTACCAGGTCGGCGCATCTATTTCGATAAAAACACGGCATTCACAACTAAAGATTATGGCCGGACCATTCTTTCCACATGTAACCTGAACAGCAGTGGTCATATCGTTTCCTGCGAAAACTTCTACTATCTTGACTGGAGAATGTTTTGAAACGAAAAGCCACTCTTACGCTGACGTTAACGCTGGCTATGCTGTTGCTGGGGATCTTTGCAGGCATTAACTATTTTAAACTCCGGACAAACGAGCTGCCTTTCCGCTGCTCAGCATTTAGCCGCTACGATCTTAGTCGCAACGATAATAAAAAAATTGAGTTTGCTGTTTCCCAGGATTTACGTTTTATTAATTCAGATTCGGGATATTTATTACTGAATGGGCAGGTAACTTTTGGTGATGAAGTAACAACGGTTAATCGACGTATTGCGCTCAGTGCCGGTAATAAAATTGATAGTGACACTTACCGCTACAAAATAAGAGAAATTATTACTTCGACTAATGATACAACGCCGGATGCCGTGTTTAATCTGCTGCTGGCTGAGATCACTCTCGATCCTGGTTATCTTCAGCTTGATATCATCAGGGTCGATAAAAAGGCCTATCTGGTTGGCGGGCCGCTCTCCTATCTCTTCACCTGTCAACGTTACTGAACGCATCGACTGAAAGCTGAAACGCAATCCGGAAGAGCACATGCTCTTCCGGATTATTTTATCTGTACACTGCAGATTACCAGGTACGGAAGCTTTTCAGGGTATCTGAGAAAAGCTGCATATCGGTAGAGGTTATGGGGCTCGCTTTCGACAGAGAGAAAATCAATATATCTTCCATATTAAGCGTGAATAAAGCCTGTTTCTGATAAAGACGAAGATTATCTGGTCGCAGGAAGTCATAACTGATCATGATTCCCGTAGTCAGGTTATCCCCCAAAACCACTGGCTGATGGGCTTCCTGTTGCCAGTCTTTCATCTGTTTTTGCAGGATAGCGAGCTGGCTAAGGATATACTCTTCCGGGTTGTTATGATCGCCTAACTTATCACGGGAAATAGTGATTGGTGGCAGAACAGATCGTGTATCAGCCAGCGTATTCAGTGTTCGCTCGCAGTAGCCTTCCGGCAAGGTAATTGTGCCTTCAGTGAAGCGGCAAATAGTCTTATCCATGGGTAATCTCCGTTTCATTATGGGTTTTTGTCTGCCCAAATAACTGCTCTGCCGTGACTTCGCTGAGCGTACCGTTATTTAACAGGACGATTTTATCGGCACTTCGGATAGTTTCCGGACGGTGTGCAATGATGATTCTGGTGATCTTCATCTGTTTAATTGCATTGTTGATCTGCGCCTCGTTATAAATATCCAGATGACTGGTGGCCTCATCCAGTACCAGGATTTTAGGTTCACGATAGAGTGCGCGCGCCAGCAGGATACGTTGTAACTGGCCACCCGATAAAAACGAGCCCATATCACCTACCAGGCTTTGATAATTCATCGGCATTTTCATAATATCGCCATGAATCTGAGCCAGACGGGCCACGCGGGTAATTTTTGCGTGATCGGGCTCGTTATCAAAGAAGCTGATGTTCTCGCTGATTGAACCTGAAAAGAGAATGTCATCCTGCATTACGCAGCCAATACGATTACGGTGATGTTCAAGTCCGGTCTGAGTGATGTCCATGCCACCCACGGTGATGGTGCCTTCTTCCGGCTGTAGCAGGCCAAGAATAATTTTGGCCATCGTAGTTTTGCCCTGGCCGGATGGCCCCACGATGGCAAGACTCTCACCCGCTTTAATCTCCAGATTCGCACCATCGACAACCCAGGGTTCAGTCGGCGCATAGCGAAAACGAATATTGATAAGCCTGATATCCTGAGGTACGTCTGTCTCCTTGTCGGTTTCTTTACTAACCAGACCTCGATTGCCCTCAGAACTGGCTTCTGTTTCAGACAGAACAATATCGGCCAGGCGTTCACCATGCATTCTCAGCATACGAAAATCGATGATGGCATTGATCAAACCTGAACCACGACTCATGAATTGATCGGAAAAGCTGATAAAGGCGGTCAGCATACCGGCAGAGAAGTTGCCATCCAGGACCTGCAGCGCAGCAAGCCAGACCAGAACTACACGGCCCACTGAGGTTAGCAGTCCCTGAGCCGAACCGAACAGGATATTGAGCTTCTGTATCACGATGCCTTTATTGGTGGTATCCACCAGAAAGTTCATGTATGCCGAGAGGCGGGGCACCTGTTTATTATTGGTTTTAACTGCCTGGATCCCGCGCAGCGTTTCAAGCAGAGACGACTGGGTACGGGCCGAGCTGATGATTTGTTCTTCATTGGCGCGGCGAACCGGATCGTAAGCCATGAAACGTAGCAGTGCATAGGCGAGAAAAAGTCCAATGACCAGCCACGCCAGTTGCGCGTTATAGATGAAAAGCATCACTACCGTGACGATTGACATGACACCGTCCAGTACGGTGCTGATGAAACGGGAAGTCAGCGTACTCTGGATGGTATTAAGCGAACCATAACGAGAGAGAATGTCTCCGACGTGGCGTGATTCGAACCATTCCAGCGGCAGTTTTAACATATGGTGACAGACGTTTACGGTCCACTGCACACTGAGCTGGCTTGAGAACCAGCTCATTACCCATGAGCGCAACGCTGTAACGATAGTCTGAAACAGCGCGATCATGATAAAGCCTACACCGAGCAGCGACAGCAAAGAATAGTCAGCAGAAACCAGCACCATATCCATTACCCACTGCATAAAGAAGGGGCCGAGGACGCCGAATAGCTCCAGTGCGATTGAGAGAATGAGCACCTGAGCAAAGGCAGACTTTACCCCCGTCACGCTGCCCACCAGCTTCATCATGGAGATGCTTTCTTTCTCTTCTTTTACTTCAAAGGTGGAAGAGGGAACCAACTCCAGCGCGACGCCGGTGAAGGCGGTCGATGCTTCTTTAAATGTCAGTTCGCGGATCCCGCGCGCGGGATCGTGAATGGTGATCTTATTGCCGCGTACTTTCTTCAACACTACAAAGTGGTTCAGTTCCCAGTGCAGAATGCAGGGCATGCGCAGTTTAGACAGCTCTTCCATTTCTACTCGCAGTGCGCGGGAAGTCATATTGAGCTGTTGTGCCATAGCGATGACATCTGCCAGAGTGGCACCTTTGAGTGATGTGGCGAACTGGCGACGTAACGTGATCATGTCGATCTGATGACCGTGATAATTAGCCACCATGCCAAGACAAGCCAGCCCACACTCGGCTGCCTGTGACTGACGAATTATCGGTAAGCGGTTAAACCATTTAAAATTGAGTTTCTCTAATAACAACACAGAACAGACCTTCTAAATCAGAGAGAAATTTTGTGTCCCAGCGCGAAAATCGGCTCCAGTACCCATTCATAGAGACGACGTTTGTCGACAATAAAGTCGGCATCCAGCGCCATACCTGGCTTCAGTTTTTCATTCTGCGAATAAGCAGAAATAGTTTGTTTATCCAGAGAGACCAGAACCCGGTACTGCTGTTCCTGAACATTATTTTTACCGGTTAAGGTGGAGACTTCCTGAGGAGAGAGGGCGGTTCGCGAAACCTCGATCACCTTGCCATATTGCTGGCCAAATTTTTGGTAAGGGAAGGCTTTATAGCGCAGCACAACACGCTGACCTGGCTGGATAAAGCCAATGGATTGCGTATTGACCATGATGCGGGCAACAAGATTAGTATTGTGAGGCAGAATCGCGATTGCCGATTGACCGGCGTTTAGCATCTGACCATTTTTGACCATGATCATGCCGACATAACCACTCTTCGGCGCACGAAGCTCAATGGATCGGCGCGCTTCATTCTCTGCCATTGACTGACGGTTATCTGCCAGTTGCCGTTCGATGTCGTTGCGTTTTTTCTCATCATCCAGCGGCTTTTCATGTAGTTGCTGCTCCGCCTGAACAATTTTTTGCGACGTGTCCAGCAGCTGACGCTGGTACTCCTGGTAACGTGCCTGACTGTCGAGCAGATTGGATTCCTGCTCTTCCAGCTGACGATTTGAGGCGTACCCTTCCAGGTGCATAGCGTTGAGTTTATCCAGTTGCAGTTTCGCTAACGCCACCTGCTTGCGACGGTGTGTCAGCTGAAGTCTCAGCTGTTCCTGCTGGAGTTTCAGACTGGCGATGGTGTCGGATAACCCTTTCATTTCGACGTCATGTAATTTGGCAAGCGTCTGAAGATCCTGCTGAAGTCGTTCCCGCTGAGCCACCAGATTTTCGGCGATAACCTGACGCGTCTGTCCCATCTGTGTGGAGACTTCGGATGACAACACCATAAGAACATCATCTTTGTTGACCAGTTGTCCCTCTTTAACCGGAATATCCACTACGGTTGCGCTTACAGGCGGAGGAACGACTAACATGCCATTCTCAGGCAGCAGTTCTCCGGTAGAAGATTCATATTTCGTATAGCTGCCGAAAATGAAAAACAGGGCTGTAACGGCAGTAATAAAAATCACCACAGAAATAACAAGCCAGCGATAGGGCGGACAATAAAGTGCCACTATACCCAGGTTACCCCGGTTAGCGGCATCAAGCGCCTCCTGACGGAAAAGTGATTGTTCCATTTATAGATTCATCATAATTAAGGGATTAACGGCACTGAAAAAAATTCAGCATGTCGAGTGATAACGATCCGGTGCTTTGCGCCAGATTGATCAGGGCATTGAGATAACTTAATCGTGCTTCAGCCTGATCTTTGAGTGCGGTGTAATATTTTTGCTGAGCATCCAGTTCATCGTTAACGGTGCGGAAGCCCATTTCACGGCCATACTGGACCGACACCACTTTTTCACGTGCTGAGTCGACGGCATTCTTTTGAGCACTGATTAAGGCTTTGCCATTGGTCAGGCTAAGCCAGGCAGAACGGGTATCGGTTGCCGCTTTGCGTTGTGCTTCCATCGTGGAATACTTTGCTGCCTGACGACGATAAGCTGCTTCAAAAGATTGTGAAACCTGACTGCCGCCGGCAAACAACGGAACAGAAACGTTTACGCCATATTGCAGGTTATTACTCTTTGAGTTCGTCCCGAAGATTGCGTCATACAGAATATTGTCGTCGTCGTCATTACGACTCCAGTTCTTGCCGTATCGCGCATAGAGCGAGACCACGGGCATGTGTGCGCCGTCAGCCGCAAGAACATCTGCATCTGCCTGATCATTCTGAAAAAGCGCAATTTTAATATCAGTATTACGCTGCTGGCTGGCATTAATTGCATCGGTCAGAGAAGAATAGGGCGATGCTTTCAGGCACTGAAAATTCACCGGTTCTACAGTGTCCGGACTGATACCTGATAAACGGCGAAATGCCTCGCCTGCCAGCAATAGCTGATTGCCAGCTTCTATTTCCTTAGCCTGTGCCAGAGCGTAGTTAGCTTTTGCCTCGTCCAGTTCAGTGCGGGTATTCTGTCCATTGATTAAGCCGGTCTGAAGTTTTTGCTCTTGTTGCTTAAAGTTATGACTGGCGGCTTTTGCGGCCTGCAAAACTTCCTGCTGATAAAGCACCGTAAAATAAGCATTGCTGATAGCGCTAAGTAACTTCTCTTCAGCCTGTTTTGCCTGTGCTTCAGCCGTGTTGGCAATAGCAACACCTTTACGCCATCCGGCATACTTGCTCATATCAAACAGCGGTTGTCTGACGCTGAGATCGTAGCTGTGGTTGGTTACCCCACTCTGATATTTCTTATCAGGTTGTTCCTGACGATCCCAGTTTCCCTCCAGGGTTAATGTTGGCAGCATTCCGGCCATACCTTGCCAGTATTTTTGTTTATCTGCTGCACTGGTCATCTGACTGGATTGTAGTGCAGAGTCATAGCTCAATGCAGCCTGAGCAGCTTGCTGCAGGTTAGTTGCGAATGTACAAAATGGAGCACAGGTGAGTGCCAGTACTGCTATATTCAGATTATGAAAGTTCATGATTTTCGCTGTATATAAAAATTTTTTGTGCTAGGGGAGTTAAATGAGTTCCTGTGCAAAAACATACTTAATCAAATCTGTATTTGATTGCAGCTGAAGCTTACGCATAGCATTGTATTTCTGTGTTGCAACGGTGCTTATGCTACGTTTACGCGCTTTTGCTATTTCCATCAGGCTATATCCAATGGCGAACAATCGAATAACCTCTACTTCTGAAGGCGATAAAAGTGTTTGTGTCGGATCTGCGGGTGCAGAGAGCATTAAATTCTTCATCTGTTCTGAGTAGTATATTCCGGAATTGGATGAGCAAACCCAATTGAATGCCTTGACCAAATCACGAATGTCATCTCGTTTGTGCACAATGGCATTGACCGGGATTTGTAATATACTTTTCAAAATAGCCTGACTGTTTTGTGCAGTAAAAATGATAATTTTTAAATCCGGATTTTGCTTATGTATCTGTTCTATTTTCCTCACGCCATTGACATCATTACGCTCAAAATTAAAGCAAAAGTCCGTTATTAATATATCTGGCATATCCTCTCTGATAACAGACAGTAAATGATAAGCTTCAACCGGATAAGCAACAATATCAAGTTCTAAAAACTCCTTTACGAGTATGTTTTGAATGGAGTAAAGAATAAATGGGCTTTCATCTGATACACCAAGTCTGAGCTTGTTTTTTTCCCTAGGTTTATTCACAGATAATCCTTTTCTGTAGATAAAATATGAAGAAGGGCTCCGCAGAGCCCTGCTGATTACTGGTAACTAAGCGTATACGTTGCTACTGCATTGGCCGTGCCAGGATTTATTTTCGCAGCCGTCTGATAATAACGTGCATAGAGTGGCACCGTGATTAATGCAGATGAGAGCGGATAAGTCGCAATGTTAAATGGAGTAGCAAGTGCAATCGGCTGCTGATTTTCATTAAGGATTTGTACACCGACACCACTCGCTGTTGAGGTCGAATTAAGTGCTACCACACCCAAATCGGATAATCCGCCAGACGCGTCACCATCCAACTGCATCATCACATCAAACGAACCCGAAAGAAGTGCTTCACAGTTAAGCTGAATATTAAACGCGGTTGTAGCGCTAGTCTGGCCGATTCCTGATCCTAAACCGCTACTGGGGTTTGTCGTGTAACTACCTAATGGTACAGGCAGATTGGTATCACCGGCGACTGAGCAAGTCTGATCTTTAACTGTGATACCTGTTTTAATATTGGTAAACTGGAATGTCTCATCTCTTCCAGATACTAACGAACCGACATCAAAGGGGTTTACATAGTTTTTGAGTGACTTTGATGGTGTCATAGAATTAGATGTCTTAACGATCTGATAAGGCACGTCCAGAGAAACATCCGTATAGGCGCCCACGGTCCCACCGCTGGTTAAAGCATAAGTACTGATCATTATCCCGGTTGGAATGTTTGCCACCTCGGTACCCATGTCACCGCCATAGCCGGTATATAATGTCAATCCATAGCCCAGTGCATCCGCGTCAATCGCTTTGCGCTTAAAATAGACTTCACCGGATAATCCATCTACGAACTGCTGCAAATTGTCCAGCGCACATTTGAAGTTAGCCGTTGCCGTGCCGCTGTAAACGATCGTACCCACCGGTACAGCTGCTGAAATATTAATGCCTAATGACATAACGTCGACCACCGAAAGGGATTTGGTCATTTTACACGTCAGTGTGACATCCGTTGATGTGCCCGCTGCATTAACATTAAAAGTAGCCATCAGCATCAAACTTAACATTAATGAAACTGAGCCAATGAGGCGAATTATTTTCTTTCCTGAAATTAAAAACATGATGTTACCTCATTAACCCTGTGTATCTTTGTTGTCGGTATTAGAAGCGTACCGTACCGGCTGCATTTGATCGCTACTGCAGGTTGTCGTCAGTCTCGCCAGTGTCTGATTCTCACTGGACTGAACGGCACCAGATTCAAGGTTAACCAGACAATTGTCATTTGCCGTTTTCCCCCATGAAACATGCAGGCGGCTGACATCTTTATTCAGCCTGACGTAAATCTGACCACCCTGTGAAACAGTAGTTACCAGATTGCCATTTTCATCATTAACTGATGCACCAAAAGGTAAGGCATTGCCATTAGGCTGATTTGCCCTTATTAAAAGTGGTTTTCCCTTAGTGGTTTTATAGTCCAGTCTGACTACAGCACCTTCAACAGGAATAACTCGCTGTTGAGTTGACTCCAGCTCAACATCAAGCGGAATACCTTTCGGATCAATCGCCAGTTCATTTATCCTGTACGGGTTAAGATTAGGTACTATTGCTCTGCCGCTTCCGTTTAACACTATATTTGGATAACCAAGCACCCGAGCACCTTCCGCATCAGCGGCACTGACTACAGCATACGTAGTTGACTGATAGGCACTAAAGTTAATGCTATCAGGCAAGGCAACCACAGTTCCGCTGGCACCTGCTGAGGCTGAATAATAGTCCTCTCCCTTGGTATATGACGCTGTCAGCATGCTGTAAGGTGAACGATATTGACCACCGATCGAACCTGATTTTTTATTATCGATATCGCGTGCAGCACCTACGTTATAGCTATATTGATCATTCTCCCCTAGTACGCCATTAACTGCAGTTTGCGCAGTTACACCATCTTTATTATGTGTGGCGCTTCCGGTTACATAATTTTTACTTTCACTACCAAGTGGTATAGAGAAGTCGAGTGAGAGTTGCGTGTCATGCCCACCGGTTGAATATAATAATCGGTTTGCTGATAATGTATAGGACACGCGACCAATTCTATTATTATAGCCTAACTGAAATTGGGTGTTTGTACCGGTACTGTTCCAGTAATTTTGAACGAAACCAGTAAGATAGATATTCCCATATGACTCTCCAAAATTTTGGCTGGCAGTCAGTGAAAAGCGTTGTTTAGGCCGGGAGAGATATTGTGCTCCGTTAGTTTTATTCTTTTTATAATAGTTATTAATTTGCAGGGCATTGTCATAGCTGTAATAGCCTGATGACGAAAATCTATACGCTGCGAGGGTAAAGTTGGTGTCAGTCTGAGAAACTTTTTTACTGTAGGTTGCACGATAGCTCACACCCTGTTTTTTCTCATCGCCATATTTTGTCTGAGCACCGGTGATATCAAGAGAGATAGCGCCGATCGGTAACCCAAATGCACCGCCTAACAGCGCTGAGATATAGTTATCTGATCCCAGAATACCGGTATAACCGGTCAGGCTATTGGTAAAGCCATGCTGAAGGGTGCCCTGATAAACAGAAGGCGTATAAGCCATGTTGTCTTTACGCGACACACCTCCCGTCACAGAGTAGAACGTCATGCCCGGGCGCTTCAGTCTCGTCATAGCTGCATAAGGTACTGAAAAACGCGTTTCGCTGCCGTCAGCTTCTTTTACAGTGACATCTAAGTCGCCACCGTAGCCGGTAGGGTAGAGGTCAGAGATGTTAAAGGGGCCTGGCGAAACGGTTGTCTCATAAATTTTACTGCCGTTTTGCGATACAGTTACCTGAGCATTAGTACGCGCAACGCCACGAATTTCAGGTGCGTAACCACGTTGTGAATCAGGCCACATTTGATCGACAGTCGATATCTGTGCACCGCGGAATGAGAGGGTATCAAAGAGCTCGCCACTCGTATTACCTTCACCTAACAGTAAGCGTGATTTCAGTTGCGGGATATCACGCTGAACATAGGTGTTGATGGCATTATAATGATGAGACTCCTTACCTTGCTGGCGTCGCCAGCTTAATGAGCCATCATGACGAAACATCCAACCGCCAAGGTTAAAACCTGCCAGCGCTCTGCCATAAAAAGAGTCATATTCACGTCCGTCGTTAACAGAGCGGTAATAGTTGGTATCATAGTTAAGTGTTAACGCCGTTTCACCCTTATCCCAGAATTCTGGAGCGACATAGCCACGTGCTGAGCGCAGCAGATAAATCTGTGGAATTGAGATGTCCATCTGCATATCAGCGGAGTTGATTGCGGCATGACTCTCCTTAACCACATCTTCCAGTGCTATACATTGCTTACCTGAACGTAACTCTTCAGCTTGCTCAGAGCTGAATACCGTATCTTTAATGGAAAGGCTTTTTACCAGATCATAGGAAAGACAGGCCTTAGTACCTGCTCCCTCACGTACAACCTGAACATTCTCCCGACTAATCTGACGGCCATTTAAAAAGATATCCAGCGTGTAGACGCCGGGATCAATGGGGTTACCTGTTGCGTAGCGGGAAACATCTACTTTTACGCCAGCTAAATTTTTTACAAATGATTCATCGAAATCATAAGCAGTTTCAGCAAACGCTGACTGAGTTGCTGCGGTCAGAAACAGCGCCAAAAAAGAGCGATAACAAATTTTGCCAGTTGATTTATTAAAAAATACCGTCCTTGCCATCATAATTTCCCCTGGATAATTACCAAAAGCTACTCGTTTATTTTGCTTTCAACCTTACGTGCTGCACCAAAGTCGTCCAGATACTGATAATTAAATGTTGTTTTTATTTGACTTGTGCTCATGCCTTTCAGCGGGAATTCTTTTGTTTCGCCTGGTGCCAGCATTTCCCCTTTTTCACTGGCTAATTTATGACCTGAGTTATCTTCTGCATTAATCTGTGAGACGTTAACGTAGAAAGGTGAGTTGTTAGTTGCGGAAAGAAAATTAGGCTTTTGACCGTGGCGCCATACCAGCCCTGACGCAGCTTTATTGGCCTGCGCTGTATCAAACTGAACTGGACGATAAAAAATCTTGATGCGACTCCGGATCGCCATTTGCAACTGGTTCTGGTTAGCCAGGCTTTTATCTCGAGGAGGTATATCAAGGACATTAAGCCAGAAGATAGATTCTTTATCGGTTGGCAAATTGGCGCCCGTAAAAACAATACGTAACGTTTGCCCTTTATTCGCTTCCATACGGAAAACCGGAGGTAATAAAACGAAAGGAACATTTATCTTATCTACTGCTTCGTCAGGGTTGCCGTTATCAACCCATGCCTGAACAAGTGCGGGACGATCGCCGCGGTTATCCAGACGAACGGTAACCTCTTTTTCGGAGGCAGGGTAGATTACCCGGGTACCAATAATGGTCACACTGGCAAAGGCAGACGAAGTCATTGCGCAAGTGAGCAAGCAGGAGATTAAAAATTTAAAACTTTTTTTTTTCATGATATTAACTGAAGTGATGAAAGGGGAAGAGTGGTGAGGGCACTGCCCTCACCATAATCAATTACAGGTAATTGATTGAATAGTTTACTGTTGATGCAACGGTACCCGCTTCTGCAGCAGCAGTTGCATAGTACTGAGCTGAGTAAGACAGGGTGCCAGCCCCTGCTGTCAGAGCGACAGTGGCAGGAGAGGTAGACTGTTCAGTGCTGCCTGCATTGATGGCTTTGTTGGCGCTGTCCAGCAGTTGCAGATCAACACCGGTAGCGGTACCCGTGTTAGTCAGGCGACCGTTGGCGTTCACACCAGCGCCCTGCTCAAAGTAAGCGTAGACATCGCCCGTTGTTGCAGAGCAGTCGCTCAGCGCCAGAGTAAAGCGAGTGTTGCCCGCAACGGCACCTGCCGCATTTAATACACCGGCTGCTACTTTCGGCAGGGTAACTGTGGCAGTACTGCTTCCGCCGTTAACACTTACGGTACAGGTCTGAGATGCAATGGTACCGGTGAAGTTAAGGGTGCCATCTGAAGCTTCTGCTGCATTAACCTGCGCCGCTGTCAGCAGCAGACCCATAGCAACCATATATACCTTTTTCATATACTTTCCTTTGTATAAAATAGTGAACAACATTTAATTATGAGCGATTGAGTTTTATGACAAGCGCCCATTCCTTTCCGGAAGTCTATCGCCTTCCTGGTAAATCAGAACATCAGCAGGCCGAAAACTACGGCCGCAGCAACACCGACAACACCCATGCCAAAAGCAGTACCGCTAACCGGGTTAGCTTCTGGTATTGATTCCGGACGTACCCACTCAGTTTTTTCTTTGGAGCTTCCGCCAATCTGTTTGAAGAAATCTAAAATTACGGAAGTTAATGAGCCGCCACTGACGCCTTCAATTTCATTAGTTTTCAATTCACGCATGATTTTTCCTTATGCAGTAATTACTGGCGTGCCCAGGTCAAACTGGTTTTCCACGATGTTATTGAACCAGCCTGCAGTTGTTTCCCAGCCATTCATTGCACCATAAAGTGCGCCATCAACCAGACCTACAACGGCACCGATAACCAGGCCGCCAGCTCCTGAAACTAAGCCAACGCCCAATAAGCCGCCCGCACTACCGCCACTCATGGCCCATTTGAGACCGAAAGCAGTAATACCTGCAGCTGCACCTACAACGACTGAACCGATGAAATCAAAAAAACCTGCGCCTGAAACGGTCTGCATTTCAACAGATGTTAACTCTCTCATTTATATCTCCACGATTAATCAATTATTCAGTTATTCAGTTATTCAGTAATGAATTTTTTAAAATGCCGCTTCAAGCGAACGGCGTTATTAGATTCGGAGGCCATAAAAAATAAAATAGTAAAGTATCCATAATTGATTTTTGGTGCGGTTTTCACTGGCTATATAAAGTTTGAATTCATTACATTTTTTTTACATTCTTTATAATTTGGACGGGTGGGGTGAGGTTGTTCATATTATGGATAAGTTATTTCTCTTCATATTTGTTGAGGTGTCTTGCGTTGAGGCGGCACTATCAATTTCAGGCGGTGAGAATGGTACACATTCTGCGATGTAAAGGCTTTGAGAATAATCTATAGGGGTTTCTTAAAACAGCCTGATTCTGAGTAAGTGAGATTCATATGAAGCGTAAGGTAAAATCCTGGCGCTTAGAGCCTTATCCATTAATGGAGTATAATGCTTAAAAAATATAAAAAAATAGAATTTAAATCTATATATTAATAATTTGTCGATTTAAATGTCTGTTATGGGAATGCTATGGTTTAATTTATGCCATCAGGTGCTGTGTTGGTTTTTTTTATTTTTACGGAGGAATTAACAATGATTCTATTATGAGTAACCATGTGAAGATTATTACAGGTTTTTAAAATGCCACTGCGTACTTGTTTTTTTAATACGGTGTTTTTATAACATTAATTTCCATATGGTTATGATTGATTCCTTTTTTAAGAAAAAAGTTATAACCCTATCAGTAAGTCTCTACTTGTTAGTTTGAATTACTGATTAAATGACTTTAAAGCGGTGAAATATCTGGTTGTTATGCCATTCGCTGGCTTAATGCTCTTCCTTTTTGCATGTTTGTGGTGTTGAATTTTATCGCAATGGTTTTACTATAGTGAAACCAATAACGACCTCTTCTATGGCTTATATCCGGGGGAAGGCCAGAGATCAGAAATACACCAGGCGAAAAAAAGAGACTATAACAAACGGATTTTTACTAATTTTTCTACTAATCACTAACTTCGTGTTAGTTAGATTGAGTTAATTATTATGTATAGAGTGACTGAGAATCATGAGCGGATCATCGATGCGCTGGCCGGGTACACCCAGGTTGCTAATCCAGATGAGATTTCACGCGGTAAGCGTCGTTATCATCTCACTAAAGATAATGTACGCCGTGTAATGTTCATTCTTGATGGTGACTTCTTACTGAAATTAAAGAGTGAAAATAAGGTCTTAAATATTCTGTCTGCTCCCTTTGTTGTCGGTGTCACACCGGCACTCGATGAACCTCCTGTCTATCTGGAAAGAATCGATTATGGGAAGGTCAGTTTCATTGATTACGATGTGTTCTGGCGACTGGTATTTGAGAAAGACCTCTTTAACGATGCCATGTCCATTCTTTCGGGCCAGTACTCAGACCTGATGAACTACATTCAGCTACCCAAGAATAACTCATATGATGAAGTGATTTCTTTAATTGGTCGCTGGGAAAAATTGCCACCGCATCTTAAGAAGCGCTTTTCGGCACTTTACCTGATTGAAAACAGTTCTCATCTTTCAAAAAGCTCCATTTGCAGGGTTTTGAAAGAATTAAAAGAGAAAGGTGAACTGACCCTGGTTAATGGCAAGTTTACCTGATTTTTTTATTTAACTTTTGGGATGCTTAAGGGAAAAATGCATTTTAAAGTCGTTTGTACAAATGAGAACTACTTCTTTCGGCTGGGCATCTCCAAAATTATTGAGGAGGCACTGTTATCAGATACGTCAGTAGAATTCTTACCCGCCTATGACGCGAAAAATTTATGTCAGGCGGACTTTATACTGATTAGTGTTGCACAGTGGCGCCTTTATATGTGTCAGCCTGCCTACCGGGATCGGAAGCCCGGTAGCATTTTAATGGTCTTTGTTGACGATATTGAAGACATCACTCCTGAGCATTTGCCTCTCTGCTATCGTTCTTTGATTATCATTTCGCGCAGGGATTCTGTTCGCGATATTGCTGATAAAATCATCCGGTTCTGGCTGGGAAATCAGGGGAGCGCCAGAGGATTTGTACCCACGGATTGCTCACATTGCGATTTCGCGCGTATTACAGTAGTCCAGCTGCAGGTGCTAAGTTTTCTTAAGAAAGGGTATAGCGTAGGGCAGACAGCTAAACGGCTGAATCTCTCCGCTAAAACAATTTATGCACATAAATACAATGTCATGAAGAAGTTTTCGCTAAGTGGTGATATGGCCTTTAACGCCTTCATCAATGATCTGACGCTGCTTGAGCTTTATAAGGGGGTTATTGAGTCTGCAAAATTTTAACTCCTTATGCATCTCATATGTCCGTGATCCTGCAAATTACAGCGTTAATTCTGATGTCCGGGTTTTCTGTGATGCATAACGGCATTCACAGGCTGTCTTCTGGTCGTTAAGGGTTGAGAGGTTTATGTGAAAAAAGAACCGCGAAAAAATCAATCCCTGGTCATCCCTTTTAAAAGGGTAACGGCACTCATGTCAGGGAAGGTTATCTGTATTTACAGTAACGATGTGGTTGCTGCACCCGTACTTCATCTTCCCGATGCGTTTCAGTCAGGCGTGGGAAGCCGTTATCCTTCTTAGTCAGCGCTGACACTCAAAGAAACGCACATAAGTACACAGAAATCTTCCGGACAAACGCGTGAATGCTCAGCCGGATGGCTAACCAGCATTTGAAATCAATGGTTTTGAGAAATAATGACGTTCAGGCGCTATCGGTACATGGGTACACTGTTTGTACTAATTACTTTTACAAACGGTAAGGAACCTGAAGCTTCTGATAAGTTAAGACAAGTAAAAAGCCAGTGCTGCCACTGGCTTTTTTTTCAGATGTTTATTTCAGAATATAAACACGATCTACGTTGATTTCGCTGTAGCCATCATCCCGGTCAACTTCACCGCTGACCCGTACCTTTTTACCAATCAGATAGCGATCATCGTCATCATCATCGTCTATATCGACACGGATGCGGCCAGTCGGGTCTTTTAACCAGTAGTGATCATCATCGGCCCTGCCAGTGATCGTTCCCGTGAGCGTAACCTGACGATCGTCGCGCAGGGTTTTCGCCACTGCGACCGTGACTTCCTGCCGGGCATATGCCGAGCCTGAAGTGATGAAGGCCAGGATCATTCATAATATTTTCTTCATTTACGTCTCCTTTAATACCCATCATTTGTTGGTTTATTGACTAAAAACTAAAACGATAACCGGCGTTAACCTGGCGCTGGTTGAAGCGATTTCCATTTACCCTATCTCCTTCAATAAAAAGGGTATGGTTACTGATTTGCGCACTGACACCGATACCGTTATTCCAGCCATTACCTTTAAACGAGAGGCGCTCATCTGAACCATTCAGAGCATAAGCAGCATCCCCGTCAAACTCGCGCAAAACACCTGTTTTGACATAAGCATTGAGTTTGTAGTTGCTCTGATTGACTTCATAACCTGCCAGTACGCTGGCTCTTCCCATCATGGATTTGTAACTTGAGAGATTAATGTTGAGGCCATTCGACGCCTGTACAGAGGTTCCATCCTGATGACCGGCAGTCAGCTGAAACTGTGGTTCCAGGTAAAAGCCAGTAAGGTCGTCAGAGAAGCTGAACTTCTTGCCGGCTTCGAGTGATCCACTCAGGCCTGATGAGACACCATGTCCGGATACGCGATTATTCTGCGTATCGCTGACATCAAATTGATTTCTCAGGCGGTTGAATTTCAGTACGCCATCCAGGTAGAAGCCTGCATCATTCAGCCATGTGCCGTAGATACCAAAATGTTCAGATTTAGTCGTGCCATCGCCAGCACGATAATGAGGCGAGCCCTCTGTTGCTCCCATAAACAAGCCCAGATAAATCGGCAGATCATCGGACAGGCGTTTATCTACCCCAAACTGATAGCCTGAATAATTCATGCTGAAGTTGCTCAGCTTGCCATTGGCAAAACCACTAAAACGCCCATCCATTCCGCGCAGCCAGACATTGCCGCTCGTCTTTCCCTGGCGCACATCACCCATACGCTGCATCAGAGTCTGCATTTCGGCATAATTCATCAGATAACCGATGTTAAGGAAGTTGGCGCCTGCATTCGCTGTGGTGGTGATTGTTGAATTGTGATTTTGTTCTGCTGGCTGTGTAGGATTTCCATTTTCTTTAATGTCTTTATCTGAAGCCGGGTGAATGTTGTTATCCGTTGGGGCTACGGGGTGTTGGTCTGCTGAGGGTTTCTCATCAGAAGCAGGTTGAATGTTGTTATCCGCTGGAATAGTGGGTTGCTCATCTGCAGCAGGCGCTTCAGGCGCTTTTGGCGATGAGAGAACCCAGTTAGTTCCCTGTTTGTTGACCGAATAGACATAGCCACCCAGTTCAACGTCGGTGTTGCCCCTGAACGTCGCGATACCATCGGTAGTTTCAACAACGGTCAGCACTTCATTTCCTGTGGTAATGGCACTGCCGCGGTTCAGAATATTCAGACCGTATTCACCTGCGCTGCTTTCGGTCACCACGATTTTGTCGCCAGTATTATTTACCCCTTCACCATCGCCGACCAGATTGGTACGAAGGGTAAAGTTGCCGCTACCACTCAGGTTAGCAATGGTCAGAGTGGAGTAGGTCGCATCGTCTGTTGCTGCTGAAAGGTCTGCCAGTGAGTTATTTAATGTCAGGTTATCAAGATTAGATGTTTGACTAACGTTCCATGTGCTGTTAGTGAGGCTGACGTTTAAATGACCGCCATTCACATTATCGCTGGTAGCACTACCGGACCACAGTGAACCCGGCTCTAAATTAAGATCGATCAGGCCCCCCAGCGATACCACGCTGCCGGTGATTTCCGCTTTCCCCTGAGAAGTAATAACGCCCGGGGCAAACCCTTCGGCGTAGAGTGTTGCTATTGCTACTCCGTCCGGAGAGGCCATATTGATAGAGAGATCGCCTGTCAGATTGGTCTGGCCACCATTCCAGGCGACAACACCGATTCCTGTATCAGGGCCGGTGATGCTGATGTCTTCGCCATTAATCACGCCTCCCCCCAGAGACCAAAGGCCTCTGCCGACCATATCTGATTGTTTAAGAACAATATCTGTGTTTGCCAGATTGATCACTGCACCTGTCGATTGCGCGGATGCGCCATAACCGCCAGACTGAATGATGTTGCGTTCCTCTTCACTGCCTGAAAAGTTGAGGATGGCATTATTATCCATTGCAACAAGGCCGCCAGTCTGCGCTGATGAGATCACGCTGCATGCGCCGACATTTATCAGGCTATTTTCTCTGGCTGAAATGCCAGGAGAAGTCGTGCCAGATGTGCTGATTGTCAGATGATCGGCAGTCAGTTCACCCAGGCTCCAGATGCCTGCAGAAGTCTGACCTGTGGTGATAATGGTTGAGTGGCTGCCCAGATCAACCGAGCCATTATCCTGAATATTGATGCCCTGCGAGGTGTCGCCAAGAGTATTAATGGTCAGCGCTTCCGCTTTAAGCGTTGCGGCACCATTCATCGCATCACCGGTCAGTGTATCCACCTGTACGCCATGACTGTTGGTCCCGTTGGTCTGTATACTACTGTCACGGCCTAAATCAACGTTTGACCCGTAACCGCTGACGCGCAGTGCAATACCGTTGGTGCCCTGGGTACTGATACTCGATGCTTCGGCCTGCAACGAGGATTGATTGCTTACAACCACCCCCTCTGCGTAAGCAATACCTGATCCAATCGATGTGACGGAGCTACCTGATCCCAGATTGGCAGTAACCTGCTTTCCACTGAGCTCCATCGCCACTGCGGATATTCCTGAAACATTGAGAATTAATTTATCAGCAGTAAAGTGACTGTTCGCAGCCTGGATGAAAATTCCCTTAGCGTAATGCTCAGGGTCTTTCACCGTAACTGTGCTGCCCGAACCGGCTGTCACTTCAGCAGCGGTTGCACCTGTTACAAGAATGCCATAATAACCATCGCCAGATGATTGATCGGCGATTAATGTGGTGCCATCTGCCAGCGTAATATCTCCGCCTCTCTGGCTTCCGACAATAGCCGCCGGACTGACCAGAGGCAACATACCCATACCACCCGCCAGTACCATCGCTTTTACGCGTTTATTTAAGTCAGTATTATTATTCATATCTGTGACTCTTCCTTAAGGTTTTATTAAAGGGCCGGGGGACTCTGAAAGTGTTAAACAGGCATGCCATTTCGCACTTCATACGCTTCTCAGGCCCGATACGAATTAAATGTCTTGTTAATAGAATCCATTAATAACAGCATTTTTACTTAGGGCGGCAGGATTATGCAGGTCAGGCGTTAATTATGTAAAGAGAGTGAAAGTATGCGTCTTTTGACAACAGGTTAAAAGAATCGAAGCACCACAAAGGAATTTCCATTGAAAATTAAGATTATGTGCTAACTGTCACTCGGGAAGTCTTGTTATTTATTATTACAGTCATTCTCTTTTGGTGTTTATTTGTTGTGTTTCGCAGGTCAGTAATGAGAATGCTGGTAGCAATAGGTGTTGTTAAGAGAGGGTTTAGCGCGTGGGTGCTATCATTATTACACGCTCAGATACATACCAGACTTTTCCATAAACTGGTCAGAAAGGAATCTGAAGCCATCGCCGATGAAAAACGTATGACAAAGAGCGAATTAATTAATGCGCTAATCGTTATTGCGCTTTGTGCCATAAGCGTTGTAAGCATGAGAAGCGAAGTCTCACCGACCTGAAATTGATGCTGAGAGAGGGTTATATGAAAATCATAAACAGAATAACAGTTGGCTCCCTGATGCTGGCCACGCTACACATTAGTGCCTGCACGCCCCATCATGCTGAGCCACAGCGCCTGGTAATGCAAAATCCTGCAAGTCAATGGTGCCTGCAGCGTGGCGGACAGCAGGTAAAGGATGAATCATTGAGCACCAGCACACTCTACTGCCTGTTACCTTCAGGAGAAAGGATTGAGCAGTGGGCGTTGTATCATCGCGATCATCCGCAATAATCACTTTTCAATTTTTCCGCCAGTAGGGTTAACGAAAGCCATTGAAATGCAAAGATAATTAACCTGAGGCTCTGTCTTAGCTCAATGCTGGCTAAATCTTTGCAAGACACCCGATCATTTATCGCAGTCCTTTTTTGTGGACTGCTACGGATGTCTCGTGTCGTTCTGACTCCATGAATGGGGTTAACCGCGTGTTTTATGTACACCAGACACTGAATTGGTTAATCCCATGAATGATAATGAATATTATTTCTACAAAGTATTATAAGATTTTTTAGGTAAGAATTAATATCAAGGTAGAGGAAGTGACTTTTCTGAATTAATAAATTATTTTTTATCAGTAAGTGTTTTTTTATATCTATTTTGATCTCATTTGGCAATTGTCCTGACATGGTTTTCAAGAAAAATATTAAATCTGAAGCTTGTAATCCAATTTGATAATGGGTTTTTATAGCCTTTTAATACAATGAGTTATCACAAATTTTACGCTAACCTGCCTCCTTTATTTGATCTGAATCAATATCTATATAAAACTCAGATTCTGTTACCGATTGTCATAATGATACTATTTCATTAATTAAGGTGTTTCTCTTAAATAATAATAGCCTCATGAGGATAATCCATTGAAACATTTTGGAAGCGCAGCGTTATGTTGCACCTTCTTTATCTGCACCAAATCTTATGCGGGCATAATGCGACACGATATTGATGTACAGGAATATCGTGATTTCGCTGAAAACCTGGGAAATTATTCGGTTGGTCTGACAAATATACCTGTCTATAAAATGGATGGTTCTTTATCAGGCTATCTTGATTTCGCCATGCCTGATTTCGGTATGGTAGCGACCTATGGCTACAGCACGCTGGTAGCACCCTCGTATGTTGCCAGTGCCCGTCACAACACCGGCTATCAGTCGTTGAAATTTGGCAACGGTGCACAGTATGGCGCCACCTATAAGCTAATTAACCGCAATGAATCAACGATCTCAGATGTTGATTTTCACCTCCCGCGTTTAAATAAAGTTGTTACAGAGGCCGCGCCAGCAGAAGTGCTCGATAAGACGACTATGCGCACTGCGGATAAGTCACGCTTTTCCTGGTATACCCGAACCGGGGGGGGGACACAAAGTCAGGTCAGTGAGGATCAAACAACACAGATTACGCTGAGCGGTGCCTACAACTGGGTAAGCGGCGGCACCATTAATGCGGATACGATAACGACGCCGTCCGGAACCCTGCGCGCGATTAATTACGGTCCAGACAATCCACTTACTTCGCCGCTCGCGATTGGTACCCTGAGCGGTGATAGCGGCAGCCCGATTTTAGCCTTTGACGAATTTGATCAGAAATGGAAAGTGGCGGGCGTATTACATGGTGGAACCACTGCGGCAGGTTATGGCAGTACTATTATGTGGGAATATATCCCTGATGGGTATATTCAGACCATTAGCGCTATCAATACCTCGCCAGATGTTACAGACATTGCCGGTGCAGGCTCCATTCTCTGGGACGCCCAGGGCATAACCCAAAATAATGCATCCTGGTCATGGAGTGGCCTTGATAAAAAATATGCGAGTATTGCCCCTTCTCAGTCTACTAATGAAGAACTTGATGCCACCAAAGATCTGCGCTTCAACGGCGCTGGCGGCCTGATTACGCTGAATACACCAATCAATATGGGCGCAGGTAAACTTCAGTTTTCTAATAACTATACCGTGGCTTCAGAAGAGGGCGTGAATGCAACCTGGGCAGGCGGCGGTGTTGAAGTTGACGCAGACAAACAAGTCCTGTGGCAGGTTAATGGCCTGGCAAGCGATGCGCTGCATAAAATCGGCGCAGGTACACTACATATCAATGCTGTAGGTACAAACCCGGGTTCGCTGAATGTGGGAGAGGGTACCGTTATCCTCGATCAACAAGCTGATGCCTCGGGCAATAAACAGGCGTTTTCGTCAGTCACTTTAGTGAGTGGGCGGCCAACCGTTATACTGAACGATGAAAATCAGGTCGCGACTGACCAGATTTTCTTTGGTTACCGCGGTGGTCGTTTAGATTTAAATGGTAACGCGCTGAGTTTTAAAAAGATCAACCATACCGACAGCGGCGCTACGCTGATTAACCACAGTGATAATGAAGCAACGCTCAATATTACCGGCTATACCGCCGCAGATGTTCCTTTTTACAGCTATACCGGCAGCAATCGTACAGGTACGCCGGGATCTGTTTATGTTTACAAAAATCCCTACACTAAAGATACGGAGTATTTTCAGTTAAATACGACATCTTATGGTTATTTCCCTACTGATAAAAGCTCAACCTCTATCTGGACGTATCTGGGTACCGATGCGGATGAAGCCATCAATCATCGCCTGACACAGCTGAACGTTCAGGTGTTCCGCGGTTTTCTGGGTGAAACGCTGGAAAATGCGCTGAATGGCGTGATGAACGTTAACATTCTACCGCGTAACGCCACCGCGATTACCGCACTGACCGGCGGTATGAACCTGAACGGCAATCTCAACGTTGATAGCGGTACGGTGGTGTTATCTGGTCAGCCGGTTCCACATGCGGGAGGCGTTGTCATTGATGACGACTGGAACACTTCACTGTTTAAAGCCGATCAGATCAATGTAGGTACTGGTGCGCATTTCCAGGTGGGAGAATACGCTGGTGTGAAAGCCAACATTGTTGCTGCTGATTCGTCAACGCTCTCTTTTGGCTATAACGATAGCGAGCTGGCAGGCGAGAAAAGCTGGCGTTGCTATTCTGCCATCTATTCTGATGATGTTTCCTGCAGTCAGCCATTGCGAAGCGCGGATGCACTGGCACTGCTGCCCGCCAGTGAAGTGGAAGGTGATGTTCAGCTGGCGAACAACGCCTCACTTTATCTTGGGAAGGTTAACTATCAGGGGGCCGTGACATCAACGGGCAGCAACCTTATGACGCTGGATGCCACTGCGAACTGGACGATGACCGGCAACAGTAATGTCAGTTCACTTCTGGCGAAACGTGGTTCGACACTTTCAATGGTGCCTTCGGGCAACTGGAGCGCCAAAACATTGAATGTCGATACGCTGAATGCGACCGGGTTAAATCTGATGTTAGGCGTTAAACCCTCCACACTGGAAAGCGACAAACTGATTGTAAAAAATTCGGTGAGTGGTGGCGACAACCTGCTGGACGTAAGTCTGCTAATCGGAAGTGAAGAGGACGTTGCGCTGACCCAGGATCTGGTGATGGTTGATGCACCTGCTGGCACGTCTCACAGCTATTTCTCTTTTGCAGACAGCTACAGCGGATTTAGCGTTTACACCCCCAATTATCAGGTGAAAGACGATAACAACCGTGTTTTGTGGGTGCTGGAAAGTAACAAGTCGGCTGAGCCGGAAGTCACGCCTGAGCCGGAACCGACGCCAGCGCCGGAAGTTACCCCTGAGCCGGAACCGACGCCAGCGCCGGAAGTCACGCCTGAGCCGGAACCGACGCCAGCCCCGGAAGTTACCCCAGAGCCAGAGCCGACGCCAGCGCCGGAAGTCACGCCTGAGCCGGAACCGACGCCAGCGCCGGAAGTCACGCCTGAGCCGGTACCGACACCAGCGCCGGAAGTTACCCCTGAGCCGGAACCGACGCCAGC
>NZ_JANZNP010000013.1:0-171390 GCF_025153065.1 Pantoea sp. XY16 | reverse complement strand
TATATTACGCTTTCCTCCTGCAGAGTCAACCTCTATTTCAGAAGTTTTTCTCCGGCGGCGCAGTCTCCTGTGCCTCTCAGCCCGTCATCCCGTTGCCGGTGTTCCGTGTCGATGGAGGCGCATTATAGGGAGTTTCCGCAGGCTGACAAGTGTTTCTTCGAATTAATTTACTGAGCGCATCTTTTTTAAACGAACGGCTTAAAAAGAGACGTTTCATGGCCGAATAACGCACAAAAACAGCGATCAAACGTTGTAAAGAGACCTGCCGTTGCAGATTACGGGTGCTATTATTTTGCTTCTTCTCGCAGGATAACCCCAGGAAGGACACTCAATGATAAAATCCTCGCGCAGCATGGCCGGTTTGCCATGGATAGCGGCTATGGCCTTTTTCATGCAGTCACTCGACGCCACTATACTGAATACCGCCCTGCCCGCTATCGCCACCAGCCTTGACCGTTCTCCCCTGGCCATGCAATCCGCCGTCATCAGTTACACCCTCACTGTCGCTATGCTGATTCCGGTCAGCGGCTGGCTCGCCGATCGCTTCGGCACGCGCAAGGTATTTATCATTGCGGTTTCGCTGTTCACCCTCGGCTCGCTGGCTTGTGCGCTCTCACCGACGCTTTCGGTGCTGGTCATATCGCGAATCGTACAGGGCGTGGGTGGCGCAATGATGATGCCGGTCGCACGCCTTGCGCTGCTACGCGCCTATCCGCGCAGTGAATTGCTGCCAGTACTCAATTTCGTCACCATGCCAGGATTAGTTGGCCCAATATTGGGCCCCATGCTGGGCGGTGTGCTGGTAACCTACGCGACGTGGCACTGGATCTTCCTGATTAATATCCCGATAGGCATTCTCGGCATTATCTACGCACGCAAATATATGCCGGACTTCACTACACCCAAGCGCCGCTTCGACTTTTTCGGCTTCATATTATTCGGGACTGGACTGGTGATGATTTCAATTGGGATTGAGCTGTTCGGTGAGCGGATTGTTTCTGCCTGGCTGGCGGGCGGGATATTACTCAGCGGGATCGTGCTTTTGCTCCTCTATATAGTACATGCCCGGAATCACCCTTCACCGTTGATCAATCTGCCGATGTTTAAAACCCGGACATTCTCAGTCGGCATCGTCGGCAATATTGCCTCTCGTCTCGGCACCGGCTGTGTGCCCTTTTTGATGCCGCTCATGTTGCAGGTCGGGTTTGGCTTTTCTGCGATTATCGCAGGCTGCATGATGGCGCCAACCGCCATTGGTTCAATACTGGCGAAGTCAACGGTGACACAACTGCTGCGCTGGCTGGGCTATCGCCGTCTGCTGGTCGGCATTACCGCCATTATCGGCATCCTGATCGCCAGCTTCTCTCTGCAGTCACCCGCTGAAAGCATCTTTGTACTCTTGCTTCCACTGTTTGTTCTCGGTATGGCGATGTCTACGCAGTTCACCGCCATGAACACCATTACTCTGGCCGATCTGGATGATGATAACGCCAGCGGGGGTAATAGCGTGCTGGCAGTGACGCAGCAGTTAGCGATCAGTTTTGGTGTGGCCGTCAGCGCGGCGGTGCTGCGCTTCTATCAGGAGTTTGAAACCAGCACCATTTCACAGTTCCATGCCACGTTTCTGACCATGGGTGTTGTTACCGTGCTTTCGGCACTGACTTTTATGCTGCTGAAAAACGGCGATGGACGTAATCTGATCAGTAATCGCGACAAGAAGAAAAAGCGCTAAACCGAACCTCGCACCACCAGTTCCGGCGTCAGCACCAGCGTTTGCTGGCTGGCGTCGGGATCGCTGAGACGATGAATTAATGTATCTATCGCCAGTTCGCCCAGTGCATCTTTGGGCTGATGAATAGTACTCAGTGGCGGAGTGAGATAGCGCGCCAGTTCAATATCGTCATACCCCATGACCGCCATTTGCTGCGGAACCTGCATGCCAGCCTGATAGAGGGCATGATAAACGCCGACAGCCATCGCATCGTTACTGGTGAATACCGCTTCCGGCAGCGTTTCCAGCGCCAGCAACTCGATCATCCCGTTGTAGCCACCCTGGAATTCAAAGTCACCATTCACGATATAGCCAGGCAAAATCTCCAGCCCACTCTTAGTCATGGCGTTGCGATAACCTTCGAGCCGCATACGGGCCGGAGTTTTATCCTGAGGACCGGCTATACAGGCGATACGGGTATAACCGCTGTCGATAAGATGCTGAGTGGCCAGCTCGCCGCCCAGCAGCGCATTATCCTGAATGATGTCACCGCGCCCCTCAAATGGTGCCCAGTCCATCATCACCGCAGGTATAGAGGGATAACGATTCAGGATGTCTGCCGACGGCAGATGACTTTCAGTACACATGATCAGCAAACCATCGACACGCTTCTGCATCAGCGTTTCCAGGCTGCGATTCATCCGCTCCTCATCTCCCGCCGTATTACAGAGAATCAGGCTGTAGCCACGCTGATAGCAGCTCTCCTCCACGCCCCGCACCACTTCGGCATAAAAAGGGTTACTGCTGGTAGTCAGCAGCATACCGATAGTGTGCGTCTGATTAATTTTCAGACTGCGTGCCAGTGCAGAAGGAGCATAGTTAAGATGACGTATAGCCTGCTCAACTTTTTCCCGCACGCCTTCACTGACAAAGCGATTGTTATTAATGACGTGCGAGACAGTGGAGGTAGAGACGCCCGCGAGCCGAGCGACATCTTTCATGGTACTCAAGCGCTTAACCCTGCTGCAGCAAAAATTCATCGATCTCCGCGCGCCACGGCACGGAGGGCTGTGCACCTGAACGCGTAACGGCAATCGCGGCGGCGGCATGGGCAAATCGCACCGCGTCATACATCGGCTTCTGTTCCAGTCTTGCGGTAATAAAGGCACCGTTAAAGGTGTCGCCTGCCGCAATGGTATCAATAGCTTTAACGCTGAAGCCTGCAATACGCTGACCGTCTCCCTGCTCGCTCAACCAGACACCGCGGCGACCCAGCGTAATCAGTACCGTGCCGATGCCTTTCGCATGCAGTGCTGCCGCCGCGCGGGCCGCATCTTCATCATTGTTAACCGCAATGCCGGTCAGACTCTCCGCTTCCGTTTCATTCGGAGTAATAATATCGATCAGCGCCAGCAACTCATCGGAGAGAGGGGTGGCAGGTGCCGGATTGAGAATAACCTGCGTCTGATGCTGTCGGGCAAATGTCGCGGCGGCCAGCACGCTCTCCAGCGGTGATTCCAGCTGCATTAAAAGTGCATCGGCACCGGCAATGACCGGCTGATGACGCGCCACGCAATCAGGCGTTAGCGCCGCGTTTGCACCGGAGTAGATGCCGATAGTGTTCTCACCGTCACCGTTGACGAAAATCATCGCCACACCGGTCGACTCGCCTTCAACCACTTCTACAGGCGTGGTATCAATATTGTCCTGTGTGAGCTGCTCACGAATACGTTCGCCAATGTCGTCAGCGCCCACACAGCCTATAAAGGCGATATCGGCACCCGCACGACCCGCGGCGACCGCCTGATTCGCGCCTTTACCGCCAAACGCAACCTGATAATTCTGCCCGATCACCGTTTCACCGGGACGAGGGAAGTGCGCCAGATTAAGGATGTGGTCAGCGTTAATGCTGCCAAGAACGGCCAGTTTTGCGTTTTTGCTCATTAGGGGAGTCCGGAATAAGTGCGCCACCGGGAGGGTGGCGCGGTGCCCTGCTTTTCTTTGAGTTATTGAGTGACCAGCTTCAGGTCGACCGGATTGATCGCCTTCACTTTTTCACCCTTCAGCACTTTATCAGCGGTGTCCACGCCGATCATGCCAATTTTGTCTGGCATCTGTGCCACGGTCGCAGACAGTTTGCCAGCTTCTACGGCTTTCACGCCATCAGCAGTGCCGTCAAAACCAACCACGATCACACCTGTTTTTCCGGCGGTCTGCAGCGCACGCAGTGCACCCAGCGCCATTTCGTCGTTCTGAGCGAATACCGCCTGAACATCCGGATGCGCCTGCAGCAGGTTCTGCATGACGTTCAGACCTTTGGTACGGTCAAAGTCAGCAGGCTGGCTGGCGAGGATCTGGAATTTATGCGCATCAGCGGCCTGTTTGAAGCCCTCGCCACGTTCGCGGGCAGCAGAGGTGCCGGCAATGCCCTGCAGCTCAATAATTTTGGCATTTTCGCCGACTTTTTTGGCGATAAAATCACCGGCCATTTTACCGCCGAAACGGTTATCGGAAGCGACGTGGCTGACCACGGTGCCCTGTGCCGCAACACGATCCAGCGTGATGACAGGAATGTTCGCCTGGTTAGCCATCTTGACTGCGTTACCTACGGCATCAGAGTCAGTCGGGTTGATCAGCAGTAGCTTAGTACCGCGAACGGTCAGATCCTGCACGTTCGCCAGCTCTTTAGCCGGGTTGTTCTGTGAATCCAGCACCACCAGGTTATAACCCAGTTTGTCCGCTTCTTTCTGAGCACCCTCTTTCAGAGAAACAAAGAACGGGTTGTTCAGGGTTGAAACCACCAGCGCGATGGTATCTTTTGCCATAGCGCTGGTACTGAGCGTTGCGCCGAGGATCATGGCCAGTGCGGTTAACTTTTTCATCTTATTATCCTGTGTAAGGTCAGAGTTATTTACTGCTTTTATTATCCACCAGCACCGCCAGCAGGATGACTACCGCTTTAACGATCATCTGGTAGTACGAAGAGACGCCCATCAGGTTCAGGCCGTTGTTCAGGAAGCCGAGGATCAGCGCGCCAATCAGGGTGCCGAAAATACGGCCTTTACCGCCAGCCAGACTGGTTCCGCCTAACACGACCGCAGCAATCGCATCCAGCTCATAGCCGGTACCCGCCGTCGGCTGTGCTGATGAGAGACGCGCCACTTCAATGGTGCCCGCCAGCGCCGCCAGCATGCCGCTCAGTGAATAGACGATGATTTTGACGCGATTCACATTGATGCCTGAGAGACGCGTTGCCGCTTCGTTACCGCCAAGCGCATAGATATAGCGACCCAGACGCGTGTGCTGCAGCATGTACCAGGCGGCGACAAAGACCAGCGCCATCAGCCAGACCGGCGCAGGGATACCCAGCGGGCGACCAATACCAAACCAGCCCAGCAGATCGGCATTGGCACTGAAGCCGGTGTTAATCGGGCTGCCGTCGGTGTAGACCATGGTGACACCGCGCAGCAGCAGCATCATGACTAGCGTGGCGATAAAGGCCTGAACCTTACCGCGCGCCACAATGGTGCCGGTCAGGGCACCGATTGCCGCACCCAGCGCCAGCGAAGCCGCTACCGCGACCAGTGCATTGACTTCCATGCCCACCAGCGATGCACCGACCGCACCGGTCAGGGCCAGCAGCGATCCCACAGAGAGGTCAATACCGGAAGTCAGGATCACCAGCGTCATCCCGACCGCCATAATGGCGTTGACCGAGGTCTGCTGCAGAATGTTGAACAGGTTCGCCACGGTAAAGAAGTTCGGGCTCTGGCTGGCCACTACGGCAATCAGCACCACCAGCGCAATCAGCGACTTCTGTTCCAGTAGCCAGCTTTTGCTAAACCAGCGACGGCTGGCCGGTAAAGTTTGGGTCGTCATACCACTAAATCCTCGCTGTGTTGCTTGCCTACGGCGGCTGCCATCAGGCTCTCCTGAGTGGCGTCTTCTCGGGTAAATTCGCCGCTGATACGGCCTTCATGCATCACCAGAATCCTGTCGCTCATACCCAGCACTTCCGGCATTTCCGAGGAGACCAGGATGATGCTCAGCCCTTCGGCTTTAAACTGGTTAATCAGTTGGTAGATCTCTTTCTTCGCACCGACATCCACACCGCGGGTCGGTTCGTCCAGAATCAGCACGTTAGGGCGGGTCATCAGACCGCGGGCAATCGCCACTTTCTGCTGGTTGCCGCCTGAAAGCAGGCCAATCGGCTGCTCCATAGAAGGGGTTTTCACGTTGAACAGCCGGATAAAATCGCCTACCGCCAGCTGCTCTGCTGCATGTTTCAGCGTGCCGCTGCCGTGACTGAAATAGCCTAACGCCGTCAGCGACATGTTCTCTTTCACTGACATGCCCAGCACCAGACCATCACGCTTACGATCTTCCGAGATATAGACGATACCGTTAGCCAGTCCATCCTGTGGCGAACGCGTCACCACTTCCCGGCCATTGAGCCACATTGCGCCTTCACGACGCGGCAGGGCGCCGTAGAGTACCTTCATCAGTTCAGTACGGCCTGCGCCCATCAGGCCCGAAATGCCAAGGATTTCACCTTTGCGCAGAGTGAAGCTGACGTTCTCCACGCCCGGCCCGCTGACGTTTTCCACTTTGAGCCGCACGTCGCCGGGCGCCTGATTAAGATGTGGATATTGATCTTCCAGCTTGCGTCCGACCATCATCTCGATCAGGCTCTCTTCGGTCAGCTCGCTGACCGGACGTTCAGCAATAAACTGACCGTCGCGGAATACGGTGACGTCATCGCAGATCTCAAAGATCTCTTTCATGCGATGCGAGATATAGACGATGCCGCAGCCCTGCGCTTTCAGTTCGTTGATCACCCGGAACAGCGACAGCGTTTCGGTATCCGTCAGCGCATCGGTCGGCTCATCCATGATGATGACCTGCGACTCAAAGCTCAGCACTTTGGCGATTTCGACCATCTGCTGATCGCCAATCGACAAATCGCCAACCAGCTTGTGGCTGTTGAAGCGCAGATTGAGCCTTTTAAGCAGCGCATCGGCTTCGGCATACATACGCGGCCACTGGATACGGCCAAAACGACCCACATATTCGCGACCGAGAAAAATATTTTCCGCCACGGTTAACTGAGGGATCAGGTTCAGCTCCTGATGGATGATGCCAATACCCGCTTCCTGAGACGCTTTCGGTCCACTGAAACGGGTCTCTTTACCGAGCCAGCGCAGCGTACCGGCATCATATTGATAGATCCCGGTCAGCACTTTCATCATGGTGGACTTGCCTGCGCCGTTCTCGCCCACCAGCGCCATCACGCGTCCTGCACGGACATTCAGCGACGCACCCTTCAGGGCTTTCACGCCCGGAAAGGATTTTTCAATGCCGTCGAGTTGCAGTAAAGGTTGCATAGCGGCCTCAGAAGGTCACACCGGCGCTGAGGATGACATTCGCAAATGGAGAGCACTCTCCGCTGCGAATGACCGCCTGACTACGCTGCGTTTGTTGTTTGAATTTTTCATGACTGGTGTAGCTGATGGTGATGCTATTCCCCTGGTGCTGTTGCAAGGCTTCGAGCACGGCGACGAGCGCGCTATGAAGGTGCGGATTATGCTGCTTAATCTCCTCCGCGATCAGGGCACTCTCTACCTGCATCTCCAGTGCGACAGCATTCACCACCTGCATAAAATCGGGCGTACCCGGCGTAAGCGCTAAGTCGATGCGTCGCGGTCCGGCCGGAATGGGCAAGCCAGCATCGGCAATCGTCAGCGTATCCGTGTGTCCCAGGCGGGCAATCACATGAGAGAGTTCTGCGTTTAAAAGGCGACCTTTTTTCATCTTTTCACTCCATAGCGAAACGTTTCGCTGTCTGAAGTGTATGAAAAGCCCCCATCAACTCAACCGGCAAAGAAGAAATCTGTGATCGCTATCGAAACGTTTCGCTCACGCGGGGAGAAATTTGCATTAAGGCGGGGAATGGGACGAAAAAAGGGCCGCGAATGCGGCCCTGAAGTAAACGATTAAGGCAGTTTCTTAACCTGCTTAACGTCCATCTCAATGCTGTTGAAATCTTTGTCCAGTTCACCCGTCAGCTCAACGTTATCTTTGGGCGTGATCGTCTGGCCGTTCCAGTGCTTGTGGTCAATTTCGACCTTCATGGTGCCGGTCTGGTCGCGGAACAGATAATCTTCCTTGCCGATCTGTTTTTCCAGCTTGCCGCGCACGGTGATCCAGCTGTCATCTTTCATCTCTTCAGCCTGCTTCACGGTCACCACACTGGTGTTATCGGCACTGAAGCCGCCCTGACCGGATGCTGACGGCGTCTGTGCGGCCGGCGCACTGGGATCAACAAATCCGCCCTGCTGTGCAGCGAAAACCGGGGCGGAAGCCAGCATAACGACGGCCAGAATTGCAGCGTGCTTTTTCATGGTGTACCCCTTTCTCAGTGGTGTTTTCGGTTTGAATACGCCCAGTTGACCACAGAGTTCTTAACAGCTTCTTAAGCGTGAAAAATAAGCCATTTTCGCCGAAATCAGCTGTACAGGGAGGAAGTTGCTTCGTATAAAGCGCTATCAGAACAGGGAGACGTAATGCGTATTTTACTGATTGAAGACGATCGCTTAATTGGCGACGGTATCAAAGCGGGACTGAGTAAACTGGGCTTCAGCGTTGACTGGTTTACCTCTGGTGAGTCGGGCTTTAACGCGCTGGAGGCCGCGCCCTGGGATGCGGTGATTCTGGACCTTTCTCTGCCTGAGCGGGATGGGCTCGATATCCTGCGGCAGTGGCGGCAGCTGGGCAAAGATGTACCGGTACTGATACTGACTGCCCGCGATGCGCTCGATCAGCGGGTTGAAGGCCTGCAGATGGGAGCCGATGATTATCTGTGTAAACCCTTTGCCTTAACCGAAGTGGCCGCGCGCTTACAGGCGCTGATCCGCCGCCGTCATGGTCAACTGCAGCCCGAACTCCGTCACGGTAACGTGGTGCTGATCCCCGGCAGCCATAGCGTCATGCGCGATGGCGAAGCGATCGAGTTAAAAAGCCGTGAACTGGCGCTGCTGGAACTCTTTATGCGCAACCCAGGACGGGTGCTGACGCGCAGCCAGCTGGAAGAGAAGCTCTACAACTGGGACGCCGATGTCTCCAGCAATGCGGTAGAGGTCCACATTCATCATCTGCGTAAAAAACTGGGCAGCGCGTTTATCCGCACGCTGCACGGCGTCGGCTATACCCTGGGAGCCGCTGAATGCGATCAATGAGCCTGTTTCTGCGGCTGGGTATCGGTTTTGTGCTGCTGCTCGGGCTCTGCTGGGCCAGCGCCAGCCTGAGTGCCTGGCATCAGACCCGTGAAACCCTTGATGAGCTGTTTGATACCCAGCAGATGCTGCTGGCCAAGCGCCTGCTGACGCTTGATTTCTCTTCGCTGGATAACACCACGCTGCCCCGAACCAAAGCGATGCTGCGCCACCATCGTGGGGAGCAGGATGACGATGCCCTGGCCTTTGCTGTTTTTACCCGTGACGGCAGGCAGGTGATGAATGATGGCGATAATGGCCGCTATCTGCCGTTTGAGGCGGACTATCAGGGATTTCATGAGGGTCAGCTCACCAATGATGACGATCGCTGGCGGTTTGTCTGGCTGACCACGCCGGATCAGAAATTCCGGGTAGTCGTCGGTCAGGAGTCGGAATACCGCGACGACATGACGCAGGATCTGATGAAAGCCAGTATGCTGCCCTGGCTGATCGCACTGCCGTTTATGCTGCTGTTGCTCATCGGCCTGGTCTGGTCTGAACTGCGGCCATTGAAAACGCTGGCACAGCAGCTGGCGCAGCGCGCGCCCGATGACGATACGCCGCTGCAGGCAGACCGCGTGCCGAAAGAGGTACAGCCGCTGATGATTGCGCTTAATGGCCTTTTCAGCCGTATCAGCGCCATGATGCAGCGTGAACGGCGCTTTACCTCCGATGCCGCGCATGAGCTGCGCAGTCCGCTGGCCGCGCTGCAGGTGCAAAGCGAAGTGATCCAGCTGACTGCGGATGACGAAGTGATGCGAACCCATGCGCTGCAACAACTGGATGCCGGCATTGTCCGCGCCACGCGGCTGGTGGATCAACTGCTGACGCTCTCGCGGGTTGAAGCTGATGATGCACGCAGCGCCTTCGAACCGGTGGCGCTGAAACGCACGGTGCAGGAGACACTCGCCGCACAATTGCCGCTGGCGGATAAAACCGGTGTCACGTTGCGGCTGCACGCTGAGGCCGATCCACAAATTCAGGGCCATCCGCTGTTGCTGTCGCTGCTGGTGCGGAATCTGCTGGATAACGCCATTCGCTATACGCCTGCGGGCAGCGAAGTCGATGTGCGACTACAGGCAAACAGCCTGTCGGTGGAGGATAACGGCGAGGGTCTGAGTGCTGCCGACCTGCAACGGCTCGGTGAGCGTTTCTGGCGACCGCCAGGTCAGGAGAAGAGTGGGAGCGGGCTGGGATTATCGATAGTGCGTAATATTGCCCAACTGCACGGGATGCAGATTACGTTCAGCCAGCGACCCGGTGGCGGCTTGTGCGTCACGCTACGCTGGGCAGCGCCCACCCCGTAAGGCGGGCGCTGCCGATCAAATCTCGACCTGAGTGCCCAGCTCAATAACCCGGTTTGGCGGGATCTCAAACTGGTCTGGCGCACGGAGCGCATTGCGCTGCAGCGCCAGGAAGAGTTTGCCGCGCAGGCGCAGATACCACGGCCGCTTGCCGATGATCAGCGACTCATGCGACATAAAGAACGAGGTCTCCATCATGCGACAGTTGAGTCCTTCCAGCCCGCAACGATGGAAGATCTCCTCAACGTTTGGCGTTTCACGCCAGCCGTAGCTTGCCACCACCCGCCAGAAGGTCGGCGACAGCTGCTCAATAGTGACACGACGCACGTTGTGCACGTAAGGCGCATCTTCAGTGCGCAACGTCAACAGCACGACCCGCTCATGCAACACTTTGTTATGCTTAAGGTTGTGCAGCATGGCAAACGGAATCACATTCAGGGCACGCGACATATAGACCGCTGTGCCCGGTACGCGAACCGGCGGCGATTTCTCCAGCGACGCGATCATTGCCTCCAGGGAGTTACCATGTTCGTGCATGCGGCGCAGCAGACGGAAACGTTCGCTTTTCCACGTCGTCATAATGATAAACATCACCAGGCCGAGACAGAGCGGCAGCCAGCCACCAGAGAAAATTTTCACCAAATTGGCGGTAAACAACGGCACGTCAATGCAAAGCATCAGCACCAGGATGACGGCGACCGCCAGCTTATTCCAGTGCCAGTTTTTAACCGCCACGGTGCAGGAGAGCATCGCCGTCAGCACCATAGTGCCGGTCACCGCAATACCGTAAGCCGCAGCCAGATTGCTTGAATGCTCAAAGCTGATAATCACAATCAGCACGGCGAAATAGAGCACCCAGTTGATCACCGGAATATAGATCTGGCCCGATTCGCGCTCAGAAGTGTGGATGATACGCATCCCCGGCAGATAGCCCAGTCGCACCGCCTGACGCGTCAGCGAGAAGACGCCAGAGATGACCGCCTGTGAAGCGATAACGGTGGCCAGCGTTGCCAGAATCAGCATCGGGATCAGCGCCCAGTCCGGGGCCAGCAGGAAGAAGGGGTTTTTAATTGCTTTAGGATCGCTGAGTAACAGCGCGCCCTGGCCAAAGTAGTTCAGCACCAGCGACGGCAGCACCACTGAGAACCAGGCCAGTCGAATCGGCACTTTACCAAAGTGACCCATATCGGCATAGAGCGCCTCAACCCCGGTAATCGCCAGCACGACTGCACCGAGGGCGAAGAACGAAACAGACTTATAGTGCAGGAAGAATTCAACCGCATAGGCAGGATTCAGCGCATGCAGCACGTCCGGGTTTCGCATGATGCCCATAACCCCCAGGATCGCCAGCACCAGAAACCAGACCAGCATTACCGGCGCGAAGAGTTTACCCACCATACCGGTGCCATGCTTCTGAATGGCAAACAGCAGCGTCAGTACGGCAATCGACATCGGCACAATAAAGGGATCCAGCGACGGCGCAGCAATCTCAAGGCCCTCAATGGCGGACATCACCGAAATGGCTGGCGTGATCACCACCTCTCCATAGAAGAAGCTGCCGCCAATCAGGCCCATGATCACCAGCACCGCCGTGGCGCGTGCACCGGTATGGCGGCCAGCCAGCGACATCAGGGTCAGTATTCCGCCTTCCCCGGCGTTGTCGGCGCGCATCACATAACTGATGTACTTCAGTGAGACCACCAGCACCAGCAGCCAGAAAATCAGCGACAGAAAGCCAAATACCGCTTCCCGCTCAACGCCGAAACCAAACTGTCCGGAGAGACATTCACGCAAGGTATACAGCGGACTGGTGCCGATATCCCCGTAAACAACACCAATAGCGGCCAGCGTTAATCCGCGAAGTGACTGCTTATTATCCGAGCTCATAGAGTTATCTTTTGTTGGAGTCTAAGAGGTGCAAAAACCCCTCGCTCAGGCCATCAAAAAGCGCACAGTATGCACGGTTTAACAGAAATTCCTATACCCGCTTCGCCTCGCGGTCAGGGTAACGGGGTCATTTCAAGACGATAAATTGTCATCCAGCACCACTTTTAAAACAGGCAAACCTTCTGAAACAAAAAAGCTGACAGCTATCAACGCTTTCACGCATGATGATCTATAGAGTAAGGCGCTTGCTTAAGCGCGGCGGCCCGACGATCGTAAGGACATTGATGTGATTATGGCTCAACCCCATCTTTTGGCAGAAAGAATTTCTCGCCTTAGCAATACGTTAGAAAAAGGATTATATGAACGGCACCATGCCATTCGCCTTTGCCTGCTGGCGGCGCTGAGCGGTGAAAGCGTGTTCCTGCTGGGACCGCCGGGCATCGCCAAGAGCCTGATTGCCCGCCGCCTTAAATATGCCTTTCAGCACGCCCGCGCCTTTGAATATCTGATGACCCGTTTCTCCACGCCGGAAGAGGTGTTTGGCCCGCTCTCCATTCAGGCACTCAAAGATGAAGGACGCTACCAGCGCCTCACTAAAGGGTATCTGCCCGACGCCGAGATTGTTTTTCTGGATGAGATCTGGAAAGCCGGTCCGGCGATTCTGAATACCCTGCTGACCGCTATCAATGAACGCCGTTTCCGCAATGGTGACAGCGAAGAGACCATCCCGATGCGGCTGCTGGTTACCGCTTCCAACGAACTGCCGGAAGCGGATAGCGGCCTTGAAGCGCTTTATGATCGAATGCTGATCCGCCTGTGGCTGGATAACGTGCATGAGAAGCAGAATTTTCGCAGCATGCTGACCCACCAGCAGGATGAACATACCAATCCCGTCGCGGAATCCCTGCGCATCAGTGATGAAGAGTATGCGCAGTGGCAGCTCGGCATCAGCCAGGTCAGCCTGCCCGATGCCGTCTTTGAGCTGATTTATCAGCTGCGTCAGCAACTGGAGAGCCAGCCTGCTGCACCTTATATTTCCGATCGTCGCTGGAAAAAAGCCATTCATCTGCTGCAGGCCAGCGCTTTCTACAGCGGTCGCAATACCATTGCCCCGATAGATCTGATCCTGCTGAAAGATTGCCTCTGGCACGACGTCGCGTCCATGCAGCTGCTGGAGCGAGAAATCGATCAGCTGATGACGCAGCATGCCTGGCAGCAGCAGCCGATGCTGCTGAAACTGCAGCAGATCAAAGCGCGTCGCCTGGCTCTGCAGCAACAGCAGAGCATCGCGCAGGCGATCACCCTGGAAAAACACAGCGGCATGTTCAGCCGCAAACCCCATTACGATCTGCCGGAAAGCTTTACCGATGAGCAACTGACGCTGATGCTGCAAAAGCCGCTGATGCTGCACGACATGCAGGTGACCCACCTGGTGATTGCGCGTGATGCCCTGAATCAGTGGCTACAGAAAGGCGGCGAGGTTCGCGGCAAGCTTAATGGGATTGGCTTTGCGCAAAGCCTGGATTTACAGGTGGATGCGCAGCACTGCCTGACTATCCGTGATGTCAGCCTGCAATCGTCGCGTCTGACCCTGCCTGGCCTCAGCAACAGCGAGCCGTTGCCCGGTGAGATCACCGATGCGCTGGATGCACTGGAGAGTGAACTGCGGTCACAGCGTCATCTGTTCAGCCAGCACCAGCGTTGCCTGTTTATCAGTGATGACTGGCTGGCGCGCATTGAAATCAGCCTGCAGGATGTGGCGGAACAGCTGAAACAGGCGCGTAAATGATCCCACTGGAGACGCTCAGCACACTGCTCTCCGTGGGTGAAACCGAACTGATTGAAGAGCTGATTATTGCCCTGCTGGCGTCTCCACAGCTGGCGCTGTTTTTTGAAAAGTTTCCCGGGCTGAAAAAAGCGCTGTTGCGCGAGGTGCCACGCTGGCGAGCGGAGATCAACGCTGAGCTCAAAACCACACCGGTTCCGGCCACGCTGGCCGAAGAGTTTCAGCTGTTCCAGCGGGTGCAACTTCTCAGCGATCGTGAATTCAGCCACCAGCTGAATGCCACGCTTCAGGCGCTTGAAAGCCTGCCTTCCCCTTTTCTGGATGAAGCCAACCGGCTACTGCTGCACACCGATACCAGCCATCTCAGCAGCGCGCAGCACCAGCTTTTTCTACAACGCTGGCGGCTCAGCCTGACCTTACAGACGCTGACGCTGAATCAGGATTTGCTGGAGCAGCAGCGCGAACGCCTGCTGGCGGAACTGCAGCAGCGCATGGCGCTGAGCGGTCAGCTGGCACCCATTCTCGGTGACGATGATGAAGCCGCCGCTGGCCGGCTGTGGGACATGAGCAAAGCGTCACTGCAGCCTGGTGACTATCAGCTGATGCTGCAATATGGCGACTTTCTGGCGCAGCAACCGGAGCTACTGAAGCTGGCCCAGCAACTGGGTCGCAGTCGCGAAGCAAAATCGGTGCCGTCAAAGGATGCCCCAATGGAAGCTTTTCATCATCTGGTGCAGGAGCCTGCCTCCGTGCCGGAGGAGGTCAGCGGCATTCATCAGAGCGATGACGTGCTGCGTCTGCTGCCACCGGAGTTAGCTGCGCTGAGTATCAGTGAACTGGAGCTGGAGTTTTACCGGCGGCTGGTAGAGAAACGGCTGCTGACCTACAAGCTGCAGGGCGATGCCTGGCATGAAAAGGTCACTATGCGTCCGGCCAGCCACCAGCAGCATGAAGAGCAGCCGCGCGGGCCGTTTATCGTCTGCGTCGATACCTCCGGTTCGATGGGGGGCTTCAACGAGCGCTGCGCCAAAGCATTCTGTCTGGCACTGCTGAAAGTTGCACTGGCCGATCGCCGTCGCTGCTACATCATGCTGTTTGCGCATGAGGTGATTGGCTATGAGCTGACCGGTGATGACGGACTGGAACAGGCGATTCGCTTTCTGAGCCAGCGTTTCCGTGGCGGCACCGATCTGGCCGCCTGCCTCTCTTCCGTTGTGACCCGAATGGAAGGCGCACTGTGGGAGGAAGCCGATGCGGTGATCGTTTCCGATTTTATTGCCCAGCGTCTGCCGGAAGAGGTGATCGGGACCATCAAAACGCGTCAGCGAAATAATCAGCAACGTTTTCACGCCGTGGCGATGTCGGCCCACGGGAAACCAGGCATTCTGCGCATCTTCGACCATATCTGGCGTTTCGATACCGGCATGAAAAGCCGTCTGCTGCGTCACTGGCGGCGTTAAGTCATCGGGCAGAAATGCACATTTGCTATAGTGAATTACCGTTTCACTTACTCAGCAATCTGGAGCTCCCTGTGACGCTTGCTCAACCTCATCGCGATCTGCCTGCGCCGACGCGAACGCTACTGCTCTCCGGCCATAACATTGAACAAAAACGTGCCGAATTGCTGGCCTATTTTCAGCAGACCTGGGAACAGTATGAAAGTCTGTTTACCTGTCTGGCCGATCCCCAGGCCTGGTTTACCAAAGCCATTCCGCTGCGCCATCCTTTAATCTTCTATTTTGGCCACACCGCTACCTTCTACATCAATAAGCTGATGGCCGGACGCCTTATCGACGCGCGTCTGGACGATCGTATCGAAGCGATGATGGCGATTGGTGTGGATGAGATGAGCTGGGACGATCTCAACGACAGCCACTATGACTGGCCCACTGTTGAAGAAGTCCGCGAATACCGCGGGCGCGTTAAAGCGCTGGTCAGCGATCTGATCCAGACCCTGCCGCTGACTCTGCCGATCACCTGGGAGAGTCCGGCCTGGGTGATCCTGATGGGCATTGAGCATGAGCGTATTCATCTGGAAACGTCCAGCGTGCTCATCCGCCAGTTACCGGTTGAATGGGTCAGACCGCAGGCCGCATGGCCGGTCTGTCCGATGGCGCGCCACCAGCGCGAAGCTGTTCCGGCCAATGCCCTGCTGCCGATGCCAGGCGGCACCGTCACGCTGGGTAAAACCGACGATACCTACGGCTGGGATAATGAATATGGCCGTCAGCAGATCGCGCTGCAGCCGTTCAAGGCGAGCAAAATGCTGGTCAGCAACGCAGAATTTCTGGCGTTCGTTGAGGCGGGCGGTTATCAGGATGCCCGCTGGTGGGATGATGAAGGCTGGGGCTGGTGTCAGTTTGCCAAAGCGGAGATGCCCACCTTCTGGGTCGGCACGCCAGCGATGCCCGATCAGCTTAAACTGCGTCTGATGTGTGAAGAAGTGGCGATGCCGTGGGACTGGCCTGCCGAGGTCAATCAGCTTGAAGCGGCGGCCTTCTGCCGCTGGAAAGCGGAACAGACCGGCATGAGCGTTCAGCTCCCGTGTGAAGCGGAGTGGGCTCAGCTGCGCGAGCAGGTTGCGGGCGATCAGCCGGACTGGGAGCAGACACCGGGCAACATTAACCTGGCGTACTGGGCGTCCTCTTCACCGGTCGATCTCTTCGCCCAGGGCGACTTCTTCGATATCGTCGGTAACGTCTGGCAGTGGACGACCACGCCGACCAACGGCTTTGAAGGTTTTAAAGTCCACCCGCTTTACGATGATTTCTCTACCCCGACCTTTGATGGCAAACATTCGCTGATCAAAGGCGGTAGCTGGATATCGACCGGCAACGAAGCGCTGAAATCGGCACGCTATGCGTTCCGCCGCCACTTCTTCCAGCATGCCGGTTTCCGCTACGTGGTTTCCAGCCATCAGGAAACCATGGCGCTGAACCCGTATGAATCTGACGCCATGGTGTCGCAATACCTCGACTTCCAGTATGGCCCGCGCTATTTCGGCGTGGATAACTATGCCGAAAGCCTGGTAAACCTCGCGCTGAACTACACCACGGCACGCGGCGAGGCACTGGATATTGGCTGTGCCACCGGACGCGCCAGTTTTGAACTGGCTCGCCACTTTGAACGTGTCACCGGCATGGACTACTCGGCGCGCTTCATTGATGTAGCGCTTCAGCTGGCCAGCGGCGAAGACTTCCGTTATCTCCTGCCACAGGAAGGCGAGCTGGTGGAGTATCGCCAGGTTCGCCTGAAAGATTTCGCGCTGGAGAGCGAACTGGCGCAGCGGATTCAGTTTGTTCAGGGCGACGCCTGTAACCTGAAGCCACAGCCTGGCCGATACGATCTGGTGCTCGCCTCCAACCTGATTGATCGCCTGCGTCAGCCCGCGCGCTTCCTGCGGGATGTCACGCCGATGCTGCGTCAGGGCGGCATCCTGCTGCTCTCATCGCCTTATACCTGGCTTGAAGATTTCACGCCGAAGGAGAACTGGCTGGGCGGCGTGCGTGAGAATGGTGAGGCACTGACGACGCTGCAGGCACTGCAACGTCTGCTGGCAGCCGACTTCGAGCTGGTCGATGATCCACAGGATAAACCCTTTGTGATCCGCGAAACGGCCCGCAAGTTCCAGCACACACTGGCGCAGGTTACCGTCTGGCGTAAACGCTAAGTGAACCGGCAGCGGCGTCCGTCGCTGCCGGTAGTTGCCTGAACCGTTATTTTGCTGCACATTCACCCTTGTTTACTTAAAGCAGACCAATAACGAGGATGGCCATGGCCGAACATCTGCAGCTCGATAACCTGGATCGCGGCATTCTGAATGCCCTGCTCGACAATGCGCGCACTGCTTACGCCGAGCTGGCAAAACAGTTTAACGTCAGCCCCGGCACCATTCATGTCCGCGTGGAGAAGATGAAGCAGGCGGGCATTATCCTGGGCACCCGGGTTGATATCGATCCGCGCCAGCTGGGGTTTGATGTCTGCTGTTTTATCGGCATTATCCTTAAAAGCGCGCGTGACTATCCGGCTGCGCTGAGCAAACTGGATGCGCTGGATGAAGTGGTTGAAGCCTGGTACACCACCGGCCACTACAGCATCTTTATTAAGGTGATGTGCCGATCCATTGATGCCCTGCAACAGGTGCTGATCAACAAGATCCAGACCATCGATGAAATTCAGTCGACGGAAACGCTGATCTCGTTGCAAAACCCCATCATGCGCACTATCAAGCCCTGATCCTTCTCCGCCTTGTGCATAATCTTATCCCTGACGAATGTGGCGGCTGGCAACGGCTGCGTTCGCTTCTCTTAATCTATTAACCCTGTTGTCCACAGGTGGATCACCGCTTGATCACAGCGTACAATGCTCGCCTTAATGTCCGGGAGAGCAAGATGGCCGATATCACCTTAATCAGTGGCAGTACTCTGGGTAGCGCAGAGTATGTGGCTGAACATCTGGAAGAAAAATTACAGGAAGCGGGTTTCTCAACGCAGATGCTGCATGGCCCGGAGCTGGATGAAGTGCCACATGAGGGTATCTGGCTGGTGGTCTGTTCAACTCATGGTGCAGGCGATATTCCCGATAACCTGCTGCCGCTGTTCGAAGCCATCCGTGACAGCCAGCCCGATCTCTCTCAGGTTCGTTTTGGGGCAATAGGCCTCGGCAATCATGAATATGATCTCTTTTGTGGTGCGATCCGCCAGATTGAAGCACAACTGATTGCTCTGGGAGCCCAGCAGATCGGCGATCGTCTGGAGATTGACGTGCTGGAGCATGAGATCCCTGAAGATCCGGCGGAAGCCTGGCTGGAAAGCTGGAAAAAGGCGATCTGAAGGGGGCTGGGGATCGCGAAATAGTGATGATCCCCAGTGGAAGATGCTGATTTTATCCTTTTCCGCTCGTTTATTTTGTGGATAACTACCCTATTTTACTGCGTATAACCGGTAGTTATCCAAGGAATAACCGTAGAACGATTTTTGAGCTGTGGATAACGTGCCATTTTGATCCCAGCTTATACGGATCAGGATCACCGATCACTCACAGCTAGTGATCCTCGTCATCCTGTTGTTTCTGTTCTGCTTCTGGCACATATCCACAGACAGGCGGGATCCTAATAAGAGATCTAACAGAAAGATCATATACAGATCTAAGATCCTTTCTTTTAAAACCGGACGATCCCGCGACTTTCACCCCAGACGGAATTTGAGTAGAATCCACGCCCCAGGACGACGATCCTGCAAGTTCATCAACCGAGGTACCACTTCATGTTTTATCAGGATCCTTTTGACGTCATCGTAATTGGTGGTGGTCATGCGGGCACCGAAGCCGCAATGGCGGCAGCCCGAATGGGTCAGCAAACCCTGTTACTCACCCATAACATTGATACGCTTGGACAAATGTCCTGTAACCCGGCGATTGGTGGGATTGGCAAAGGACATTTGGTGAAGGAAGTGGATGCCCTGGGTGGTCTGATGGCCAGTGCGATTGACCAGGCGGGTATCCAGTTCAGGATACTAAACGCCAGCAAAGGTCCGGCAGTACGGGCCACCCGTGCTCAGGCAGATCGCGTGCTTTATCGGCAGGCGGTGCGTACGGCACTGGAGAATCAGCCTAATCTGATGATCTTCCAGCAGGCGGTCGACGATCTTATCGTGGAAAACGATCGTGTGGTGGGTGCCGTCACCCAGATGGGACTGAAGTTCCGCGCGAAAACCGTCGTGCTTACCGTCGGCACTTTCCTTGACGGCAAAATTCATATCGGTCTGGATAATTACAGTGGCGGTCGCGCTGGCGATCCCCCGTCCATTCCGCTGGCAAAACGACTGCGTGCGCTGCCGCTGCGGGTAAACCGCCTCAAGACCGGTACGCCACCGCGTATCGATGCGCGCACCATCGATTTTTCAGTGCTTAGCCCGCAGCACGGTGATCACCCGATGCCGGTTTTCTCGTTTATGGGTAATGCGTCTCAGCATCCGCAGCAGGTACCGTGCTGGATCACGCATACCAACGAGAAAACCCATGAGGTTATCCGTAATAACCTGGATCGCAGCCCGATGTATGCCGGGATCATCGAGGGGATCGGTCCACGCTACTGCCCGTCGATCGAAGACAAAGTGATGCGCTTTGCCGATCGTAACTCGCATCAGATCTTCCTGGAGCCGGAAGGGCTGACCAGTAATGAGATCTACCCGAACGGTATCTCGACCAGTCTGCCATTTGACGTACAGATTCAGATCGTCCGTTCCATGCAGGGCATGGAGAATGCGAAGATCGTGCGTCCGGGCTATGCCATCGAGTATGACTTCTTCGATCCACGCGATCTCAAACCGACGCTGGAGAGCAAATTTATTCACGGCCTGTTCTTTGCCGGCCAGATCAACGGCACAACCGGCTACGAAGAAGCGGCTGCGCAGGGGATGCTGGCAGGGCTGAACGCCGCCCGTCAGTCTGCCGATAAAGAGGGCTGGGCACCGCGTCGTGACCAGGCTTATCTGGGCGTGCTGGTGGATGATCTCTGCACACTCGGTACCAAAGAGCCGTACCGGATGTTTACCTCCCGTGCTGAATACCGCCTGATGCTGCGCGAAGACAATGCCGACCTGCGTCTGACCGAAACTGGTCGTGAACTGGGTCTGGTGGATGATGCGCGCTGGGCGCGTTTCAATCAGAAGCTGGAAGCGATTGAACAGGAGCGTCAGCGCCTGCGCGATATCTGGGTTCATCCGAAGTCAGAGCATGTGACGGAAGTGAACACGGTACTCAGCGCACCGCTGACGAAAGAAGCGAGCGGCGAAGATTTGCTGCGCCGTCCTGAGCTGACCTATCTGAAGCTGATGACGCTGGATGCCTTTGGTCCGGCACTGGCTGATGAGCAGGCCGCTGAGCAGGTTGAGATTCAGGTTAAATATGAAGGTTATATCGCGCGTCAGCAGGAAGAGATCGATCGCCAGCTGCGTAACGAGAACACACTGTTACCGGTGGAGCTTGATTATCGCCAGGTGAACGGCCTCTCAAATGAGGTGATCGCCAAGCTGAACGATCACAAACCGAGTTCGATTGGTCAGGCGACGCGTATCTCCGGCATCACCCCGGCGGCCATCTCAATTCTGCTTATCTATCTGAAAAAACAGGGTCTGCTGCGTAAAAGCGCCTGATCTGAAATGGGGCGAGGTGACTTGCCCCCGCTGAATGGACTTATGCTGTGATTAACTCACTCACGTCGCTGCTAAAGGCAGCCGGTATTTCCCTCTCCGATCAACAAAAACAGCAGCTGGTTGCCTATGTCGGCCTGCTGGATAAGTGGAACAAAGCCTACAATCTGACATCCGTGCGCGATCCGCAGCAGATGCTGGTTCGCCATATCCTCGACAGCATCGTGGTGGCGCCGCATCTGAAAGGCTCGCGTTTCATTGATGTGGGAACCGGGCCAGGACTGCCTGGCATTCCGCTGGCTATCGTGATGCCCGACGCGCACTTTACGCTGCTCGACAGCCTGGGCAAGCGGGTACGTTTCCTGCGTCAGGTTCAGCATGAGTTAGGACTCACTAACATTGCTCCGGTCCAGAGCCGGGTTGAGGCGTTTCCGGCTGAGCCGCCGTTTGATGGTGTCGTCAGCCGTGCATTTGCCTCGCTGACCGACATGGTGAACTGGTGTCACCATCTGCCTGGCGGGGAAGGGCGCTTTTATGCGCTCAAAGGTGTCCGCCCGGACGATGAAATAGCTGAGTTACCGGCCGGCTATGTCTCCGATGCAGTGATAAAGCTGCAGGTGCCTCAGCTGGAAGGTGACCGTCATCTGGTCATTATTCGTCATCAGTAGCCCTCTGGTTTGCAGGGATTTAACGTTTCTCTGCCAGGGTTTTAATCAGGGTGTAGATGAAAAAAGTGCAGATGATGCGTTATCAATAAAAGATTTTGATTAAGCCCAGGCTGAGCGAAGGTTAAAAACGGAGACGGAAATTATCCGAAAAGCTCTGTTACATTTAACGTTTAATTCACATTCGGTTATCAGAAATATCACTTGTATAGGCGGGTTGTGGAATAAAAGTAGTCACGCCGGAAAATATATCGTGGTAATAACTTTGCGTACGTAATATCAATTTCACGATTCTCATGCACAGTTCGATGTCAATAGCGTGTTTTCTGTGAAAATAGTCCTGCCTGCCCATTTTTGTAATTTTAATTTTATGATTTTAAAGGTTTAATTTTTTTTGCAGATTGTTCTTAAATAGGCCACAGATAAAACTCAATGTCGTGTAAGTGCTTATTATGTGATCTAAAGCACGCTTTAAAAGCAAGATGCGAGTGAATTTTCAGTCAGATTCGGGTGAATCTCTGCAGGGTAATCTTTGGAAAAATAGCCCTTCGGAAAGAAATTTAAATAATTGTTCACCTTTTCGCTACTTACCGATTGAAATCGCAGGTGCGGCCCGTATAATTTGCACGGCTTTTGCTGCTTGACTCAACTGCGCAAAGGCAGTCTTATACGACACGCGACATACCCCTAACGGGGCAGGAGAGTATCAGCGTCATGTCAGTGTCTCTTTACAGTGTAAAATTCGCCCGAACGGTGCTGATGATTCAGCTGGTGACGATAGTCATCATCGGCGGACTCTTTGCTGTTAAAGATGTCACCTGGGGTGTCTCTGCTCTTGCTGGCGGAGCGGCAGCCTGGCTGCCAAACGTATTGTTTTTGTTTTTAGCCTGGCGCCTGCAGGGGCAACCCCCCGCTTCGGGACGAGTCGCGTGGAGCTTCGCTTTAGGTGAAATTGCTAAAGTGTTTGCGACCATCATTTTGCTCATTGTGGCGTTGGGTCTGTTCGGGGCGGTCTTCTGGCCGGTCGGAATAACCTGGTTATCGGTGCTGGTGGTTCAAATGCTGGCACCGGCGGTAATTAACAACAAAGGGTAAGAGGCATCATGGCTGCAGGAGAAATCTCTACTCCGCAAGAGTACATTGGTCACCACCTGACTCATCTTCAGTTGGACCTGCGTACCTTCGAGTTAGTGAATCCGCACGACGTTCCCGCGACGTTCTGGGTATTAAATATCGATTCCATGTTTTTCTCTATGGTGCTGGGAATCATCTTCCTGGTGTTGTTCCGTAGCGTGGCGAAGTCTGCTACCAGCGGTGTACCAGGGAAAATGCAGGCGGCTATCGAACTGGTTGTCGGTTTCGTTGATAGTAACGTGCGCGACATGTATCACGGTAAGAGCAAACTTATCGCCCCGCTGGCTCTGACAATTTTTGTCTGGGTCTTCCTGATGAACTTCATGGATCTGCTGCCAATCGACCTGCTGCCATATATTGGTGAGCACGTATTGGGGTTACCGGCGCTGCGCGTCGTACCATCTGCAGACGTGAACATCACGCTATCTATGGCGTTGGGCGTATTTATTTTGATTCTGTTCTACAGCATCAAAATGAAAGGCATTGGCGGCTTCACGAAAGAGCTGACGCTGCAGCCTTTTAACCACCCGATCTTCATCCCGATCAACCTGATTCTGGAAGGTGTAAGCCTTCTGTCTAAGCCTGTGTCACTGGGTTTACGACTGTTCGGTAACATGTATGCGGGTGAACTGATCTTTATCCTTATTGCCGGTCTGTTGCCGTGGTGGTCGCAGTGGGTGCTGAATGTGCCGTGGGCCATTTTCCACATCCTGATCATTTCGCTACAGGCTTTCATTTTCATGGTCCTCACGATTGTCTATCTGTCGATGGCATCTGAAGAGCATTGATTTTTTTCTCAACACTACTTTCCCTCTTGATTCCGGGTTGCAGCGTACTCCGCTGAAGCCCGGAAGATGAAGGGAGCATTTAACTGAAACAAACTGGAGACTGTCATGGAAAACCTGAATATGGATCTGCTGTACATGGCTGCCGCTGTGATGATGGGCCTGGCGGCAATCGGTGCTGCGATCGGTATCGGCATCCTCGGAGGAAAATTCCTGGAAGGCGCTGCTCGTCAGCCTGACCTGATTCCTCTGCTGCGTACGCAGTTCTTTGTTGTAATGGGTCTGGTGGATGCAATCCCGATGATCGCTGTTGGTCTGGGTCTGTACGTGATGTTTGCTGTCGCCTAAAGCCCTGTGTTCACTCAGCGCACAATGTGCAGGGGTGAACGGATTCTGCCGCTTATCACAACGATAACGGCAGAAAAGTTAAATACTCAATCTAGAGGCATTGTGCTGTGAACATTAATGCAACAATCCTCGGCCAGGCTATCGCGTTCATCCTGTTTGTCGCGTTCTGCATGAAGTACGTATGGCCGCCGCTCATGGCTGCTATCGAAAAGCGCCAGAAAGAAATTGCTGAAGGCCTTGCTTCTGCTGAACGTGCAAAGAAAGATTTGGATCTCGCGCAGGCTAATGCGACCGACCAGCTGAAAAAAGCCAAAGAAGACGCTCAGGTCATTATCGAGCAAGCGAACAAGCGTCGCGCGCAGATTCTGGACGAAGCGAAAACCGAAGCTGAAAACGAACGTAATCGCATCGTGACACAAGCGCAGGCTGAAATTGATGCCGAACGTAAACGTGCACGTGAAGAACTGCGTAAGCAGGTTGCGTTGCTGGCTATGGCTGGCGCCGAGAAGATCATCGAACGCTCCGTGGATGAAGCTGCTAACAGCGACATCGTTGATAAACTGGTCGCTGAACTGTAAGGAGGGAGGGGCTGATGTCTGATCTGATTACTGTAGCTCGCCCCTACGCCAAAGCAGCTTTTGACTTTGCTGTTGAGCATCAAAGTATAGAACGCTGGCAACAGATGCTGGCGTTTGCCGCAGAAGTGGCTCGCAATGAACAGATGGCTGATCTTCTCTCCGGTGCATTAGCACCTGAAGCGCTGGCAGCGTCGTTTAACGCAGTCTGTGGTGATCAACTGGATGAACCCGCGCAGAACCTGATTAAGGTGATGGCGGAAAACGGACGTTTGACAGCGCTTCCGGCTGTACTGGCCCAATACATCGAACTGCGTGACGCTCATGAAGCCACCGCTGAAGTTGATGTTATCTCCGCCAGTACGCTGAGTGACGACCAGCTGAATAAAATCAGCGCCGCGATGGAAAAACGTCTGTCACGCAAAGTTAAGCTGAATTGCAAAATTGATAAGTCTGTGATGGCAGGCGTGATCATCCGTTCGGGTGATCTGGTTATTGATGGCAGCGTACGCGGCCGTCTTGACCGTCTGGCTGACGTCTTGCAGTCTTAAGGGGACTGGAGCATATGCAACTGAATTCCACCGAAATCAGCGAACTGATCAAGCAGCGCATTGCTCAGTTCAATGTCGTGAGTGAAGCTCACAACGAAGGTACGATTGTTTCTGTAAGTGACGGTATCATCCGCGTACACGGCCTGGCCGATGTCATGCAGGGTGAGATGATTGCCCTGCCGGGTAACCGTTACGCTATCGCCCTGAACCTCGAGCGTGACTCGGTTGGTGCAGTGGTGATGGGTCCTTACGCTGACCTCGCCGAAGGCATGAAGGTTAAGTGTACTGGCCGCATTCTTGAAGTACCGGTAGGCCGCGGCCTGCTGGGCCGCGTTGTGAACACCCTGGGTGCGCCAATCGACGGTAAAGGCGCAATCGACAACGACGGTTTCTCACCAGTCGAAGTGATTGCACCTGGCGTTATCGATCGTCAGTCAGTCGACCAGCCGGTTCAGACCGGTTATAAGTCGGTCGATGCGATGATTCCAATCGGCCGTGGCCAGCGTGAGCTGATCATCGGTGACCGTCAGACCGGTAAAACCGCGATGGCGATCGATGCGATCATCAACCAGCGCGATTCAGGCATCAAGTGTGTCTACGTTGCGATTGGTCAGAAAGCCTCAACCATCTCTAACGTGGTTCGTAAGCTGGAAGAGCATGGCGCACTGCAGAACACCATCGTTGTTGTGGCGTCTGCTTCTGAATCAGCTGCACTGCAGTATCTCTCTCCGTACGCAGGTTGTGCGATGGGCGAATACTTCCGTGACCGTGGTGAAGATGCGCTGATCGTATACGATGACCTCTCCAAACAGGCTATCGCTTACCGTCAAATCTCTCTGCTGCTGCGCCGTCCACCAGGCCGTGAAGCGTTCCCTGGCGACGTGTTCTATCTCCACTCCCGTCTGCTGGAACGTGCATCACGCGTAAGCGCTGATTATGTAGAACGTTTCACTAATGGCGCAGTGACAGGTAAAACCGGTTCACTGACCGCGCTGCCGATCATCGAAACTCAGGCGGGCGACGTTTCTGCGTTCGTTCCGACCAACGTAATCTCGATTACTGATGGTCAGATCTTCCTGGAATCGAACCTGTTTAACTCCGGTATTCGTCCGGCCGTTAACCCAGGTATTTCGGTATCCCGCGTAGGTGGTGCTGCACAGACCAAGATCATCAAGAAACTGTCCGGTGGTATCCGTACCGCGCTGGCACAGTATCGTGAACTGGCGGCGTTCTCGCAGTTCGCCTCTGATCTGGATGATGCTACCCGCAAACAGCTGAGCCACGGTCAGAAAGTGACCGAGCTGCTGAAGCAGAAACAGTATGCGCCGATGTCTGTCGCGCAGCAGGGTCTGGTTCTGTTCGCTGCAGAGCGTGGCTACCTGAACGACGTTGAACTGGCAAAAATTGGCAGCTTCGAAGCTGCACTGCTGGCCTTCGCCGATCGCGACCACGCTGAGCTGATGGCTGAAATCAACCAGTCGGGTAACTTTAACAACGATATCGAAGCGAAGCTGAAAGGCCTGATCGATACGTTTAAAGCAACCCAGTCCTGGTAATGTCTGGCGGCTTGTCTGAAAAGGCAGGCCGCAAGGCTTTGAGGAGAAGCTAATGGCCGGCGCAAAAGAGATACGAAGCAAGATTGGAAGCGTGAAAAACACGCAGAAGATCACCAAAGCGATGGAAATGGTCGCCGCCTCCAAGATGCGTAAAACGCAGGAACGCATGGCGGCCAGCCGTCCGTATGCAGACACCATGCGCAAAGTGATTGGTCACCTTGCGTTGGGTAATCTGGAATACAAGCACCCTTACCTGGAACAGCGCGACGTCAAGCGCGTCGGCTACCTGGTCGTTTCTACAGACCGCGGGCTTTGTGGTGGTTTGAACATTAACCTGTTCAAAAAATTACTGGCGGATATGAAGTCCTGGTCCGATAAAGGCGTGCAGAGCGATCTGTCGATTATCGGTTCAAAAGGGGCGTCATTCTTCAGTGCTGTGGGTGGCAACATTGTGGCGCAAGTCAGCGGCATGGGCGATAAACCTGCCCTGTCTGATCTGATTGGCCCGGTAAAAGTGATGTTGCAGGCTTATGATGAAGGCCGCATCGACAAACTGATGATCGTCAGTAACAAATTCAATAACACCATGTCTCAGACTCCGACCATCACCCAACTGCTGCCGTTAGCGCCAGCGGAAGGTGAAGAAGAGATGAAGGCGAAGACCTGGGATTACCTGTACGAACCCGATCCGAAAGCGCTGCTGGATACCCTGCTGCGCCGTTATGTCGAATCGCAGGTTTATCAGGGTGTGGTGGAAAATCTGGCCAGTGAGCAGGCTGCACGTATGGTGGCGATGAAAGCCGCAACCGACAACGGCGGAAATCTGATCAAAGAGCTGCAGTTGGTATACAACAAAGCTCGTCAGGCCAGCATCACCCAGGAACTTACCGAGATCGTCTCGGGGGCCTCCGCGGTTTAACCAGGTTTGGAATTAGGTAGAGGATTCAAGATGGCAACTGGAAAGATTGTCCAGATTATCGGCGCCGTTGTTGACGTCGAATTCCCTCAGGACGCGGTACCGCAAGTGTACAGCGCCCTCGAGGTAATGAATGGTGATGCGCGTCTGGTGTTGGAAGTACAGCAGCAGCTCGGCGGCGGCGTAGTGCGTACCATCGCAATGGGTACGTCTGACGGCCTGAAGCGTGGTCTGAATGTCAACGACCTGCAGAAACCGATTCAGGTTCCGGTCGGTAAAGCGACCCTGGGCCGTATCATGAACGTTCTCGGCGAGCCTATCGACATGAAAGGCGAGCTGAAAGAAGAAGATGGCAGCGCAGTAGAGATCGCCTCTATTCACCGCGCAGCGCCTTCTTATGAAGATCAGTCTAACTCGCAGGAACTGCTGGAAACCGGTATCAAGGTTATCGACCTGATGTGTCCGTTTGCCAAAGGCGGTAAAGTGGGTCTGTTCGGTGGTGCGGGTGTCGGTAAAACCGTCAACATGATGGAACTGATCCGTAACATCGCAGCTGAACACTCAGGTTACTCTGTGTTTGCTGGTGTGGGTGAGCGTACTCGTGAGGGTAACGACTTCTACCACGAAATGACTGACTCAAACGTTATCGATAAAGTTGCTCTGGTCTATGGCCAGATGAACGAGCCGCCGGGTAACCGTCTGCGCGTCGCACTGACCGGTCTGACCATGGCGGAAAAATTCCGTGATGAAGGCCGCGACGTTCTGCTGTTCATCGATAACATCTACCGTTACACCCTGGCCGGTACAGAAGTTTCTGCACTGCTGGGTCGTATGCCATCTGCGGTAGGTTACCAGCCAACGCTGGCAGAAGAGATGGGTGTGTTGCAGGAGCGTATTACCTCCACCAAGACCGGTTCAATCACTTCCGTACAGGCCGTTTACGTCCCTGCGGATGACCTGACTGACCCGTCACCAGCAACCACCTTTGCGCACTTAGACTCAACGGTAACGCTGAGCCGTCAGATCGCCTCTCTGGGTATCTACCCGGCCGTTGACCCGCTGGACTCTACCAGCCGTCAGCTGGATCCGCTGGTTGTCGGTCAGGAGCACTATGATGTTGCACGTGGCGTTCAGTCACTGCTGCAGCGTTATCAGGAACTGAAAGACATCATCGCCATCCTCGGTATGGATGAGCTGTCTGAAGAAGACAAACTGCTGGTGGCACGTGCGCGTAAGATTCAGCGCTTCCTGTCTCAGCCGTTCTTCGTTGCGGAAGTATTCACCGGTTCACCGGGTAAATACGTTACGCTGAAAGACACTATCCGTGGCTTTAAAGGCATCATGGAAGGTGAGTTTGACCACCTGCCAGAGCAGGCCTTCTACATGGTTGGTGCCATCGAAGAAGCCGTGGAAAAAGCGAAGAAACTGTAATAACGGTTTCCCGGGAGGAAGATTATGGCTATGACTTATCACCTGGATGTGGTCAGCGCAGAGGAGCAGTTGTTCTCTGGTCTGGTACAGAAAATTCAGGTGTCAGGTAGCGAAGGTGAACTGGGGATTTTCCCTGGCCATGCGCCGCTGCTGACTGCCATTAAGCCTGGAATGATCCGTATCGTGAAACAGCACGGCGAAGAGGAGTATATCTACCTCTCTGGCGGCGTGCTGGAAGTGCAACCGGGCAGCAGCACCGTTCTGGCCGATACCGCGATTCGCGGTACCGATCTGGACGAAGCGCGTGCTCTGGAAGCAAAACGCAAAGCAGAAGAGCACATGAACAGCAGCCACGGCGACGTGGACTACGCTCAGGCCTCTGCCGAGCTGGCGAAAGCCATTGCTAAACTGCGCGTGATCGAACTGACCAAAAAAGCGATGTAATCCAGCTTTATGCGTCACGAAATGCCAGCCCTCGGGCTGGCATTTTTTTTGCCTGTGGCGGCCAATCTGTCCGTCCGCCTAATTTCGGCCTGAGAAAAATGTAGTAATCTCAACCCCAAACCGTTTTACTTTCACCCGTAAAAATTCACTCAGGATAGTTATGTCTAACAGTGCGATGAGTGTGGTGATTCTTGCTGCTGGCAAGGGCACCCGTATGTATTCCGATCTGCCTAAAGTTCTGCATACGCTGGCAGGCAAACCGATGGTTCAGCACGTCATTGATGCCGCCAAAGGGCTGGGCGCACAGCAGGTACATCTGGTTTATGGTCACGGTGGCGACCGCCTGAAAGCGACCCTTACCGACAGCACGCTTAACTGGGTGCTGCAGGCTGAGCAGCTCGGCACCGGCCATGCGATGCAGCAGGCCGCGCCTGCCTTCGCCGATGATGAAGATATCATGATGCTCTATGGCGACGTGCCGCTAATCACTCAGGCGACATTACAGCGTCTGCGTGAAGCAAAACCGCAGGGCGGCATTGGCTTACTCACCGTGGTACTGGATGACCCGACCGGCTATGGCCGCATTGTGCGCGAGAACGACACCATCACCGGCATTATCGAACAGAAAGATGCCACCCCGGCGCAGCTCACCATTAAAGAGATCAACACTGGTATTCTGATCGCCAACGGCGGCGATTTAAAACGCTGGCTGTCACAGCTCACCAACAACAATGCACAGGGTGAGTATTACATCACCGATATTATCGCGCTGGCGCATCAGGAAGGTCGGGTAATCAACGCAGTCCATCCGGCACGCATCAGCGAAACCGATGGCGTAAATAACCGTCTGCAGCTGGCGACATTAGAACGCACTTACCAGGCTGAACAGGCGGAAAAACTGCTGCTGGCCGGCGTGATGCTGCGCGATCCGGCACGGTTTGATTTACGCGGGACGCTGACGCATGGACGGGATGTCGAAATCGACACCAACGTCATTATTGAAGGCCAGGTCACGCTAGGCTCGCGCGTCAAAATCGGCGCGGGCTGCATTATCAGAAACAGCGTGATTGGCGATGACTGTGAAATCAGCCCCTATACGGTGATCGAGGATGCTCATCTTTCCACCGCCTGCACCGTCGGACCCTTTGCCCGTCTGCGTCCTGGCAGCGAGCTGGCGCACGCCGCTCACGTGGGAAACTTCGTCGAAATGAAGAAAGCGCGTCTCGGCAAGGGATCGAAAGCGGGTCACCTCTCTTATCTGGGTGATGCGGAGATTGGCGACAACGTGAACATCGGTGCAGGCACGATTACCTGCAACTATGATGGCGCGAATAAATTCAAAACCGTGATTGGCGATGACGTATTTGTCGGCTCAGATACGCAGCTGGTGGCCCCGGTCAGCGTCGCGGCAGGCGCTACCATTGCGGCAGGCACCACCCTCATGAAAGATGTGACCGAAGCCGGTCTGGTCTATAACCGTAAAGAACAGAATCACAAAGCGGACTGGCAGCGTCCGGTGAAGAAAAAATAAATTTTTAACGGCCCGCTTTATGCGGGCCGATGCAGTGCAGTGCCAAAACTATAATCCCCACTCTCTACAAGGCTCGGGGAACCGGCAAAGCCGGATATCAGGTCGCATGACAACAGAAGTGGCGAAAAGCCATGTAGTCAGGAAAACATCATTATGTGTGGAATTGTTGGTGCAGTAGCACAACGCGATATCGCAGAGATTCTGCTGGAAGGTCTGCGTCGTCTTGAATATCGCGGATATGATTCGGCCGGTCTGGCCGTGGTCGATCGTCAGGGGCACGTCACGCGCCTGCGGCGGTTAGGGAAAGTGCAGAAACTGGCGGAAGCTGCTGAACAGCAGCCGCTGATTGGTGGCACCGGTATCGCGCACACGCGCTGGGCAACCCATGGCGAGCCGTCGGAAGCGAATGCGCATCCGCACGTCTCAGAGCACATCATCATCGTGCACAACGGCATCATTGAAAACCATGAGCCGCTGCGCGCTGAGCTGATTGAACGCGGCTACGTCTTTGTCTCTGAAACCGACACCGAAGTGGTGGCGCATCTGGTTCACTGGGAGCAGAAGCAGGGCGGTTCGCTGCGCGAAGTCGTATTGCGCGTAATCCCACAGCTGCGCGGTGCCTATGGCATGGTCATCATGGACAGCCGCGATCCGTCACTGCTGGTGGCCGCCCGTTCCGGCAGCCCGCTGGTGATTGGCCGTGGCATGGGTGAAAACTTTATCGCCTCAGATCAGCTGGCTCTGCTGCCGGTGACCCGCCGGTTCATCTATCTGGAAGAGGGTGATATCGCCGAGATCAGCCGTCGTGATGTCACGGTAATCGACCGTGAAGGCAACACCGTGACGCGTGCTGAAATCGAGTCGAACCTGCAATATGATGCCGGTGACAAAGGCATTTACCGTCATTACATGCAGAAAGAGATCTACGAACAGCCGATGGCGCTGAAAAGCACTCTGAGCGGTCGGTTCAGCCAGGGACAGGTTGACCTCAGCGAGCTGGGCGCGGGCGCTGAAGCGATGCTGAGTCAGGTGGAGCATATCCAGATTATCGCCTGCGGCACCTCTTATAATTCCGGCATGGTGTCACGCTACTGGTTTGAGTCGCTGGCAAATATCCCCTGTGACGTGGAGATCGCCTCTGAGTTCCGCTATCGCAAGTCAGCGGTGCGCAAAAACAGCCTGCTGATCACCCTGTCGCAGTCGGGTGAAACGGCGGATACCCTGGCAGCACTGCGTCTCTCGAAAGAGCTGGGCTACCTGGGGTCGCTGGCCGTCTGTAACGTGGCGGGTTCGTCACTGGTGCGGGAATCTGACCTGGCACTGATGACCAAAGCGGGCACCGAAATCGGCGTCGCCTCTACCAAAGCGTTTACCACCCAGTTAGCGGTGCTGCTGATGCTGGTGGCGAAACTGGGACGTCTGAAAGGCATGTCTGTTGAGACTGAGCATGAGATCGTTCATGCCCTGCAGGCGTTGCCGAACCGGATTGAGCAGATGCTGGCGCAGGATAAGCTGATTGAGAATCTGGCAGAAGGCTTCTCTGACAAGCATCACGCGCTGTTCCTGGGTCGTGGCGATCAATACCCGATTGCCATGGAAGGGGCGCTGAAGCTCAAGGAGATCTCCTACATTCATGCGGAGGCTTACGCCGCAGGCGAGCTGAAACATGGCCCGCTGGCGCTGATTGATGCGGACATGCCGGTGATCGTAGTGGCACCTAACAACGAACTGCTGGAGAAGCTCAAATCCAACATCGAAGAGGTGCGTGCACGCGGCGGTCTGCTCTATGTGTTCGCCGATCAGGATGCAGGCTTTAGCGACAGTGACGGGATGAAGATTATCCCGTTGCCGCATGTCGAAGAGGTGATTGCGCCGATCTTCTACACCGTGCCGTTGCAGTTACTCTCCTATCATGTCGCCCTGATCAAAGGCACCGACGTCGATCAGCCACGCAACCTGGCAAAATCGGTTACCGTGGAATAACCTGGTGGGCCCCGTCGCGGGCCCACTTCATTCTGGCCATCTGTCATATAACTGTCACATTTCGTACATTTCACTGTCATCAAACTGTCCTATTTTCCCTCCTGCAGCAATCACAGACTCTTACTAAAACGGCCCCTAGCCTGACTTTTCTCCCCTGGAGGGAATATGACACTGATGCGTAGCACCGTAGCCCGAATCCTCGCCACCACCTTCGCTGTAAGCGCGGTATCTGCTTTTGCGGCCACCGATCTCACTGGTGCAGGCGGGACGTTCCCGGCGCCGGTTTATGCCAAGTGGGCAGCAGAATATCAGCAAGCCACCGGTAGCAAAATTAACTACCAGGGCATCGGTTCATCTGGCGGCGTAAAACAGATCATCGCCAAAACCGTTGATTTCGGTGCGTCCGATGCGCCAATGAAAGATGAAGATCTGCAGAAAAATGGCCTTTTCCAGTTCCCTACCGTGATCGGTGGTGTGGTACTGGCGGTTAACCTGCCAGGCATCAAGTCAGGCCAGCTGACGCTGGATGGTAAAACCGTCGGTGATATCTACCTCGGCACCATCAAAAAGTGGAACGACCCGGCGATCGCCAGACTCAACCCGGGCGTAAAACTGCCAGAGACCAACATCAACGTGGTGCGTCGTGCTGATGGTTCAGGCACCTCATTCGTCTTCACCAGTTACCTGGCGAAAGTGAACCCGGACTGGAACAGCAAAATTGGTAAAGGTAATACCGTTAACTGGCCGGTGGGTCTGGGCGGTAAAGGCAACGACGGCGTCGCCGCGTTTGTTCAGCGTCTGCCGGGTTCTATCGGCTACGTGGAATATGCCTACGCCAAACAGAACAACCTGACCTACACCAAACTGGTCGATGCCGATGGTAAAGCGGTTGCACCAAGCGAGACCAGCTTCAGTAATGCCGCGAAAGGCGCTGACTGGAGCAAGTCTTTTGCGCAGGATCTGACCTTCCAGAAGGGCGCGGATGCCTGGCCAATCTCCTCAACCACCTTCATTCTGATCTATAAAGATCAGGCGAATGCGGCTAAGGGCGCTGAAGTGCTGAAGTTCTTCGACTGGGCTTACAAAAGCGGCAGCAAAACCGCCACAGCGCTGGATTATGCTGCGCTGCCAGAGAGCGTGACCGAGCAGATTCGCGCCGCCTGGAAAGCCAATATCAAAGACAGTTCTGGTAAAGCGCTTTATCAGTAATTGACCGACCCTGGCCGGACAGCGGTCCGGTCAGACCCAGCGGGCGGCTCATGCCGCCCTGATAACTTCTGAAGACTGAGACTTCTATGGCTGCAACGAAGCCGGCATTCAAAGCCCCAGGCAAACAAGGTGACAGAATTTTTGGCGCGCTGGTCAGGCTGGCTGCGCTGATTGTGCTGTTACTGATGGGCGGCATTATTGTCTCCCTGATCATCTCCTCGTGGCCCAGCATCCAGAAGTTTGGTTTCGCCTTTTTGTGGACCAAAACCTGGGATGCGCCCAACGAACAATTTGGCGCACTGGTTCCGATTTACGGCACCCTTGTGACCTCCATCATCGCCCTGATTATCGCCGTGCCAGTGAGTTTTGGTATTGCGCTGTTCCTGACTGAACTCGCGCCAGGCTGGCTGCGTCGCCCGCTGGGCACCGCCATTGAGCTACTGGCAGCTATCCCGAGTATCGTTTACGGCATGTGGGGCCTGTTTGTCTTCGCGCCACTGTTTGCCGAATATTTCCAGACGCCGGTTAACGACGTGATGTCGGGTATTCCGATTGTCGGCGAGCTCTTCTCCGGCCCCGCTTTCGGTATCGGTATCCTCGCGGCGGGAGTGATTCTGGCGATCATGATCATCCCGTACATTGCCTCGGTGATGCGCGACGTCTTTGAGCAGACCCCGGTGATGATGAAAGAGTCAGCCTACGGCATCGGCTGCACCACCTGGGAAGTGATCTGGCGCATCGTCCTGCCATTTACCAAAAATGGTGTGATTGGTGGCGTGATGCTGGGGCTGGGTCGTGCGCTGGGTGAGACCATGGCAGTGACCTTTATTATCGGCAACACCTACCAGCTCGACAGCCCATCGCTGTTTATGCCGGGTAACAGCATCACCTCGGCGCTGGCCAACGAGTTTGCGGAAGCGGAGTCGGGCGTGCATGTCGCCGCGCTGATGGAGCTGGGCCTGATCCTGTTTGTGATTACCTTTATCGTGCTGGCGATTTCAAAGCTGATGATTATGCGACTGCAGAAAAGTGAAGGAACGCGCTCATGACCACGATTGAAATTCAGGCGCGCGCCGAACTGGACGCATCACGTCGTAAAATGCAGTCCTGGCGCAGCACGAAAAATAAAATTGCGCTGACGCTGTCGCTGCTGACCATGGCGTTTGGTCTGTTCTGGCTGGTGTGGATACTGTTCACCACCGTCACGCGCGGTGTGGATGGACTCTCCTGGTCCCTGTTCACCGAATCAACGCCACCGCCAAATACCGCAGGCGGCGGTCTGGCGAACGCCCTGGCCGGCAGTGGATTGCTGATTTTCTGGTCGACCTTTTTCGGCACACCGCTGGGCATCATGGCTGGGATCTATCTGGCGGAATATGGGCGCAAGTCTGCCCTGTCAGAAGTGATCCGCTTTATTAACGACATTCTGCTTTCAGCCCCCTCTATTGTGGTCGGCCTGTTCGTCTACACCCTGGTGGTGTCGCAGATGCAGCACTTCTCCGGCTGGGCCGGGGTGATTGCGCTGGCACTGCTGCAGGTGCCGATTGTGATTCGTACCACCGAAAATATGCTGCGGCTGGTGCCAGATAGCATGCGTGAAGCGGCTTATGCGCTTGGCACACCGAAGTGGAAGATGATCTCGGCCATCACCCTGAAAGCCTCGGTCTCCGGCATCATCACCGGCGTGCTGCTGGCGATTGCCCGCATCGCAGGGGAAACGGCGCCGTTGCTGTTTACGGCGCTGTCGAACCAGTTCTGGAGCACCGACATGATGCAGCCGCTGGCAAATCTGCCGGTCACCATCTTTAAGTTTGCCATGAGCCCGTTCGCCGAATGGCAGAGCCTGGCCTGGGCAGGTGTGCTGATCATTACCCTCTGCGTGCTGCTGCTGAACATTGTGGCGCGGGTGATTTTCGCCAAAGGTAAACACGGTTAACTTCCGGCGCGGCCCTGAGCGGCGCCGTATAAGAGAGATGAATGATGAGTATCGCGACAGCAACAGCCGATAAAATTCAGGTTCGTAATCTGAACTTCTATTACGGTAAGTTTCATGCGCTAAAGAACATTAACCTGGATATCGCTAAGAATCAGGTCACCGCGTTTATCGGCCCGTCGGGCTGTGGTAAGTCGACCCTGCTGCGTACCTTCAATAAGATGTACTCGCTCTATCCAGAGCAGCGGGCCGAAGGGGACATTCTGCTGGATGGTGAAAACATTCTGGCGACACAGCAGGATATCGCGCTGCTGCGCGCGCGCGTCGGCATGGTATTCCAGAAGCCTACGCCGTTCCCGATGTCAATTTATGACAATATCGCCTTTGGCGTGCGCCTGTTTGAAAAGCTATCGCGTGCCGATATGGATGAGCGCGTACAGTGGGCGCTGACCAAAGCAGCGCTGTGGAATGAAACCAAAGACAAGCTGCATCAGAGCGGTTACAGTCTCTCCGGCGGCCAGCAGCAGCGTCTGTGCATTGCGCGTGGCATCGCGATTCGGCCGGAAGTCTTACTGCTTGATGAGCCCTGCTCCGCACTGGATCCCATTTCCACCGGCCGCATTGAAGAGCTGATCACCGAGCTGAAGCAGGACTATACCGTGGTGATCGTGACGCACAATATGCAGCAGGCGGCACGCTGCTCTGACCATACTGCTTTCATGTATCTGGGCGAACTGATTGAGTTCAGCGACACCGACACGCTGTTCACCAAGCCCGCGCAGAAGCAAACCGAAGACTACATTACTGGCCGCTACGGCTGATCTGACAGGAGATCGACATGGATAATCTGAATCTGAATAAGCACATCTCTGGTCAGTTCAATGCCGAACTGGAGCATATCCGAACCCAGGTAATGATCATGGGCGGCATGGTCGAGCAGCAGCTGACCGATGCGATTACCGCCATGCATAATCTGGATGGTGAACTGGCGCAGCGGGTGATCGACGGCGACCAGAAGGTCAATATGATGGAAGTGGAGATTGATGAAGCCTGCGTGCGCATCATCGCCAAACGTCAGCCAACCGCGATCGATTTGCGGCTGGTGATGGCGATTATCAAAACCATTTCCGAGCTGGAGCGCATTGGCGACGTGGCAGAGAAGATCAGCCGCACGGCGCTGGAGAAATTTGGTCAGCAGCATCTTCCGCTGCTGGTGAGCCTTGAGTCGCTGGGTCGTCACACCGTGCAGATGCTGCATGATGTGCTGGACGCTTTCGCGCGGATGGATCTCAATGAGGCGATCACCATCTACCGCGAAGACAAAAAGGTGGATAAAGAGTACGAAGGTATTGTGCGCCAGTTGATGACCTACATGATGGAAGATCCGCGCACCATTCCCAGCGTGCTGACAGCATTGTTCTGCGCCCGCGCGATTGAGCGTATTGGCGATCGCTGCCAGAACATCTGCGAAATTATCTTCTATTTCGTCAAAGGTCAGGATTTCCGTCACGTTGGTGGAGACCGGCTCGATGAATTATTGTCAGGTGACGATGGCAGCAACCGCCCTTCCTGAGTAATCTTATCCCTGTGCCTGAGTGGCGCAGGGATACGCCTTTTCAATTGGTCACATCCTGAACTCTCCTTATAATTGCGGCACTTTTCTTTATGAGGTGCGCAACGATGTCCCCTTCTCCCCAATCTAAGCCGGGCGTCACGCCGGGCAAAGCGATGCTGGCTGCGGTCAGCGGTTATGCCATGGATGGATTTGACCTGCTGATACTCGGCTTTATGCTGCCGGCGATCAGTGTTTCGCTGGCGCTCAATCCCTCACAGGCGGGATCGCTGGTGACCTGGACGCTGATTGGCGCGGTTATCGGTGGCATCGTATTTGGTCATCTCAGCGACCGCTATGGTCGCATCCGCATGCTCACCGTCACGATTCTGGTCTTCTCGGTCTTTACCGGGCTGTGCGCGGTGGCGCAGGGCTACTGGGACCTGCTCGCCTGGCGAACGCTGGCGGGTGTGGGCCTGGGTGGCGAATTCGGTATTGGCATGGCGCTGATTGCCGAAGCCTGGCCTGCTGAGAAGCGTAACCGCGCATCAGCGTGGGTCGGTATCGGCTGGCAGCTCGGCGTGCTGATGGCAGCCTTTATCACGCCGCCGCTGCTGAATATCATCGGCTGGCGCGGCATGTTCCTGGTCGGATTATTACCGGCGCTGGTCTCGTTTGCTATTCGTCGCGGAATGGGCGAACCAGAGGCGTTTCAACGGCAGGTTAAACATGTGCCGTCGCTCTCGTTTCCGGCGCGCCTGAAGCTGCTGGTGCGCGACCGCGCGACCGCCAAAGCCAGTCTCGGTATTTTTATCCTTTGTTCCGTGCAGAACTTTGGTTACTACGGGCTGATGATCTGGATGCCGAGCTACCTCTCCTCCAGCTTTGGCTTCAGTCTGACGAAATCCGGCCTCTGGACTGCGGTAACGGTGGTCGGGATGACCTTTGGCATCTGGCTGTTTGGCGTGCTGGCCGACCGCTTTGCGCGCTGGAAAATCTTCCTGCTCTATCAGTTTGGCGCAGTAGTGATGGTGGTGGTGTATGCGCAGCTGCGCGACCCGAACATCATGTTATTTACCGGCGCGATCATGGGGATGTTTGTTAACGGTATGATTGGCGGCTATGGTGCGCTGATTTCCGATACCTTTCCGCCGCAGGTGCGTGCCACCGCGCAAAACGTCCTGTTCAACCTTGGCCGCGGTGTGGGCGGCTTCGGCCCGGTGGTGATTGGTCTGCTGGCGAGCCAGTTCTCGTTTACGGCGGCGATTACCCTGCTGGCGCTGATTTATCTGCTGGATATTGCGGCGACGCTGTTCCTGCTGCCGAAGAAACAGGGTCAGGAAGATACGCTGGGCGCGATTGGCTGATGCTGCCTGGAAGGTATGGCTGAGTTAGTGTCATCCCGGCCACGCCGGGTCAGTAATACCGATCATCTTTTCTGCATTAATCAACCCCCTGGCTTTTAACACCAGGGATTGATTAACAGGCGCTTTAAATTCAGAACGCCCTCGTTGTTACTTCATCAATGGCTGAAGCTGCTGATACAGAGTCGCAAAGGTCGCCCGACGCGACTGGTAATGCGCCAGCCTGACCGGATCCGGCTGGTGTCGCTGCACCAGAACCGGGGTCGGCACGGTGACCTCTGCATCCAGCGCCTGCTGTGCCAGCCTGGCGGCCCCCAGCGCCGGACCCACTTCACCGCCGTGGCAGTAATCCAGCGTCTGGCCACTGATGTCTGCCAGCATCTGACGCCACAGTGCACTGCGTGCGCCACCGCCGATCAGCATAATGCTCTCTGGCTGCACGCCACAGTCGTGCAGCGCGTCCATGCCCTCCGCCAGCGCAAACCCTACGCCTTCCAGCACCGCTCGTGCCAGCTCGGGACGACCATGCTGGTGGGTAAAGCCAAAGAAAGCGCCCCGGGCACTGGGATTGTTATGCGGCGTGCGTTCTCCGGAAAGATAGGGCAGAAACCACAGCGCGGGCACGTCATCGCGCGCGCGCTCCGCTTCAGCCAGCAGCTCAGGAACATCTTTACATCCGGTCAGCGTGGCTGCCCAGTCGAGACATGAAGCCGCACTGAGCATCACCGACATCAGATGCCAGCGCTGCGGTAACGCATGACAGAAGCTGTGAACCGCACGTTCCGGATTGCTGAGATAGCCATCGCTCACCACGAAATAGACGCCCGAGGTGCCCAGCGACAGCATACCCTGGCCCGGTTCGGTCATGCCGACCCCAATAGCGCCCGCGGCATTGTCACCTCCGCCAGCGGCCAGCGGCACCGCGTTCATCTTCCAGCGCGTCGCCAGATCGGCATGTAATGTGCCGGTCAGGGCATTGCCTTCATAGAGTTGCGGCATCTGATCGCGGCTGAGATCGCAGGCTTGCAGCATCACATCGCTCCAGTCACGCTGCGCTACATCCAGCCACATCGTCCCTGCGGCATCGGACATATCGGTGGCGAAGTCGCCACTCAATCGCCAGCGCAGATAATCCTTGGGCAGCAGCACATGAGCAACCCGACTGAAGATGGCCGGTTCATGCTGCTGCACCCACAGCAGCTTGGGAGCCGTGAAGCCGGGCATCATCAGGTTGCCGGTAATCAAACGCGAATCCGGCACCGTCTGCTCCAGCTCGCGGCACTGCGCCTCGCTGCGCCCGTCATTCCAGAGCATGGCCGGACGTAAAATCTGGTCAGCGCTGTCGAGCAGCGTTGCACCATGCATCTGTCCACTCAGCCCGATAGCCTGAACCCTATGCAGGTCCTGCTGCGCGCTCAGGGCCTGCATGGCTGAATCCAGCGCCTGCCACCAGCTTTCAGGATCCTGCTCGCTCCATAAGGGCTGCGGACGCGAAACCTGCAGCGGCGATGTTTCTGTCGCCACCACGTTGCCCTGTGCATCCATCAGCACCACTTTGACGCCAGAGGTGCCTAAATCGATCCCGATAAACATGCGCTGCTCCTGAAGGGTTAGAAATCAAACAGGTAGTGATTCACCAGATTTTCCAGCTGCTCCTGACGTCCGCTCTGATGCTTCGGATTAAGCTGCTGCTGCTGAGCATGCGCCGCCAGTGCCTCGAGTGAAAACTCACCTTTCAAAATTTGCTGGCCGAACTCACCATTCCAGCCGCTGTAGCGCTGCGCCACACGCTTATCGAGTTCACCGTCACTGATCATGCGAGCCGCCACCTTCAGCGCCAGCGCCATGGTGTCCATCGCGCCAATATGACCGTAGAAGAGATCATATTTATCGGTGCTCTGACGACGCACTTTGGCATCAAAGTTTAAGCCGCCAGTGGTAAAGCCGCCCGCCTTAAGAATTTCGTACATCACCAGCGCGTTTTCTTCCACGCTGACCGGGAACTGATCGGTATCCCAGCCGCACTGCGGATCGCCGCGGTTGGCGTCCACGGAACCAAAAATGCCCAGCGCAATGGCGGTCGCGATTTCATGATGGAACGAGTGGCCAGCCAGCGTGGCATGGTTCGCCTCGACGTTAACCTTAATCTCTTTCTCCAGCCCGAACTGTTTCAGGAAGCCATAAACCGTGGCGACATCATAGTCATACTGATGTTTGGTCGGCTCCTGCGGTTTGGGTTCGATCAGCAGTGTTCCCTGGAAGCCAGTTTTGTGTTTGTGCTCAACCACCATCTGCATAAAGCGGCCAATCTGCTCGCGCTCCTGGCGCAGATCGGTATTCAACAGTGTTTCATAGCCTTCGCGTCCGCCCCACAACACATAGTTTTCGCCGCCCAGGGTTTTGGTCGCCTGCATTGCGCTACAGACCTGCGTCGCTGCCCAGGCAAAAACTTCAGGATCGGGATTGGTGGCTGCACCCGCACCGTAGCGTGGATGGGTGAAGCAGTTGGCTGTGCCCCAAAGCAGTTTCACGCCGGTTTCCTGCTGTTTCTCCAGCAGTTTATCGGTCATGGCGGCTAAGTTTTCTTTATAGCTGCGCAGCGAATCGCCTTCCGGTGAGACATCAACGTCATGGAAGCAGTACCACGGCACATTCAGCTTGTGGAAAAACTCAAAGGCGACATCCGCTTTCATTTTTGCCTGCTGCAGCGCATCCCCGTTTTTCTGCCACGGACGATCAAAGGCACCGACACCAAACATATCCGCGCCATTCCAGCAGAAGGTGTGCCAGTAACAGGCAGCAAAGCGCAGATGCCCGGCCATGGTCTTGCCGAGGATGACCTCATCGGGATTGTAGTGGCGGAAAGCGAGAGGATGCGTCGACTGGGTGCCTTCATAACGAACCCGATCGATCTGATCGAAATAAGCGTGCATGGTTTGCTCCTTAGCATCAGTACCCGGATGGTCTGCGTTGAAGCAATATTCAATATGGGCTGTAATCTCAGCTCAATTACGATATTTCATTACGGGTGTCAGATAATTGTTATTTGTGCGCTGGCTCGCAAAATATTGTTATTCACCTGCCTTTTTATCATTGTCACTCTTTTGTCCGAAAAAGATGAAACCTCGATCGCGCTCATAAAAAATGAAATAAACCAAAAAACGTAATAGCCGGATAAAAATCAGTAATTGCTGTGACCGGAAAATAAGGGCAACAATTCATCCGCCTGGTTTATCGGCCTGAGATAACAATAGCCTCCACCTACAGGATGATCACAATGAAGATGAAATATGCACTGTTTGCCGCCTGCGCGGCGCTGGCGCTCTTCAGCCAGACCAGCGTGGCAAAAGAAGTGAAGATCGGCATGGCAATTGACGATTTGCGCCTCGAGCGCTGGCAGAAAGACCGCGATATTTTCGTTAAACAGGCGGAGACGCTGGGCGCTAAGGTGTTTGTTCAGTCGGCGAACGGCAACGAGGAAACACAGATGTCGCAGATTGAAAATATGATCAATCGCGGTGTCGATGTGCTGGTGATTATTCCCTACAACGGTCAGGTGTTGAGTAATGTTGTCGCTGAAGCGAAACGTGAAGGCATTAAAGTGCTGGCCTATGACCGAATGATAAATAACGCCGATATCGATTTTTATATTTCGTTCGATAATGAAAAAGTGGGCGAGTTGCAGGCCGAAAGCATTGTGAAACAGGTGCCTAAGGGCAACTATTTTCTAATGGGCGGATCGCCGGTGGATAATAACGCCCGCCTGTTCCGCGCCGGACAGATGAAAGTGTTAAAACCTTATATCGATAACGGCAGCATTAAAATTGTCGGCGATCAATGGGTCGATGCCTGGCTGCCGGAAAACGCCCTGAAAATTATGGAAAATGCCCTGACTGCCAACGGCAACCATATTGATGCGGTGGTGGCCTCTAACGATGCCACTGCAGGCGGTGCGATTCAGGCCCTGAGTGCGCAGGGGCTGGCCGGAAAAGTGGCCATCTCCGGACAGGATGCCGATCTGGCCGCGATTAAGCGTATCAAAGCGGGCACCCAGACCATGACGGTGTACAAACCGATCACCGAGCTGGCCACTGAAGCGGCGAAAATTGCGGTCGAGCTGGGCGAGGGCAAAATGCCCGCCAGCAACAGCAAGCTGAATAATGGCCTGAAAGATGTACCGTCGCGACTGCTGAAGCCGATTCCGGTCAACAAAGACAATATCGAAAGCACCGTGGTGAAAGACGGTTTCCACAAACAGAGCGAACTCTGACCGCGCATAGCGTGAGGGAGAACAGTCGATGCTGCTGGAAATGAAAAACATCACCAAGCGTTTCGGTGCTGTGAAAGCGCTGAATGATGTCAGCCTGCAACTTGAGGCAGGTGAAGTGATGTCGCTGTGCGGTGAGAATGGATCGGGCAAATCGACGCTGATGAAAATCCTGTGCGGACTCTATCCGCACGGTGATTTTGAAGGGAAGATTCACTTCTCTGGCGACGAGATTCAGGCGCAGACCATTCGCGACACCGAACGTAAAGGCATTGTGATTATTCATCAGGAGCTGGCGCTGGTGCGGCAACTCACCGTGATGGAGAACATCTTCCTTGGTGCTGAACTGAGCCGTTTCGGCATGGTGGATGATGAAACCATGACCCTGCGCTGCCAGCAGCTGCTGGCGCGGGTCGGGCTGAACGTCTCTCCCGCGACCCGGGTCGGTGAGTTAGGCCTGGGCCAGCAGCAGCTGGTAGAGATCGCCCGCGCCCTCAACAAACAGGTCCGGCTATTGATTCTGGATGAGCCGACCTCATCGCTGACGGAGCAGGAGACGGATGTGCTGCTGGGTATCATCCGTAATCTGCGTGAACACGGCATCGCCTGCATCTACATCTCCCACAAGCTGAATGAGGTAAAGGCGATCTCTGACACCATCTGCGTGATCCGTGACGGCCAGCATATCGCGACCCGTCCGGCGGCGGGTCTGAGCGAAGATGACATCATCACCATGATGGTCGGACGCGAGCTGACCGCGCTCTATCCTCACGCGCCGCATCAGGTTGGCGATGTGATACTGAAAGTCGATAACCTCACCGCCTGGCATCCGGTTAACCGCCACATCCGCCGCGTTAACAATGTCTCGTTCACGCTCAGACGCGGTGAGATTCTGGGTATCGCCGGGCTGGTGGGCGCAGGCAGGACCGAAACGGTGCAGTGTCTGTTTGGCGTCTGGCCAGGACGCTGGCAGGGTGATATCTGGATCAATGGCCAGCAGGTCAGCATCACCGATTGCCGCGCTGCCATTGCGCACGGTATCGCGATGGTGCCCGAAGATCGCAAAAAGGATGGCATCGTGCCGCTGATGGCGGTGGGCAAAAATATCACCCTGGCGGCGCTGGACCAGTTCAGCCACCGACTCTCAACGCTGGATGAAGCGCAGGAGCAGCAGGCGATCAACGACGCGATCACCCGCCTGCGGGTGAAAACCTCCTCATCAGAACTGCCGATTGGCCGTTTAAGCGGCGGCAACCAGCAGAAAGCAATTCTGGCGAAATGTCTGCTGCTCAATCCAAAAATCCTGATCCTCGATGAACCGACGCGCGGCATTGATGTGGGCGCACGTCAGGAGATCTACCTGCTGATCAATGCGCTGGTTCAGCAGGGTATCGCGGTGATTGTGATTTCCTCTGAGCTGCCGGAAGTGCTGGGCCTGAGCGATCGGGTGCTGGTGATGCATGAAGGGCAGATCAAAGCCGACTTGATTAACGATAACCTGACTCAGGAGCAGGTGATGGAAGCTGCCCTGCGGAGTGAACATTATGCTTAAAAGTGAACGTACCCAAAGCCGCCTCTCCGGCACGCCGGGCAAACCGTCACCGGGCAGGTTCACACTGCCTAATCTGCAGGTTCTGGTGATGCTGGGCGCGATTGTGCTGATTGCGCTGTTCTTTACCTGGACCACCGACGGCGCGTGGCTCAGCGCGCGTAACGTTTCTAACCTGCTGCGTCAGACCGCCATTACCGGCATCCTGGCGGTGGGCATGGTGTTTGTGATTATCTCGGCGGAGATCGACCTGTCAGTCGGCTCCATGATGGGGCTACTGGGCGGCGCGGCGGCGATATTCGACGTCTGGCTCGGCTGGCCGTTGCCCCTGACCATCGTGGTGACGCTGGTGATGGGGCTATTGCTCGGTACCTGGAATGGCTGGTGGGTGGCCTACCGTAAAGTGCCGTCGTTTATCGTCACGCTGGCGGGAATGCTGGCGTTCCGCGGCATTCTGGTCGGAATTACCGACGGCACTACGGTTGCGCCCATCACGCCGGGCATGTCGCAGATTGGACAGAGTTATCTGCCGGGCGGCGTCGGTTTCGGCTTTGGCGTTGCCGGTCTGGCGCTGTTTATGCTGTGGCAGTGGCGTCTGCGTCTGCGTCGTCAGCAGCTCGGACTGCCGCAGGGCCCAGCCAGCAGCACCGTAGGGCGTCAGGCGATCACCGCCATCTTAGTGCTCGGTGCTATCTGGTTGCTCAACGACTATCGCGGCGTACCGACGCCGGTGTTACTGCTGGCCGTACTGTTGCTGGCGGGCATGTTCATGGCCACCCGCACCGCATTTGGCCGTCGTATCTACGCCATCGGGGGCAACATTGATGCTGCGCGGCTGTCAGGCATTAACGTGGCGCGCACCAAACTGGCGGTGTTTGCCATCAACGGTGTGATGGTGGCGATTGCCGGGCTGATCCTGAGTTCAAGGCTGGGCGCCGGTTCGCCATCGGCGGGTAACATCGCAGAACTCGACGCGATTGCCGCCTGCGTGATCGGCGGCACCAGCCTGGCGGGTGGTGTGGGGTCGGTGGCGGGCGCGGTAATGGGTGCCTTTATCATGGCCTCGCTGGATAACGGCATGAGCATGATGGATGTGCCGACTTTCTGGCAGTACATCGTTAAAGGCGCGATTCTGCTGCTGGCGGTGTGGATGGATACCGCAACGCGGCGTCGGGTGTAATCGCGCGGGCGATCACATTGTGGCGCAAACAATTTTTTTGCCCCTTTCAGCCGTGTTATGCAATGCGCTGAGGATTTAAGGGAACGCGCCACCATGCATGATAAACGCTATCGCATTACACTGCTGTTTAACGCCAATAAAGTGTATGACCGCCAGGTTGTTGAGGGCGTCGGAGAGTATCTGCAGGCGTCGCAGACTGACTGGGATATCTTCATTGAAGAAGATTTCCGCTGTCGCATCGACAATATCCGTGAGTGGCTGGGCGATGGCGTGATCGCCGATTATGACGATCGCTCCATCGAAAGCCTGCTGTCGAATGTCTCTGTGCCGATTGTCGGCGTTGGCGGTTCTTACCATCGGCAGGAGGATTATCCACCCGTGCATTACATCGCCACGGATAACGCCGCACTGGTGGAGAAAGCCTTTCTGCATCTGAAAGAGAAGGGCATTAACCGCTTTGCCTTTTATGGTTTACCGGCCTCCAGTGGCAAGCGCTGGGCACAGGAGCGGGAACAGGCTTTCCGTCAGCTGGTGGGGCGCGAGCGTTATCAGGGCGTAGTCTATCAGGGCATGGAAACCGCGCCGGAAAACTGGCAGCACGCCCAGAACCGTCTCGCCGACTGGCTGCAGACGCTGCCGCCGCAAACCGGCATTATCGCCGTCACGGATTCACGGGCGCGACACCTGCTTCAGGCGTGCGAACATCTGAAAATACCGGTGCCGGAGAAGCTTACGGTGATCGGGATTGATAATGAGGAGCTGACCCGCTATCTGTCACGCGTGGCGCTCTCGTCCGTGGCACAGGGCTCACGACAGATGGGCTATCAGGCGGCCAAACTGCTGCATCGGCTGCTGGATAAGCAGCCCCTGCCACTACAGCGCATTCTGGTGCCGCCCGTAAAAGTCATCGCCCGGCGCTCGACTGACTTCCGTTCTCTGCGCGATCCGGCAGTGATTCAGGCGATGCACTACATCCGTTTCAACGCCTGTAAGGGAATTAAAGTGGAGCAGGTGCTGGATGCGGTCGGGCTGTCACGCTCTAATCTTGAAAAACGCTTCAGGGATGAGACCGGCGACACCCTTCATGCAATGATCCATCGCGAAAAGCTGGAAAAAGCCCGCGAACTGCTGGCTTCCTCGTCGCTCAACATCAACGAGATCTCGCAGATGTGCGGCTATCCTTCGTTGCAATACTTCTACTCAGTCTTCCGCAAAAGCTACGACACCACGCCGAAAGAATATCGGCAGCACTTTGGGGAAAACCTGCTTTAACGACAGACCGGAGTAAAGAACGCCCGGATTTTCATGTAATGGGCAGGATGAAAATTATATTTCATCCTGATGCCTCGCTGTCAGTTCAGAGGCCATCTTCGCAGGCTTAATCTGCCAGCCGGAACGGCCCAGCCTCATTAGATTTAGAGCTTAAAAATCAGCATTTAAGGCAGAGGGCTGGCGGGATATTTTATCAGTCCCAGACGGACCGCTTCAGACGATATTTCTTCTGTCATCAGGTATTTACCCTTGATGGAAAAACCTCATCGCCCGGGTTATCTTTTACCTCATTGATTAATATGATCTTTATTAAGGATTATCACTCAGCAAGTTTATAATTTTTTCCAACCTGCCTCACACTTTCGAAAGAATTAATCCAAATTTCCCCATTTAGAAAATATATTTCACGGGTGTCTGCTCGCTGAAATTCCTGAACCTCTGACCTGTCACGCCTCCTGTTACTGAACCGATGCGGTTCAGGCAGTAGAGAAAAGGAGCCTGTAAAAATGGAAACCCGGCAAAAACGTTACAACATGAAATATGTCCTGCTCTGTTGCACCGTCGCCGCTTTTGGTGGCCTGCTGATGGGCTATGACTCGTCGATTATCTCTGGCGCTATTGAGCCGCTTAGTGACTATTTCCAGCTGACCCCGGCAGAAACCGGCTGGGCAGTGTCTAATATCCTGCTTGGCAGTCTGGTTGGCTGCTTTATTGCGCCAAAGCTGAGCGATAAATTTGGCCGCAAAAAATCGCTCGCTATCACGGCGCTATTGTTTACTGCCTCGGTGGTGGGGACTGCCATCGCCCATAACTTCTTCACCTTTGTCGCCTTTCGTATTCTTGGCGGATTAGCCATTGGGCTGGCCTCGGTGATCTCGCCAATCTATCTGGCGGAGCTTTCACCGTCGAAGTATCGCGGTCGCACCAGCGCGCTCTATGCGGTGTGCTGCGTCGGTGGGCAATCAGTGGTTCTGCTCACCAACTACTATATTAATAAATCGATGCTGCCAGAGATGATGGTCGATACAGGCTGGCGCTATATCCTGGCAACCGCGCTGGTGCCCTGTGCGCTGTTTATCTTTTTCATTGCTTTTATACCAGAATCACCGCGCTGGAACGTTCTGAAAGGCAAAGACAAAGAAGCACTGGATACGCTGAGCAAAATCTCTGACCCGGTCCATGCCCGCACCGTTTTCAATGAAATTAAACACTCTTTCTCTGATGAGGCGGCGACTCGCCATAAATCCCGATTCCGCCTGAACAAAACCACGGTGCCGTTGCTCATCATTGGTGTCGGACTGGCCGTCGGCAATCAGATTAGCGGCATCAATGTGATTCAGTATTTCGGGCCAACGTTGTTGAAAAATGTGTCCGGCAGCACGGATTCGGCGCTGCTCCAGACCTTCTGGCTTTCCGTATGTCAGTTTGCGGGTGTGCTGATGGGTATGGCGCTGATTGATAAAGTCGGGCGCCGTAAGCTGTTACTGCTGGGGGCGATTACCTCTGCCGTTTTCCTTGCCTATACCTTTATTGCTTTCTATTACCGTTTGCCCGGCTTGCTGGCGGTGGTGGGACTGTTTGCCTATATGGTTTTCTTTGGCATGACCTGGGGACAGATTGTCTGGACCGTATTGGGCGAGCTGTTTCCGACAGAAATCCGCTCAATCTGTGTCGGCATCTCCATTTGCGCCATGTCGATGGCCAATTTTGTCATCAGCACCACATTCCCGATTCTGAACAGTAATGCTTTTCTGCTTGAGATTTTCCACGGTGGCTTCCCGCTGTTACTGTTTGCGCTTTTTTCACTGGCTATGTACTTCTTCACTTTCCGCTATCTGCCGGAAACGGCTGGGATGCCGCTGGAGAAAATTCACGCGCGTGTGCTGGAGAAGTTTAATGTTGACCCGCGTGAGGTGGGCGAACGGACAGATGCACCGGTCAGTGAGACGCGATCATAAAGAAGAGGGCAGTCTGTGGGGGCACGCTCACCCCACCCGCTGCTCACTCTGTTCCAGCACCGCCAGCGCCAGCCCGTTAGCCGGGTCAATCCGGGTTTCCGGGAAGTGCAGCTGAGTGTGCGCGGCGGTAAAGGCCAGCGCGTTGCCGTGTGCTGTATCGCGCACCGCCTTGCAGAAGCGCTCACTGACGTTCCACGGACAATCAATGATGATGGTGGCGGGATTGAGCAGCAGCATAATCTGACTCAGCGCCGCGCCAAGATAGCCACCCGCCTGCGTCATCACCTCATCCACCACGCGCGGAGCGCTGTCGCGGTTCTGCCAGCTCAGGCCCGGCTGACGCTGCGCCAGCTGCTGATTCACCGTGGGCTTGCTGACCAGCGCTTCCAGACACCCCCGGCGGCCGCAGCTGCAGCGTGGCCCTTCAGGCTGGACAACCAGATGTCCTGCTTCGCCCGCCGTCCAGCTATGTCCGGTAAATACCTGCCCCTGTTGTACCAGAGCGCCGCCAATCCCCTCGGAAATACGCAGATAAAAATGACCGCTCTCCGGCGATAATCCACTTTGCTCGACAGCCAGTAGCGCAGCAGCTTTAACATTATTCATAATGAGGATGGGCAGACGGACGTGCTTGCGCAACGTGGTCAGCAGGTCAACATCCTGCCATTCCAGCGGCAATGAAATATGCATCCAGCCGCGCCGGGGATCGACGATGCCGGGGAAGCCAAGGCCAATACCGAGCAGGTCGGGATAACGTTCTGTGAGTTCCCGGCACAGCATAGCCAGTTCAGCCAGCAGGCGAGTCGGGTGACTGGTATCGGTGCGCAGCGTCGCTTCTGCCAGCACCTGTGAAAAGTAGTCGCAGACGCGCCAGTGGATTACGTTGCGTTCCACCATGACGCCTGCGCTCTTAAGCTTTTCCGGCCGCAGGGTGATCCCGATTTTAGGCCGTCCGGCGGCTGCGGCGCTGACCGGCCCCAGTTCCTCTATCAGACCCTGCTCCAGCAGGTCATCAATGATTAATGAGACCGTGTTTTTGCTGAGGGTCAGCGCCTCCGCCAGATCCTGACGGGACGTCACGCGCAGCTTACGCAGCTGAGCCATCACCCGTTTCTGGTTATTGAGTCGCAATAGTGCGGGGCCTTTGCCGTTCGTTTTCATCACGGATTCACCCAACAGAGGAGTTAGAATTGAGTGTATCAGCCCCGGCGTATTCTTCATGCCACACTTTTGCGGGCTGTTTCACACAACCCGATCGGATGTGGCTGAGATCGTGACGGCGATCAGATCGCCGGATTAACGCCGGGTTTTCTGCTGTACCGGCGGCCTCATTAGCGCAATGACCCGGCGTAGCCTCTGTTTAATACTCGTCGCCGCGCACCCGACTGCGATAGCTTTCCCAGTCGAAACGCACCCACAGGCTGTTGCCCAGGCGCATACGGTCCATGACGCGCTCGCCCAGCAGCGCATTCATGCCTGCATGGTCGAGGTTGGATAACATGCCGGTCGGGCGTTTCGATGAAGAACGGCGATCGACAATCTGGTTGATAATCACTTTTTCGTAGCGTGACTCGCTCTGCATACCGATCTCATCAATCACCAGCAGATCAACACTGCTGAGATCCTGAATCAGTCGCTCTTCGGTAATGCCGCTGCTGCCACTGAAGGTGCCCTTCATGCTCGACATCAGATCGGCGACCGTCACGATCAGCACGCTTTTACCGCGCAGGATCAGGTCATTACCAATCGCAGCGGCCAGGTGGTTTTTACCGGTGCCAGGACGCCCGGAAAAGACAAAACTGGCGATGTTGCCATCAAACTCAGCGGCGTACTGACGTGCCAGCTCCAGCGCTTTGCGCTGTCCCTCGTTCTCGACCCGGTAATTATCAAACGAGCAGTTCATGTGCAGCTCGCGAATGCCGGAACGGCCCATCACGCGCTGCATCTTCATTGCGCGGTTCTCACGCACAATGGCCTCTGACCGCAGACGACCCTGCTCCTGATTCCACGCCAGCAGCTCTTCGCCATTGGCAAATTTAGGACGGGTGCCCGCAGGCATCATTCTTTTCAGACGGTTAAAGAGATCATCTGGCGTTTTCATCATTCACCTCGGAAACCATCGGGAATGGTACGGTCTGGATCAGGCAACTGCGTGATATCACGCTTCGGTTGCCCGCCGTTTGCGGCGCGGTTCATCTGAATGCTGCGCGCCAGCTTCTGTTGCCACTGCACATGATGGAACATCCGGCCTTCCGCCTGCCAGTAGGCCACAAAGGCCGCCAGCTCGCCGGGCGTCACCGGTTCACTCAGCGCCACGCCCCAGATGGCGGCCTGACGCGTAAAGTCGGCATCCGGCTGCCAGCCCGGATACATGACAAATTTACCTGCTGGCGTGTGGATTGCGGCGGGCGCATCGTCATAGAGGCTGTCATCCAGTGCGACATCATTCGGCTGACGGGCGGCGGCTTCCAGCGCCAGCAGTTCAGCCAGACGCGCCGGCGTGATGGCGTACATCACCGGCGCATAATTATCTAACACCGCCAGCGTGCCCTTTTCCGCCTGCTGCAGGGCAGTCAGCGGATCCTGTCGGAAGGCATCCAGGCCAATGAGCGTTGAAGTTAAGATTTTAGCTGACATGAAAAGACCTGAGGTTAACGAACACCTTGCGCCGGGAACCTGTCGCCGACGCAGAAGTGTTTATTGTACCTGTTTTGAGGGTGCGGATCGCTTAAAAAGCAAGAGTGCGGATCAGTGCGAGGTGACCGGAGAAGTGGCGTGGCGGGCCGATGCAGATTCAGTGGCGCGCACGCTGACGGCAGCGGCGGCCGGACGGGTCTGCCATAAATAGCGCACCGAGGCGAGCCAGCAGAGGCTGTATCCCAGAAGCTCGGTCCCCTCTTCGGCCATGTTTTTCACCACGCGGTTGTAATCGCCCAGCATCAGGTGCTGCCACAACGCATGAATACCAAACAGTCGTGAGAAGACCAGCACCACTAAAAAGCCGGAGGCCATCACCGGCCAGCTGCGGTGTTGCAGCAGCCTGGCCAGCGCATGCAGGGTTTTTTTCGGCGTCCGCAGCGCGACGGCCAGGCAACCGGCCGTCACCGCCAGGGCGAACCAGATCCAGCTGCCATGCTGGATGGCATCAAACACAAAGTCGAGCTCACGGATCAGCATACAGCTATAGAAGCCCGCCACTAAGGTCAGCGCGCCGCGCTGAGCCGGACGGCGCTGGGCCGCAATAAAGAACAGGGCGGCAATCACCGCCAGCATGATTTCCTGGGTGGTTTCAGTAAAAGAAGTTTCATGCAGCGCATCATTCATCCAGGCCACATCAATATAGATGGGCAATATCATCAGAGCGAGGAAGAGTGCTGCCAGTATGAAGACCGTCATTTCACGGCCAATAATAGTCAAATCGTTGCGCATTTTGTTACCAGTATAATGATTAGCGGACTCATTATATTTTAAACGCCCGATTCTCTTTCTCTTTTCATGCCCCGCTAGAAGCTGGCGCTAAAGCCAAAGGTGTAAAGTTGCTGCTCGTCGTTGTTCAGCGCTTCGCTTTGTGAAAATGACGCGAAAGCCGCCAGTTTATCGTTCAGTGGCATTTGTGCACCGATGCTTAAATCAATACCGTCAGACTGATCCGAGCCATTCGCCGCCTCGCGCCGGGGGGTCTGCGGCGTATCCGCCATCAGATAGTGGTAACTCAGTTGCGCCCAGGGCGATATCCATCCCTGCTGCGAATCAATGCGCCATCCGACGCTGGCGCTCTGCTCACGGCTCTGCTGATCGCTGTAGTCACATTGCAGACAGTTCATCTGCTGGGGATCGACCGCATACTGCGCCACCGGACCGGTGGTGAATGACGGCGCAATCGGCAGGTTAACGCCCGCCCGATAGCGTTTACCCAGCGGCGTAGTGCCTACGCTACCGGTTTCACTGTGCAGAGCGATGGGGGAAGCAGTGGGAGAATTAATCGCAGCTTCAAACAGGGCGCGGCTCTCATCGCTGAAAGCAAGTGGCGTCAGGGCGATCTTCTCCGCCAGAATTGTGTCGTAGTCGGGCAGAAAGTCAGCATGCTGAGGCGCAGAAATGCCGCCGCGGGCAAACGTCGGTTGCGTTAACATTAACAGCCCTACAGCACAGCAGGTCCGCAGACCTTTCCAACCGCTTCTCGGCAACATCGCATCTCCAGGCCAGGCTGAAGTTATTATCCGGCGTCTTAATGAATTTTTCGGGCCGTCTCTGTTATTTAACCGGTGATCGTTTAACTATCAACCGATTAATTCTAAGATCAAGCGGACCGCTAAAATATTCTCGTTATAAAGGAACAAAACGATGCAACGATGTGGCTGGGTAACGCAGGATCCCCTCTATCTGGCGTATCACGACAGGGAATGGGGTGTGGCGCAGAGAGACACGCGTGCACTGTTTGAGATGCTTTGTCTGGAAGGACAACAGGCGGGACTCTCATGGATTACCGTGCTGAAAAAGCGTGAAAATTATCGGGCAGCGTTTCATCAGTTTGATCCGCAGGCTATTGCGCAGATGGATGCTGCCGACATCGACGCGCTGATGCTCAACAGCGGCATTATCCGGCACCCTGGCAAAATCGCCGCCATTATCGCTAACGCTCGCGCTTTTCTTGAGATGAAAGCGAAAGGCGAGCATTTCAGCGACTTCGTCTGGCAGTTTGTCGATAACGTGCAAATTGTTCACCATTATCCTGATTACAGTCAGGCACCCACCACGTCAGAGCAGGCTATTGCGCTCTCGAAGGCGCTGAAGCAGCGTGGTTTCAAATTCATCGGCCCTACAATTTGCTACTCCTTTATGCAGGCCTGTGGGCTGATAAACGATCATCAGAGCAACTGTTTTTGCCATCCTGCCAATCAAAAGGCGTGATTCCCGGTAAATCAGGATTTTTCCGCACTACATTCTCTGTCACCAGACGGCATAATCGTGCCACTTATGGGAAAGGTTTTCCCCTGTGTGTCAAATGTAAGGGAACAAAAATGCAGAAGAAATTAATCGCCATCACCTTGTTATTAAGCGGCAGTCTGGCCCTGCCAGGTTGTACCACCAATCCTTACACTGGCGAATCTCAGGCGGGTAAGTCAGGCGTGGGCGCGGGCCTTGGCGCATTAGTCGGTGCCGGTGTTGGCGTGCTCTCATCGTCGAAGAAAGATCGTCGTAAAGGTGCGCTGATTGGTGCCGCAGGCGGCGCGGCCCTGGGCGGTGGCGTGGGTTACTACATGGACGTGCAGGAAGCGAAACTGCGTGACAAGATGCGCGGGACCGGCGTCAGCGTGACCCGCAACGGCGATAACATCGTCCTGAATATGCCAAACAATGTCACCTTCGACTCCAGCAGCAGTAATCTGAAACCTGCCGGTGCCAACACTCTGACCGGTGTTTCAATGGTGCTGAAAGAGTATCCGAAAACCGCGGTAAACGTCGTGGGTTACACCGACAGTACTGGCAGTCGCGCGCTGAACATGCGTCTGTCACAGCAGCGTGCTGAAAGTGTTGCCAGTGCGTTAATCGGACAGGGTGTTGCCAGCGATCGCCTGCGCACACAGGGTGCAGGCCCGGATAACCCGGTTGCCACCAACAGCACCGAAGCAGGCAAAGCACAAAACCGTCGCGTTGAAATCACGCTCACCCCGCTGGGATAGTCGCGGTCGCCCCCGACCGGGGGCGCACCTTTTCTGTAAAGCATCACGTTAAAAGCACCAGTAATGTGTCTGCGGATAGAGCCAGCAGAGGCCTTATGGTAGTCTGATCAAAAATTGATCAGTGGATTTGCCCCATGTCTCTTAAAGCCATCGCTGCAGTTTTAGGTCTTTCCGTTACGACTGTCAGCCGCGCCCTTAATGGTTATCAGGATGTCGCTCAGGAGACGCGTAAACGCATTGAAGAGGAAGCGCAGCGGCGCGGCTACCGACCTAATGCGGCGGCCCGGCGGCTGAAAACCGGCCGTGCTAATGCAGTAGGGCTCGTTTATCCGGTCATTGAATCTTCGCTGAGTGGTAGCGACTTCAGCGATATGCTGCTGGCACTGGATCATCATCTTGCCCGGCATGAAATTAACCTGCTGTTGCTGGCGGATAAACAGCAGCAGAGTCACTCAACCCTGACGCGCCTGCTGCGCAGTGGGGCCGCCGATGCCCTGATCGTCGGCCATACCACGCCAGATGACAGCCGACTGAATGCGCTAATGCAGACCAGTTTTCGCTTTCTGGCGCTGGGCCGCAGCGATCTGCCAGCCACCTATGCCTGGTTTGATGTTGATCACCTTGCCGGTTCACAACTGGCGGTGGGCTGGTCGCTGGCGCAGGGACGGCAGCGGATAGCCTGGCTCGGCAGCAATGAAAACAGCACGCGGGTACGTGACCGGCGTCAGGGTTATCTGACGGCGCTGGGTGACGTTGCGCCTTATGCGATGGCGGCAGTCGCACCGTCGCGCCGTGCAGGTTATCACCAGACGCGTGAGTGGCTGGCAGAGGACCCCGCGCCGGAAGTGATTATCACCGACTGCGCTGCGCTGGCTGAAGGCGCAGCCCTGGCGCTGCAGCAGGCTGGTCGGGCTGCGGGCGAAGACGCCATTCTGCTTGCAGGCTGGGAAGGATTACCGCGTGATGCGATTCTCGATCATCCCATTGCTGCGATTTGCCAGGCAACGCCGCATCAGGCGGGTGAACAGGTGGCTGACATGGTTATCAGGCTGATCAACGGCGAACCGCCGGAAACGTTACAGACCCTGTGGCAACCCTGGCTGCAATTACCGGCCTAGCACTTTTTGCGCCGGGCTTCGCTTGTGCTAGTCTCTGCCGGGTTTCTTATTTCGCAGGATATCTCATGAAAATCAGGCCGCCTCGCGCCACCATCAGCGATGTTGCTCACGCGGCACGAACCGGTAAAACCAGCGTTTCACGCTATCTCAATGGCGAGCTGCATCTGCTCTCTGCTGACTTAAAAGCGCGGATTGAACAGGCCATTGCGGATCTCAGCTACCGTCCGAGTCAGATGGCGCGCGGCCTGAAGCGCGGACGTACCCGCCTGATCGGGCTGATTATCGCCGACATTACTAATCCTTATTCCGTCGATGTGATGAGCGGCATTGAAGCTGCGTGCCGGGAGCAGGGCTTCACGCTGTTGATGTGTAACACCAACAACGAAGTGGATCTGGAGCAGCACTATCTGCAACTGCTGAGCAGCTATCAGGTTGAGGGCATCGTGGTTAATGCGGTCGGCATGCGTGAAGAGGTGCTCAGCCATCTGCAACAATCCCTGCTGCCGATGGTGCTGATTGATCGCAAAATCCCCGACTTTCCCTGCGATGTGGTGGGCCTGAACAATGCCGAAGCGGCCGAGACGGCCACACGCCATCTGGTCGACAATGGCTATGACGCGCTGCTGTTTCTCAGCGAGCCCCTGGGCAGCGTGAATACACGACGCGAGCGTCTGCAGGCTTTCCGCCAGCTGCTGGCGGCGCATCCGCAGGTTGAGCATGAAAATGCGGAAGTGCCGCTGCACCAGCCCGCCGCACTGGACCAGGCGCTTCAGGCCTTTCAGCAGCGTCACACCGGCAAACGCTGCGCGGTGATGGTGGCCAACGGCGCGCTGACGCTGCAGGTGGCGCGATCGCTGCAGCGGCTCAATCTGCACTGGGGCCGTGATATCGGCCTGCTCGGTTTTGACGAACTTGAGTGGGCGGCGCTGGCGGGTGTCGGCATTACCACGCTGAAACAGCCGACCTGGCAGATTGGTTTCAGTGCGCTGGAGCGATTGATTGCGCGCATCGAGGGCAGTGAACTGCCTGTTGCGGAGCAGGTCTTCTCGGGTGAATTGATTGTTCGTGGCTCCAGCCAGCCTCTGGGCTGAATTTCAGATTTAACCTTCTGTTTACATGCTCGCTTCGTGAGCACGATCATAATTTCACAGTTTGCTGCTTTGCTTTGGAACCGGTTCCATTTAGGGTTTTTCTATTCGTTATGGGCAGACCTCTGCCATGGAGTAGAACATGAAACCTGACATTATCGTGGTGACCGCCGCTTATGGCCACACGCAGATCGCCGCACTCGGCGGTCAGGCTGCGCTGCTGCCAGTCATCCGGCAGGCGGGTGCTGACGGGGTCGAAATCCGCCGCGAACTGCTTGATGATGCGGCGCTGGCCGATCTGCCGGCGCTGGCCAGGGCGATAGCGGAGCATCAGCTGCATGCCAGCTATTCAGTGCCGGATACGCTGTTTTGTGACGGCGGCGAAATCAATCCACGCATAACCCACTACGTTGAAGAGGCACGCCAGCTAAACGCTCAGCGGCTGAAAGTGGCGCTGGGAGACTTTACGGGTGCGCTGCCTCGCGAAACGTTGCAGGCGCTGCTGGCGGATCTGCCGTTTCAACTGACCGTGGAAAACGACCAGACCGAACATGGCCGACTGGCACCGTCCGTCGCGTTTTTCACGGCGGTGCGCGAAGCCGATCTGCCAATTAGCATGACCTTTGATATGGGTAACTGGTGCTGGACCGGCGAGGATGCCGATCAGGCAGCGACGCAGCTGGCCGCGCAGGTGGGCTATGTGCATGTTAAAGCCGCCGTGCCGCATCAGGATAGCTTCCGGGCGATTGCGCTGGATGAGGCTGATGACCACTGGCGCACGCTGCTGCAACAGCTGCCCGCCCGCGCGCCGCGCGGTATTGAATTTCCGCTGGAAGGCGACGATCTGACTGCGGTGACGCGCCACTACGTGTCGCTGTTGCGTAACGTGTAAGGAACAGATATGACGCACACTAATCATCACAACGGTCCACTCGATGTTGTCACCATCGGCGAGGCGATGGCAATGTTTATCGCCCGCGAGACCGGCGATCTGGCCGCAGCAGAGACCTTTGTTAAACGCGCGGCGGGTGCAGAACTCAATGTGGCGACCGGCCTGGCACGTCTTGGCCTGAAAGTGGGCTGGGTCAGCCGTGTCGGCGATGACGCTTTTGGCCGGTTTATCTGCCAGCAGCTGGAGAAAGAGGGTATCGATCACGCCTGTGTGACGGTCGATAAGCGCTATCCCACCGGTTTTCAGCTCAAGTCCAAAGTGGATGACGGTTCCGATCCGCTGGTGGAATATTTCCGTAAAGGCTCGGCGGCCAGCCATCTCTCGGTCGATGATTTTGACGCGGACTATTTCGGCGCGGCGCGCCATCTGCACCTCAGCGGTGTGGCGGCGGCGCTGTCAGAAAGCTCATTAGACCTGCTGAAGCACACCGCCAAAGAGATGCGTTCGCGCGGCAAAACCATCTCGTTTGACCCGAATCTTCGGCCGGTGCTGTGGCGCAGCGAAGAGGAGATGCGTAAGCAGCTCAATCTGCTGGCGGAATATGCCGACTGGGTGCTGCCGGGCGAAAAAGAGGGGCTGATTCTGACCGGTTATCGTCAGCCGGAAGCGATCGCAGATTTCTATCTCGACAGGGGGGTGAAAGCCGTCGTGATTAAAACCGGTTGTGACGGTGCCTGGTATAAAACCGCGCAGGGCGAACAGGGCAATGTTGCGGCGATTAAAGTCGATAACGTGGTGGATACGGTGGGTGCCGGTGATGGCTTTGCCGTTGGCGTTATCAGCGCGCTGCTGGAAGGTCGGTCGCTGCCGCAGGCGATTCGGCGCGGCAACAAGATTGGTTCGATGGCAATTCAGGTCATTGGTGACAGCGAAGGTCTGCCGACGCGTCAGCAACTGGGCGACGTGTAGTTCGCGCCCCTCTACAGTCACAGGAGTTCCCGATGAAAAAGCAGACAATCGCGCCAAAACGCTGGTGGTTCATCATGCCCATCGTGTTTATCACCTACAGCCTGGCGTATCTCGATCGTGCAAATTTTAGCTTCGCTTCTGCTGCCGGGATTAATGACGATCTCGGCATCACCAAAGGCATGTCCTCGCTGCTGGGTGCGCTGTTCTTCCTGGGTTACTTCTTCTTTCAGATTCCGGGGGCGATTTACGCCGAGCGTCGCAGCGTCAAAAAACTGATTTTCGTCTGTTTGATCCTGTGGGGCGGCTGTGCCTCGCTGACCGGCGTGGTCAGCAACATTCCGATGCTGGCCGCGATTCGCTTTGTTCTGGGCGTCGTGGAGGCCGCCGTGATGCCTGCAATGCTGATCTACATCAGCAACTGGTTCACCAAATCGGAACGTTCGCGCGCCAACACCTTCCTGATCCTGGGTAATCCGGTCACGGTGCTGTGGATGTCGGTGGTGTCGGGCTATCTGATTGAATCCTTTGGCTGGCGTGAGATGTTTATCTTCGAAGGCATTCCGGCGGTGGTCTGGGCGATTGCCTGGTGGTTCCTGGTGCAGGATAAACCGGCACAGGCGCGCTGGATGAGCGATGCCGAGAAAGCGGCATTGCAGGCTGAACTGCAGAAAGAGCAGGAAAACATCAAAGCGGTGCGTAACTACGGCGAAGCGTTCCGTAACCGCAACGTCATCCTTCTCTGCCTGCAGTACTTTGCCTGGAGCATCGGCGTGTATGGCTTTGTGCTGTGGCTGCCGTCGATTCTGCGCAACGGTACGCAGATGGGCATGGTAGAAGCAGGCTGGCTCTCAGCGGTGCCGTATCTGGCGGCGACCATTGCGATGGTGGTGGTCTCCTGGGCGTCGGACAAAACCCAGAATCGTAAGCTGTTCGTCTGGCCGCTGCTGCTGATTGGCGCGCTGGCGTTCCTCGGCTCTTATCTGGTGGGATCAACGAATTTCTGGATGTCCTACACCCTGTTAGTGATTGCCGGTGCCGCGATGTATGCGCCTTACGGACCGTTCTTCGCCATTATTCCTGAGATGCTGCCACGTAATGTCGCCGGGGGTGCGATGGCGCTGATCAACAGCATGGGTGCGCTGGGGTCGTTCATCGGTTCATGGATTGTCGGCTATCTTAATGGAGCCACCGGCAGCCCGTCCGCGTCCTACATCTTTATGGGATCGGCCCTGCTGGTTTCGGTGTGGCTGACGCTGATTGTGAAACCGGCGCAGAACAAAGCGCCGCCGCTGCAGGGTGCAAAACCGGCCTGAAAGCGTAAACGCTAGAGATTGTTGACCCGCTTTGGCTCAGGGCACTGACACCGTCCGCAAAGACGCAAACCGCCATCCCTGGCCCGCGATGCTTTGCTACCGGTATCAGCGCCCATGGCCCTGGCGTCAGCAAACTAAAAGCGTAATCGTTAATCTCTGTTTCTTCGGGCGGCCTGCAAGCCGCCCGCAACTTATTGACCGGGAGCCACCGAATGAAACCCGCTGTAATTCTTTATAAAAAACTACCTGACGATCTCTATGCACGCCTGTCTGAACAGTGTGACGTGACGGAAATCAGCGATCTCTCGCCGGAAAGCCAGCAGCAGCATGCTGCGGTGTTTCAGCAGGCAGAAGGGCTGCTGGGATCGGGGGGTAAGGTGAATGGCGAGCTGCTGGCGAAAATGCCCAATCTGCGCGTCTGCTCCAGTGTTTCTGTGGGCTATGACAATTTCGATGTTGATGCACTGAATCAGCGTCACGTGGTGCTGATGCACACCCCAACCGTGCTGACCGAAACTGTGGCGGACACCATGATGGCGCTGGTACTGAGCACGGCGCGCCGGGTGCCGGAACTGGATACCTGGGTTAAAGCGGGCAACTGGCAGAAGAGCATCGGACCGGCGCAGTTCGGCATCGACGTGCACCATAAAACGCTGGGTATTCTCGGCATGGGACGTATCGGGATGGCGCTGGCGCAGCGCGCGCACTTTGGCTTCGGCATGAAAATCCTCTACAACGCCCGCCGCGAACATGAAGAGGCGCAGTCGCGCTTTGGCGCGCAGCGCTGTGAACTGGAAGCATTGCTGAAGCAGAGTGATTTCGTCTGCATCAGCCTGCCGCTGACCGAAGAGACGCATCATCTGATCGGCGCCGCCGAACTGGAACTGATGAAGCCGGATGCGGTGCTGATCAACGCCGGTCGCGGGCCGGTGGTGGATGAGCAGGCGCTCATCGCCGCATTGCAGGCGGGCAGGCTGTACGCTGCCGGGCTGGATGTGTTTGAGCAGGAACCGGTCTCAGCCGACTCTCCGCTGCTGTCGCTGCCCAACGTGGTGACGCTGCCGCACATCGGTTCCGCCACGCACGAAACCCGCTACGGCATGATGCAGGATGCGGTAGAAAATCTCATTGCCGCACTCGGCGGCAGCGTTGAGAAAAACTGCGTGAACCCGCAGGCACTGAAGTAATCCCTCGCCTTTCCATTGCGCCCGCCATCGGCGGGCGTTATGGTGAACCCCCGATTCGCTATCACAAATATTTAACCGTTATGTCCTTTTCTCAGTTCGGCGACAAATTTACCCAACATTCCGGCATCTCACGTCTGATGGAAGATATGGGCGCGGGCCTGCGCACGCCTGGCACCATCATGCTGGGTGGCGGCAATCCGGCGCAAATTCCGGCCATGAACGACTATTTTCAGCAACTGCTGCAGCAGATGCATGAGGAGGGCAAACTCAGCGAGGCGCTGTGCAATTATGACGGTCCGCGTGGCAAAGCGACGCTGCTGGCGTCACTGGCGGGACTGCTGAGTGAACAGCTCGGCTGGCCGATTACCGCAGAGAACATCGCGCTGACTAACGGCAGCCAGAGCGCCTTCTTCTATCTGTTTAATCTGTACGCTGGTCGCCGGGCCGATGGCAGCAAAAAGCGAGTACTGTTCCCACTGGCGCCTGAGTATCTTGGCTATGCGGATGCCGGTCTGGAAGAGGATCTGTTTGTCTCGGCGAAGCCGAACATTGAGCTGCTGCCGGAAGGTCAGTTTAAATATCATGTCGATTTCGAGCATCTGCCGATGAACGATGATGTCGGGTTAATCTGCGTCTCGCGCCCGACCAACCCCACCGGCAATGTGATCACTGATGATGAGCTGATGCAGCTCGATGCGCTGGCACAGCAGCATGACGTTCCGCTGTTGATCGACAACGCCTATGGCGTGCCGTTTCCCGGCATCATCTTCAGTGAGGTGCGCCCGCTGTGGAATCCCAACATCATTCTCTGCATGAGCCTGTCGAAGCTCGGCCTGCCGGGTGCACGTTGCGGCATTATTATCGCGGATGAGAAGACCATTACTGCGCTGAGCAACATGAACGGCATCATCAGCCTGGCGCCAGGCAGCATCGGTCCGGCCATCGCCAATGAGATGATCCGTCGCGGCGATCTGTTGCGGCTCTCCGAAGAGGTGATTAAGCCGTTCTATCAGCAGAAGGTGCAGCAGACCATCGCGATCCTGCGGCGCTATCTGCCGGAAGAGCGCTGCCTGATCCACAAGCCGGAAGGGGCGATTTTCCTCTGGCTCTGGTTCCGCGATCTGCCAATCACCACTGAATTGCTTTATCAGCGGCTTAAAGCGCGTGGCGTACTGATGGTGCCGGGCCACTTCTTCTTCCCGGGACTGGAACAGGCATGGCCGCATACCCATCAATGTATGCGGATGAACTACGTGCCGGATGCAGAGAACATCGAGCGGGCAGTGCAGATTCTGGCGGAAGAGGTTGAGATTGCCTGGCGCGACAGTTAATCCTGCTCTTCCTGTGAATCGGTTAACGACAGCTGGCACCACTGTGCCAGCTGCTGAATCGCCTGTTCCACCTCCGCATTCCAGCCGAAACCGGCATTCAGCCGGAAACAGTGATCGTAACGCTGATCGGTGGCAAAAATGTGGCCCGGCGCAATCCCGATGCCCGCATTGCGCGCTTTCAGAAACAGCTCGCGCACGTTCAGCGCCGCTCGTGGCATTTCCACCCACAGCACATAGCCTCCTTCCGGATCGGACACCCGCGTGCCTGCCGGAAATTCCCGTAGCACCGACTGACGCATTTCGCGGATTTGCCGCGCCAGTTCGCGCCGCAGCTTGCGCAGGTGAGCATCGTAGCCGCCGTTGCGTAGCAGCTCCGCTACTGCCGCCTGTGACAGCACCGAGGTGCCCATCGTAGAGGTATATTTCAGTGAGGCGATTTTGCGCATGTAGTTGACGCTGTGAACCCAGCCAATGCGAATGCCCGGAGCCACGGTTTTAGAGAAGCCGCTGCAGAGAATGGCGTTGGGGCTGAAGGCGCGCATCGGGAAGGGACGACGCTCACCAAAGGCGGTATCGCCAAAAATATCATCCTCGATGATTACCACATCGTTTTCATCCGCCTGCCGCGCAATATAGGCTTTATGCTCGTTGGGAATGCTCTTGCCCAGCGGATTATTGACGTTGCACAGGGTGAGAAAGACCCGCACCGCCTTGCGCTTAAACAGGCCGGTCAGCTTCGCCACATTCACATACCCTTCTGGCCCGGCTTCCACTTCAATCACCCGTAAATTGAGGTTATGCAGCATCTGCAGCAGCACGAAATAGCAGGGTGACTCTACTGCGACCACATCCCCCGGCTGGGTGGTGGCGCGCAGCGACAGCGAGATTGCCTCGATGCAGCCGTTGGTGATCAGGATATCGTCGGCGCTGATATTGCAGCCGTAATCGACCGCGCGGCGGGCAATCTCCGTTTTCAGCGGCGCATAGCCGGTGCCCTTGACCGTATTGCCGAGCAGGGCTGGTTTGCTGTAACCCATCTGGCGCATCAGCAGACCGATGCGTTTGACCGGATAGAGCGCGCTGTCACCGTTAGCCAGATCGAGGCGCACCCGGCAGTCTGAGCCGAGCATCGCCAGATGCAGTTCTGTCTGCTCATCCAGCGGCGCGATGGCGCGCGGCTGTTCGCTGACAGCGGGCAACTGACGCGAAGCGGGGCGTTGCGAGGCAACAAAAAAGCCCGATTTAGGGCGGGCGACGGCGTAACGCTCATCTTCCAGCGTGCGCAGTGTTTTCAGGGCGGTGGTGAGGCTGACATTGTACTGCGTCGCCAGCGTCCGCACCGACGGCAGACGGCTGTCGGGAGCCAGCGAACCGGCGTGAATGGCCTGCTTGATCTGTTCTGCTATCTGGCGGTAACGACTGCTCTGACTCTCCTGTTCCCCGACAACATCGGCCATCTGTTCCACCCCATATCGCGCTGATCTGTGCATATTCAACAGAGTACATTCAAAGTACTTTAGGCTGCATCTCTTAATTATTCATGATGCTGAACGGCACGGCGACCCCGCCAGCCACCGGGCTTCAGGCCATAAAGCGATTCTGTTCACCTGAGGGAAATGCGAGAAATGAATAATCTGCCCACCATGATGAAGGAGATTGAAGCCTATCTGTCGCCCGCGATCATGGAGTCGGCTCAGCGCTGCTCCGCCCGCCTGCTTGCGGTGTTACCGGATAAGCTGCAACTGCAGAACAACCGTGTGCTGCTCGCCTATGGCGGCGGAAAAGACAGCAGCTACATGGTGGCTTACGTGCGATACATTCAGGGCCTGATCTGGCAGCAGCAGGGCAGCACGTTCTCTCTTCGGGTCAGTACCAACCGCCACGCGGCGATGAATCAGAGCGTGATGGAGAATATCCACCGCGTTTATCAGGCGCTGGCGATGCACGACGATGAACGGGCGGAATGTCTGGTGGTGGATGGCATGCTGATCCGGCCGTTTGCCCGCGACCTGCCGATGCCGGAGAGCGTGCGGCAGCAGAACCGCCATGATGTGCTGATGAATGGACACCGCTTTCGCGCTGATGGGCGCTCGACCTTCTGCAACGCCTGTAATCTCAGCATGGTGAACTCCTTTGGCCTGGCGGCTGACTACAATGGCGGCGTGGATCTGATTATCACCGGCGACTCGCCGCAGGAGCAGGCTGCCTACGTTGCCTGGGCGCGGCACCTTTCACGGCTGTTTGATGCGCACGTCGCCAATAAAAGTCGCGGCTTCAGTGGCTTTCTCCGGACGCTGGACGGCGTGGCTGAGCGCTACTTCTCTGACGTTTACGGTGCCGATCAACTGACACCCGCGCACCGCATTACCCACCAGCTGGCGCGCGATCCGCTATTTTTCAACATCTATCAGGACACCGCCTATGAAGCGGGCGCGCACTGGGCGCTGCTCAGCGAATTTATGCGTTTCCGTTTTGATGAACTGATGTTCAGCTTTTCTGAGTCCGACTGCGGTAATCCGACGCTGATGGCTCACCTGCGCGGACTGCGGGCGGAAACGCTGTTGCAGCGTAACTATGCCGAAGGGATCCGTGAATATGTGCGCTTTGCGCTGGGGCTGATGGTGAAGAAAGATTTTCCGCCACAGCTGATTGATGAGATGGCGGCACGTTATCAGGATGACGACGCCATCCACCAGCAGCGGCAGCGTGCGGCGGACTTCGCCCTGCAGGCGTTTGATCTTAGTGAAGATCAGCTGATCTGCATGATCTACTCGCCCTTCCTGGCGCAGGGAGAGCAGCTCGGACAGTGGCTGTCGCAGCAGCAGATTGCGCTGGATGAAACAGCCATTCGCGACCTGCTTGAGCAGCGCAGTGAGGATCTCGCGCTGGCACAGCAGTTAACGCAGCTCTCCGGCCTGACGCTGAAGCAGATGCGGCACTGCTGGCAGAGTAAGCCGGTCAGTTCGCTGCTTGAGGGCAAAAGCCGCGATCCGCTGTCGCGCGTACTGCGTTTCGATCCCCATAAAGCGGTGATTCAGGTCAATAACGGTGTACTGAATGACATCGTGACAGAAATCATTTCCGGGCGTTAACCCGGTAAGGCGAGGCGATGAAAAAGATTTTTCTGCAAATTGGTGCCACCCGCGATGGCCAGAACCCCTACTGTGAGGTGGCAAAACGCGATGGCTATTTCACCGTACTGGCGGAAATGGGCGATTTTGTCGATTACCAGTCGTTAAGCCTGGCGCTGCCGTTTGATCTGATCATCCGCCTTGACCGTCCTGAGAATCCGTGGGAGGTCATGCAGGCTTATCTGCACGCCGGTTTGCTGGCGCATCCGCTGGTGGTGCTGGCGGGCTTTGAAGCCTACAACGCCAGCGCCGGACGGCTGCGCGAGATGCTGGCCGGACCTGACGCACCCGCTGCCTTTATTCCGCTGGATAAATATGCGCAGCGCATGGCGCTGAAAAAAGCCTGGCCGCGCTTCCCGCAGCCGGAGTTCCGCTTTTTTGCCTCGCCGCTCAGCATTCTGGATGCGGCACAGGCGCTGATCTATCCCTGCGTCGTGAAGCCGGTGGATGGCGGCGGCGGGCTGGGCATCTGGCTGATTGAGCGCGCCGATCAGCTGTACAGCGTGGTAACACAGCTGATACAGACCATGAACTATGGCGGGCGCGGCTTCAGCGGTTTCATTGTGGAAAGTGCGCTGATCGGCGAGGAGTTTTCATTGCAGGGCGTGGTGCATCAGGGGCATCCCCTGGCGCTGACCTGCTGCCAGAAGGTGATAGAGCAGCACCGCGATAGCGAAGGTTGCGTCAGCTTTTATGAGTCGGGGCATGTGGCGGTGGCGGCAGCGGCCTTGCCAGCCTCGTTCAGCAGCCTGATGACCTTCTGCTGCGAAACCTTTGGCTATCGTCAGGGCGCGTTTCACATCGATTTCATTGTGGTGAATGGCGTGCCGCATTTCCTGGAGATGGGATTCCGGCTCTCCGGCATGGGCGTGGCGACGCTGGTGCAGGCGACGACAGGCATCAACTGGGCGGAGGTCACCTTCCGGCTGGAAGCGGGCGGCGCACTGCCTGCCTTTACCTTCACCACACCCGGTGCGGTCGGCCAGCTGCGGTTACGGCAACCGGCGCAGTTGCAGGCGGCTGAACGCTGGATCGATCAGCATCAGCAGGGTGCGCTGTTGCCACCACTCAGATTGCCAGCATTACAGGTTTCACCCCGATCCTCGCTCTATGCCGATCTGACCCGCCACGCAGGCATTCTGGCAACGTTCAGCCTGACGGCCTCTGCGCGCGAACCCATTATGACTACGTTTCAGCAGGTGATTGCCGCGCAATCCGTCATCGCAGGGAGAGACAAAGTATGTGCAGGATGATTCTGGCGCATGGCCAGTTCGACAGCGCACAGATTTTAGAGGCAGCGCGTGCCATGAGCTGCGGTGAAGGCGCCGAACACGATGGCCCGATCAAATCACATCCCAACGGCTGGGGCTGTCTGTGGCTGGAAGAGGGCGAGATTCGAACCCTGCACGGTACCGGCCCGTTCGCCGATGCTCTGCCAGGTATTGATGTGGATCGCCTGCGCAGCCGCTTTCTGGCGGTGCATGTGCGTCACGCCACGCTGAATAAAAATCAGGGGATCGAATTTTCGCATCCGCTGTGGCGTCACAGCGCCGGACATCAGTGGTACATGATGCATAACGGCTTTCTGCCAACAATTTACCGCCAGCTTGGCCTGGCGGAGTCACGTTTCGATTCCGAAGAATATCTGCGCTACCTGGTGGATCAGACTACGCCCGCCGATTTTACCCGCGACTATCTGCGCGCAAAGATGGCTCAGGTTGAGCCAGGCGGCAGCGCAGGCAATGCCATCTTCGTCACCCGCGACAAAGCCTGGGCGTGGCAGTGGTACCCGCACGACACCCCTTTCCCTGACTATTTTACGATGCATTTTCGGCAACAGGACGGTTGCACGCTGATCGCCTCTGAACCCGTGGCAATACCAGGCAGCGCCGGTAACTGGCGGCGAATGAACAATCATGAACTCTATGAAATATCGTTTAGGGAGTGATAAACATGGCTATTTTCAATCAGTTCCGCGTGATTAATCCCAACATGTTTGTGGAATCGACCTGGCTGGATGACATTGTTACCGCACGGGTACCGCTGCTGGTGCTGCGCAATTTCCTGACGCCAGAGGTGCGGGAAACGGTAGTGGCTGACCTGCAACACTGCCGGGAAAAGATCCGTGTCTCTCACTATCCGAATGGCGCACTGACCACGCTGGGCCCTTATCTGGCGCGCCATACGGCGTATCCCGATAACTATTTTACCGAGCTGCGTGATATCCAGCCGGCGTTGCCGCCCACGCTTAACCAGCTGCGCGAACAGATTTACGGGTGGGTGCAGCATGCGCTGCGGCTGGACAGTCTAAACATCGCCCACGAACCGGGTTGTGGTGACTACGCCGGTTCTATCGTGCGCTTTCACGCCGATGGCGTCGCGAATCCGCTGCATAACGACAATATCGTGCGCGACGCCGCAAAGACCTCGCTGGTGGTGACGCAAATCCTGCATCAGCTCAGCTGCGTGGTCTGCCTGCAGGAGTGCAACGCGGGTGGCGCGCTGCGTATCTACAACAAAAAGTGGACACCGGAGGATGAGCAGTTCAAAACCGCCGGTGAGCTGGGCTACCGCAGTGGCGTGATTGAAAACAGCGAGATCTGTGAATTTTCACCACGCAGTGGTGATATCTATCTGTTTAATCCCGCTTTTTATCATGAGATCGACCGGGTTGAAGGTGATACCCGCATCACCATGGGGTTCTTTTTCGGGCTGACCGATAAAAAGATGAAACACGCTATCGCCTGGAGCTAAGCCGGGTTATGCCAGAAGTTGTGCCAGAAGAGGAGAAGGGAATGACAACGTTTGAAAAAATTACTGCGCTGCTGGATCAGCATCAGGCCAGCTACCGTGTGGTGGAGCATGAGGCGGTAGGGCAGACCGATCAGATCAGCCAGATCCGCGGCAACGCGCTGGGTCAGGCGGCCAAAGCGATGGTGCTGGAGGTGAGCATGCCGGACGGTGCGCCCTCGCGACAGCTGCTGGCGATTGTGCCGGGCGACTGCCGCATCAATTTCAAAAGCGCGGCGCGCGCCATCGGCGGCAAAAAATCCTCGTTCGCCGCGCCTGACCTGGCGCAGGCACTGACCGACTGTGTGATGGGTGCAGTGCCGCCGTTTAGTTTTGATGACCGGCTGGCGCTGCGGGTTGATACCCGGCTGCAACAGGTCGGCACATTATGGTTTAACGCGGGTGAGCTGGATAAATCGATCGCGCTGGCTGCAGACAATTATTTTCGCATCGTGGGTGAAGACTGTTGTGCTGATATCGCTTCCCCGATTGCGATCACCGCCTGACGGTGGCTCAAGGAGTTTCAGATGTCGGTAAAAGATATGCTGTTAGCGCTGTGCGTAGTGGTGGCATGGGGCGTGAATTTTGTGGTGATTAAGCTCGGGTTGCAGGGCATGCCGCCTTTTTTGCTGGCCGGACTGCGTTTCGCCCTGGTCGCCTTTCCCGCTATTTTCTTTGTGCGTCGCCCGCCGATCCCGCTACGCTGGCTGGTGGTTTACGGTATGACCATCAGTTTTGGTCAGTTTGCGTTTCTGTTTCTGGCGATCAAGCTCGGCATGCCGGCCGGTCTGGCGTCGCTGGTGCTGCAGGCGCAGGCGTTCTTTACCCTGTTGCTGGGTGCGCTGCTGCTGGCGGAGAAGCTGCGCTGGAATCATATCGTCGGGATTATCATCGCCACGCTGGGGATGTTTTTGCTGGCGACGGCGGGGATGGAAGGGCAGACCAGCGCCGGGATTACGCTGACCACCATGATGCTGACGCTGTCGGCGGCGCTGTCATGGGGGCTGGGGAATATCACCAATAAGATTATTATGCGGAACCGCAGTGTGCCGATTATGTCGCTGGTCGTCTGGAGTGCGCTGGTGCCGGTCATTCCGTTCTTTGCCTGTTCGCTGCTGTTTGAGGGGCAGGCCGCCATCGTTAATAGCCTGCTGCACATCGGCCTGCAGACCATGCTGGCGCTGTTCTACCTGGCGTTTGTCGCCACCATTGTCGGTTACGCTATCTGGGGGAATTTACTGAGTCGCTATGAAACCTGGCGCGTCGCGCCGCTGTCGCTGCTGGTACCGGTGGTGGGGATTATTACCGCCGCGCTGGTGCTGGATGAGCACCTCTCTGGTCAGCAGATGCTGGGTGCGGTGGTGATTATTCTGGGACTGCTGGTGAATGTGTTTGGGGGCGTACTGGGTCAGCGTCTGGCGATGCGAACGCAGCCGTAAGTTAAAAATCTTCGCTGACGCGGCCTTTGTAAGCGTTATAGCTCAGGGCGCAAAACAGCGCTGGTGCTGCTCTTTTTTTCAGGCAGCTCATAAATTCCAGGTGATGGGAGCATACGCCTGTAGCAAAGCATCGCGGGCCAGGGACAAAAACGCCGGGAGCGTTTTTGAACAACGCAAAGCGTTGGCCCGTTTACGGGCGCACCTTAGGGATGAGGTGCGTAATCGACCGCGCTGAGCCGCCATGGATGGCGCTTTTGCGTCTTTGCGAAAGGCGTATGCTCTCTGAGCCTGTGCACCCACTGACATCAAAAACGAAAAACGCCGCTAATGCGGCGTTTTTCATGGTTACTTCAGAATCTCAATACGGCGTGGTTTCGCCTCTTCCGGCACCAGTCGTTCAAGATCGATGCTCAGCAGACCATTTTCGAGACGGGCATCGCGCACCACAATGTGGTCGGCGAGCTGGAATTTACGCTCAAAGTTACGCTCGGCGATACCCTGATAGAGGTATTTACGCTCGGTCTGCTCTTCAGGATGGGCACCCCGCACGATCAGCACGTTATCGTGCGCCGTGATATCCAGTTCGCTCTGAGCAAAACCGGCCACCGCAATGGTTATGCGATAGTGATTTTCATCGACCAGTTCAACGTTATAAGGAGGATAGCCGCCATTGCTCTGATTCTGATTAGATTCGAGCAGGTTAAACAGGCGATCAAAACCGATAGCAGAGCGATAAAGTGGGGTGAGATCAAAATTACGCATATTAAGACTCCTGAAATTCAGCAAGTTTTGGCAACCTTCCACTACTGGACAGGCTGGATACGGCACCCCACTGTCCCTTGCGGCGACGGTGAGTGCGTCCGTAAACTAAAAATGGGTGTCACAAAACGATTTTCAAGAGGGCGAAATGCAATTTTTTTCGCCAAATTGCGGAAATGACATACACTCAGAACTACTTTTGCCAGACGCAGACGGACTTCGCCCCAGAGTGTTGACGTTGTCTGGCAAGCCAACTCAGCCAGGTTTATGCCATGGCTGAAGGGATGAAGATAATGAAATTGATTAAGATCTTACCTCTGGCTGGAATGGTGTGCTGCGCTATGGCAACAACAAGCTGTTCCAGTGTGATGTCTCATACCGGTGCGAGTCAGGGCTATTATCCCGGTACCCGTGCCAGCGCCGACATGCTGACTGATGGTGATACCAGCTGGGCGCTGAAGCCACTCGCGTTAATCGATCTTCCTTTCTCTGCCGTGCTGGATACGCTGCTGCTGCCGTGGGACTACTACCGTAGCGATAAAGACAAATCTCTCGACTCCCCACGTGAACGCATCCTGCAGAGCGAAAGGCTGGCGCATACTAACGAAAGCCTGGCGCAGGCACAGCCTATGCCGCCTATGCGGTCACATCCGCAACCGCAACTGTAAAGAGCTGCCGCCAGCCATTCACCTCACGCATAAAAGCAATCTGTGACCCGTCAGGTGACCAGACCACCGCGTCACCTGATGGCGCGTCTTCCGTTCTGTGCGTCAGACGCTGACATGCGCCGCTCTCAACGTCACATCGCATCACACTGTTATCGCAGATAAAGGCGATTGACTGGCCGTCAGGATGCCAGCTAAAGGCGGACTGAATGCTATGGCTGAGTCGGGTGAGCTGACGTGGCTCGCCGCCGTTGGGAGAGACCGACCAGAGCTGGATCACCGCGTCCGCATCCGCCATCAGAAACGCAATCTGGCTGCCATCGGGCGCACTACGCAGCCAGTGGCGCGGTTGCAGCGCCACGCCACGACTGTGCGTCAGGCGACGCTGCTGCACGCCAGCCGGTGGCGCCGGTAACTGTGTGCTGGTGCCCTCCAGCGGCCTCTCTCCGGCGCGAGCGTAATCTTCCAGTTCGTCAGGCAGATCAACAATGAAGACTTCAGGACACTTCTCGCCCTGCGCCGTCAGCGTGTCGCCAATAAAAGCGATGGCCCAGCGCTGCCAGCGGCCGTCCAGTTTCTGATAGCCACGCTCACCGACCCAGCACTCCTCATAAGCACGATTGATCTGGTCACTGCCCGGCTCGGGTTCCGCATGCGTCTGGCTCACCAGCAGGCAGAAAAAGGTACCGTCATATTCACGCGGATGCTGCTTTTCAGGCTTCACAGCACGCAGCGGCACCGCGATACCGACATTGCGCAGATCGAGACGGCTGTCCCGCTCGTGCATCACGTGGTCATTATAGGTAAAACTGAGGCGTGAACCGTCGGGGCTGAAGACATGCACATGCGATCCGCCGCGCAGCGCGCCAGGGGTAAAGGGCGGCGTGATATCGCAGGCATCCAGATTCACCGCCGCGCCGTTCTCAACAATCACACCGCGCCGGTGGTGGAAGTCATACTGCCAGCTGGCATCGGGATGTTCCGGGCCATGAATGCAGACGTAGCGCGGGGGCAGATCGGGACTGACCGTCACGACCCCGACATGCGCTCCGTCCCGGGCCTGATAGAGCACCTCAACGTCACCGGTCAGCACATTGACCCGCTCAATGGTCTGGCTGGTAAAGGACGCGCCCGAGGGCCGGACGTCAAACGCCAGCCACTGGCTGTCGGCCGTCCAGACATTGATATTGGTGAGCTGGTGCTGACGGTCAGCAAAGGTGATCTGTTTTTCTGACATGATGAAACCCAGGGAGAAAGCGTTGCCCGACAACGTACGCGATTCCGTTTTGCGGTACCGCTTTTTTGCCGGATTAAGGGTGCCGGGCCGCAGCGGCCCGGCAGAGAACAGCGGTGTTACAGCACTAACTCTTCAATGGCATGGGCGACGCCATCTTCCATATTGGTTTTAGTAATGAACTGCGCGATTTTTTTAACAGAATCAATGGCATTACCCATGGCGACACCCGTACCAGCGTATTCAATCATCGCCAGGTCATTCTCCTGGTCGCCAATCGCCATCACTTCTTCCTGCTTCAGGCCGAGCTTCTCCGCCAGCATTCTGACGCCCTGACCTTTGTTCACCCGACGATCGAGGATTTCGAGGTAATACGGCGCACTCTTCAGGATGGTGTAAGTCTGATGGGCCTGTTCCGGCAGGCGGGCAATTGCCGCGTCGAGCAGTGCGGGCCGGTCGATCATCATCAGTTTCGGGAAGCGTATGGCACGATCCATCTCCTCCACAGCGCGATAGCGCACCGGAATGCCGGTCAGGCTCGCTTCATGGATGGTGTATTCGCTGATGTCTTTGTTCGGCGTGTAGAGATGAGATTTGTCGAATGCCTGGAAATGGACGCCAAGCTCACGCGCCAGGTTCTCAATGTAGAGGTAGTCGTCAAAGGTCAGCGTCACTTCCGCCACGCACTCACCATCTTCGGCCTGATGAACCAGCGCACCGTTGTTGCTGATCGCGTACTGGCCGGGTGCCTGCATATCCAGTTCCATCAGATAGCGCTGGATACCCACAAACGGTCGGCCGGTGGTCAGCACAATCGACACGCCCTGCTTACGGGCGCGATCCAGGGCGGATTTCACCCCCGGTGTGATCTCATGTTGCGGATTGAGCAGGGTGCCATCCATGTCGATAGCGATCAATTTAATAGCCATAGAGTCCTCGTAGCGTCGGGGTTTTATTCAATGCTAGCGCGATTCAGCGCACATTGACCAGTTTCATGGCAGACGGGAATGGCTGGCTGATCGCCAGCTTCAGGCGGTAAAGAGATCACGGTGGATTTTAATCACGGCTTTTCGGATTGTTGCGGGCTCCCCAGGCGCGCAGCAGGGGCGATGAATATCGTGCGGAAAAAAGAGCGCGAACATGCCGGGCAGCAGCGTAATCACCGACTCATTCAAAATCGTCTGATAAAACACTACGTCGCGCTGCCCGGCAAAATCTTCGGTAATTTTCTGGTCGGCATGGGCGCGTGCCACGCCGATATTCTCGGTGCCTGCCAGCAGATACTGAATATCGATGTAGTTAAAGTGGGACTCTGCACGACGCGCGCTGGCGGGTTCGGTCATCATCTCCTGCACCAGACAGAACATTTTGTTGTCAGGCAGGATCTCATATTTGCCGGTGTCCAGCTGGCTGAAATCGGTTCCCGCAATCCAGCTTATCGCCTGATCGATGACCGGATGAAAGGCGTGACGTTCTCTGTCCCAGTCGTGACGATCGCAAACAATCATGGTGTAACTCCCTGTAAAAATGAGTGCGCCGGAATAGCGCAAAGAGAGGCAAGAGTAAGGGAGCTGACCGGGTTAAAACGTGATCGGGGTCGCAGCATGTGGGCAGGAAGGCACCGCCTGGCGGGTTTTCCGCTCGGACGGCACAAAAAAAGGCCATCACCTGGGTGATGGCCTTTCATCTCTGATGCCGGTTAAATATCGATATTGGCGGCTTTCAGCGCATTTTCTTCAATGAAGGCGCGGCGCGGTTCAACCGCATCGCCCATCAGGGTAGTGAACAGCTGATCAGCGCCAATCGCATCTTTAATGGTGACGCGCAGCATACGACGGCTGTCTGGATCCATGGTGGTTTCCCACAGCTGATCCGGGTTCATCTCGCCCAGACCTTTGTAGCGCTGGACCGAGAGGCCGCGACGCGACTCTTTAATCAGCCACTCAATCGCCTGTTCGAAGCTTGCCACTGGCTGACGACGCTCGCCACGCTCGATGTAAGCATCCTCTTCCAGCAGACCACGCAGTTTGCCGCCCAGGGCGCAGATTTTGCGGTACTCAGGACCCTGAATGAAATCAGCATCCAGCGGATAGTCAGTATCCACACCGTGGGTACGGACACGCAGTACCGGCTCGAACAGGTTTGATTCGCGGTTTTCACGCACCTGTGCCAGATAGGTGCTGCCATGCGCTTCGCGTTCAGTCAGATAGCTTACCAGGCCGTTCAGCCAGGTTGTAACCTCCGCTTCATTGCTCAGGTCGCTCAGCGTGTCGTGATAAATCATCGCACGCAGCATGGCCATCGGATAACGGCGCTCCATACGCTTGATCATCTTCTGGGTGCTGTTGAAATCAGTGACCAGCGTCTCCAGCGGCTCACCGCCCAGCGCCGGGGCGCTGGCATTGGTGTGCAGCGTCGCACCATCAAGGGCGATAGCGATCTGGTATTGATCCATCGCCTCGTCATCTTTGATGTACTGCTCCTGCTTGCCTTTCTTCACTTTGTAGAGTGGCGGCTGGGCGATATAGACGTGGCCGCGCTCAATAATTTCAGGCATCTGGCGATAGAAGAAGGTCAGCAGCAGGGTACGGATGTGTGAACCATCGACGTCGGCATCGGTCATGATGATGATGCTGTGATAGCGCAGCTTGTCCGGGTTGTATTCATCGCGACCAATGCCGCAACCCAATGCGGTGATCAGCGTGGCCACTTCCTGCGAGGCGAGCATCTTGTCGAAACGCGCTTTCTCAACGTTCAGGATTTTACCTTTCAGCGGCAGAATCGCCTGGTTTTTACGGTTACGGCCCTGTTTTGCCGAGCCGCCTGCGGAGTCACCCTCCACCAGGTAGATTTCAGAGAGCGCCGGGTCGCGCTCCTGGCAATCCGCCAGCTTGCCTGGCAGACCCGCCAGATCCAGCGCGCCTTTACGGCGGGTCATTTCACGGGCGCGGCGTGCTGCTTCACGGGCACGCGCGGCGTCGATAATTTTACCGACCACGATTTTAGCGTCTGATGGATTTTCCAGCAGGTACTCGGCCAGCAGTTCGTTCATCTGCTGCTCAACCGCCGATTTCACCTCTGACGAGACCAGCTTATCTTTGGTCTGTGAGGAGAATTTTGGATCCGGCACTTTCACCGAAACCACGGCGATCAGACCTTCACGCGCATCATCACCGGTGGCGCTGACTTTGGCTTTCTTGCTGTAACCCTCTTTATCCATGTAGGCATTCAGGGTACGCGTCATCGCTGCGCGGAAACCGGCAAGGTGCGTACCGCCATCGCGCTGCGGAATGTTGTTGGTAAAGCAGTAAATATTTTCCTGGAAGCCGTCGTTCCACTGCAGTGCTACTTCCACGCCAATGCCATCTTTCTCGGTAGAGAAATAGAACACGGTAGGGTGAATCGGGGTTTTGTTTTTGTTGAGGTACTCAACAAACGCCTTGATGCCGCCTTCGTAATGGAAGTGATCGGTTTTGCCATCACGCTTGTCTTCCAGACGAATCGACACGCCCGAGTTCAGGAACGACAGTTCGCGCAGGCGTTTTGCCAGAATGTCATACTCGAAATCGCGCACGTTGGTAAAGGTTTCATAGCTTGGCCAGAAACGCACGCGGGTACCGGTGATATCGGTATCACCAGTGACTGCCAGCGGTGCCTCAGGTACGCCATGGACGTAAATCTGCTGATGCACTTTGCCTTCGCGACGAATGGTCAGCTCCAGCTTCTGCGACAGGGCGTTAACGACAGAGACGCCCACGCCGTGCAGGCCGCCGGAGACTTTATAGGAGTTATCGTCGAACTTACCGCCCGCATGCAGCACGGTCATGATCACTTCAGCGGCGGAAACGCCTTCTTCTTCATGAATACCGGTTGGAATGCCGCGTCCATCATCCTGCACCGAAACGGAGTTATCCGCATGGATAGTGACTACGATGTCACTACAGTGACCAGCGAGCGCTTCGTCGATTGCGTTATCCACGACCTCGAATACCATGTGATGCAGACCGGTACCATCATCGGTATCGCCGATATACATGCCCGGGCGTTTGCGTACCGCATCAAGTCCTTTCAGGACTTTAATACTTGAGGAGTCATAAGAATTCGACATCAACGTTTCTCGCTCATTTTAATCTTCAGGTTGAACCGCTATTTTACCCTGTTCCACGCGGAACATCTTGCCCTTTTCGTCGGTCATGTCGATTACATGTCCGGCAGAAATAGCGCTGACAAACACCTGAGCCTGAGTGGCTTTTAACCGGTCCGCCAGCAGGCGTCGGCGACTCTCATCCAGCTCAGAAGCAAAGTCATCAATGAGGTAAATACAGCGGCGTCCGCTCTGGCTTGTCAGGAACTCGCCCTGTGCCAGACGCAATGCACACATCAGCAGTTTTAACTGCCCGCGTGAGAGTAAATCTTCGACCGGCGTTCCTTCAGCGCGAATACGAAAATCGGCTTTATGGGGACCGCTGGCGGTATAGGTCAGTGCGCGATCGCGCTCAAAATTACGTTCCAGCAGTTCGGCGTAGTCGCTCTCTTTGTCCCAGCCACGCTGGAAGGAGAAGCGCAGCTCAAACTCCGGCAGAAACTGGGCGCAGGTGGCGGTGATCTCTGCTGAAATCGCCGCACTGTATTCCGCCCGCCACTGGCTGATCTGTTCCGCCAGCGGGACCAGCTCCTGATCCCAGGGACGAATCTGGCTGTAACGTGAAACCTGGCGCAGCGCCGCGTTTCGCTGCTTAAGCAGGCGGCGCATGTTGTTCCAGGCGATAAAGAAGCCGGGCGTATTATGGAAACAGCCCCAGTCGACATAGGCCCTGCGGTATTTGGGGCCGCCATTCAATAAACTAAAGCCTTCCGGCGTAATTAACTGCATCGGCAGCAGCTGTGCCAGCTCCGCGACCTTGTGACCATCGCTGCCGTCAATGCGCACTTTGCTGTCACCAGCCCGGTTTTTGGTCAGCCCGACGGAGATTTCCCGCTCTTTGCTTTCCAGCCGCCCGTGCAGCACAAACGCCGCCTCGTCGTGACGGATCACGCGGCCCGCCTGCAGACTGCGAAACGATCGGCCATGCCCCAGCGTATGGATCGCCTCTAAAACGCTGGTTTTCCCGCTGCCGTTGACGCCGACCAGGAAATTAAAGCCGGGTGCCAGCTGCAGGTCAGCCTGCTCAATATTACGAAAATCTTTGATAAGAAGGCGGGTTAAAGCCATGAATCAGTCCAGCGTGAAGGGCAATGATCGGGATGAAATGGTTTTGCCTTGTAAAAATTCAGGTCTTACCTTTAACAATCCAGGGCGTCGACGGCGAAGCAAGTTTGCGCACGGCCAGCGCACAGGCCCTGGGAGCATACTGAAGTATGTGACCAGGGACGAGCACTGCCCGGGCGCAAAATGGCGAGTAAGTTAGCCCGGCACAGACTATAGACGCATGGGCATCACGACGTAGGCTGCTGCCGGACTCGCTACATCTTCAATCTGCACGCTCGACACCGAATCCGTCAGCAGCAGGCGGACGTTTTCGCACTTCAGCGCGTTCAGCACATCCAGCACGTAACTGACGTTGAAGCCAATCTCCAGCTCGGTGCCGTTGTAGCTGACATCCAGCATCTCTTCTGCTTCTTCCTGTTCAGGGTTATTAGCGGTGATCTTCAGCTGATTTTCGGTGATATAAAGGCGAACGCCGCGGAACTTCTCATTCGAGAGGATGGCTGCACGGGCAAACGCCTGTTTGAGCAGATCGCAGCCCGCTTCCAGCGCTTTATCAGGATTCTTTGGCAATACGCGGCGATAGTCAGGGAAACGGCCATCAACCAGCTTAGACGTGAAGATGTAGTCACCGACATGTGCGCGGATGTTGCTGCCGCCAATCTGTACCTGCAGCGGGTTCTCGCCGCCATCCAGCAGACGCAGCAGTTCAATCACGCCTTTACGCGGCACAATCACCGAATGACTCGGCAGCGCCTGACCAACCGGCATGGAGCAGACGGCCAGACGGTGACCGTCAGTGGCCACGGTGCGCAGCTCTTCGCCTTCGGTTTCAAACATCATGCCGTTGAGGTAGTAACGCACATCCTGATGCGCCATCGAGAACTGGGTCGCTTCGATCAGCCGTTTCAGGGTCGCCTGCGGCAGGGTGAATTCAACTTCACTCTGCCAGTCGTCCAGGTTCGGGAAGTCACTAGCGGGCAGGGTCGACAGCGAAAAACGGCTGCGGCCAGAGCGAACCAGCATGCGATCGCCTTCCAGCGCCAGCGTAATTTCTGCGCCATCGGGCAATCCGCGACAGATATCGAGGAATTTGCGCGCTGGCACGGTGGTGGAGCCAGGCTCATGCGCCTGCGTCAGCGCTACACGCGCGACCATCTCCATTTCCAGATCGGTACCGGTCAGTAACAGCGACCCTTCCGTTACCTGCAGCAGCAGGTTTCCAAGGATCGGCAGTGTCGGACGACCGCCCAGGGGGCCACTTACTTGCTGCAGCGGCTTCAGCAGCTGCTCACGTTCAACAATAAATTTCATAGCGTCAGGAAGATAATGTTCTGATGAGATTAGAGAAATCTTCTTTGATATCGTGGCTCTCTTCACGCAGCTGCTCGATCTTGCGGCAGGCATGAAGCACCGTTGTGTGGTCGCGACCCCCAAAAGCATCGCCAATTTCTGGCAAGCTGTGGTTCGTCAACTCTTTTGCCATCGCCATCGCCATCTGGCGCGGACGCGCTACCGAGCGCGAACGGCGCTTGGAAAGCAGATCCGCCACCTTAATCTTGTAGTACTCAGCCACGGTCTTCTGAATATTATCGATGGTGACCAGCTTTTCCTGTAGCGCCAGCAGATCGCGCAGCGCTTCGCGCACGAAGTCGATCGTGATTGCCCGGCCGGTAAAGTTGGCGTTGGCGATAACGCGATTCAGCGCGCCTTCCAGCTCACGCACGTTAGAGCGTAAACGCTTGGCAATAAAGAAGGCGACTTCACCTGGCAGACGGATGTCATTTTCATCCGCTTTTTTCATCAGGATCGCCACGCGCGTTTCCAGCTCAGGCGGCTCGATCGCCACCGTTAAACCCCAGCCGAAACGTGATTTAAGACGATCTTCCACCCCGTTGATCTCTTTTGGATAGCGATCCGAGGTCAGGATGATCTGCTGGTTGCCCTCTAATAAGGCATTAAAGGTGTGGAAGAACTCTTCCTGCGATCGCTCTTTATTCGCAAAGAACTGAATGTCATCGATCAGCAGCGCATCGACAGAACGGTAGTAGCGTTTGAACTCTTCAATCGCATTGTTCTGCAGCGCTTTAACCATATCCTGCACAAAGCGCTCGGAGTGCATGTAAACCACTTTTGCATTGGGTTTACGGGCAATGATGCCGTTGCCTACCGCGTGCAACAGGTGCGTTTTACCGAGACCCGTACCGCCATACAGAAACAGCGGGTTGTAAGCGCCGCCTGGATTATCCGCCACCTGACGTGCCGCCGCGCGCGCCAGCTGGTTGGACTTACCCTCGACGAAGTTATCGAAGTTATGACGGTTATTCACATTCGAGCGATAGGTGACGTCGGCCGGTGCCGGGACATTATCCCAGCTGGGACGCAGAATCTGCGTCGGGGCCGGACGGATATGACTCTGCACGGGCATGACGGGCGCGCTGACGCTGGCCATTACCGGCTGGCTGACCGCGGCCGCCTGCTGCTGAACCGGGCGCGTCCCCACTTCAAAACGTAGTGCAGGCACATTCGGACCACAGAATTCATTCAGCAGTGCATTGATACTATTGAGGTATTTGTCCCGGACCCAGTCGAGTACGAAGCGATTTGGAGCATACAAGGCAAGCGTATTGTCGTTTAACTCAGCCTGCAGTGGACGGATCCACATGCTGAATTCGGTGGCAGGAAGCTCATCCTGCAAACGGGCAAGACACTGTTGCCAAAGCGTAAGTGACACGGCGGACTCCACTCGTACAAATTCGATAAGAATAGTAGGCGTTACTCTAAGAAACGTTCATTTTTGACACAGACGCTAAGAAAGCGCCTGCGACCGCTATCAGCGGTTTCCCGTCCTGCAATCATTGGAGGATCGTCAGCGGAAGGGCGGATCATAGCGCAAAGCGAGGCAGAGATCTTCCCTTTCTACACAGTTTTGATCCTTTTTATCCACAGGCCTGAGACGCGCAAAGAAGTTTACGCCAGTTGCGGGAAAAACCAGCAGGGATCTGGTGGAATGCGCTAAATTTTCGGGCGACATCTCATTTTATCCCCAGGATCCGCCAGGCCGATCGCAATAAGATCCCGCGCGATCCTTGCGCTTTAGTGCGGAGCCCGTATAATTCTCCACCCGAGATTGAGCCATCAGGCGCAAAGTCGGGACTCAGCGGGCTGTAAGCGGGTTTTCAGGTACCGTTGCACGCGAAGTAAATTGACTCGGGACTGTACAATTATTACAATCCCGCCTCTTTATTAAAGACACATTGAGGCGTAGGTCGATTTACTGGCCCGAAACGCGTCACCCAGTGAAAATTTTCAAGTTTAGGTAGAAACCGCCATGAAACGCACTTTTCAACCGTCCGTACTGAAGCGCAACCGTTCACACGGTTTCCGTGCTCGTATGGCAACAAAAAATGGTCGTCAGGTTCTGGCACGTCGTCGTGCTAAAGGCCGTTCTCGTCTGACCGTTTCTAAGTAATAAAGCAAGCCCTGATGGGTAAGCTCGCATTTCCCAGGGAGTTACGTTTGTTAACTCCCACTCATTTCACTTTCGTCTTCCAGCAGCCACAACGGGCTGGCACGCCGCAAATCACTATTCTCGGCCGCCTTAACGCGCTGGGGCATCCCCGCATCGGTCTCACCGTCGCTAAAAAACATGTGAAACGCGCTCATGAACGCAACCGGATCAAGCGATTGACCCGCGAAAGCTTTCGTCTGCGTCAACATGAACTGCCGTCGATGGACTTCGTGGTGGTTGCGAAGAAGGGGGTTGCCGATCTGGATAACCGTATGCTGGCGGAAGCGTTGGAGAAATTATGGCGTCGTCACTGTCGCCTGGCGCGCGGCTCCTGATCGTCCTGATACGCGTCTATCAACGCGGTATCAGTCCATTACTGGGACCACACTGTCGGTTTCACCCGACCTGCTCTCATTACGGAATTGAGGCGTTACGCAGGTTTGGCCTGATAAAAGGCAGTTGGTTGACATTAAAACGCGTATTAAAATGCCACCCTTTGAACCCGGGTGGTGACGATCCTGTGCCGCCAAAAACCTTTGATACCAGAGAACATTAACGATGGATTCGCAACGCAATCTCTTTCTCATCGCTTTTCTGTTCGTGACCTTTATGATCTGGCAAGCCTGGCAGACGGACCACGCTCCGCAGCCACAGCAGACGCAGACCACACAGGGCACCAACAGCGTAGCGGGTGATACCGCCAGTCAGGGTGTACCGGCCAGCGGTCAGGGCCAGACGATCACCGTTAAGACTGATGTCCTGTCATTGAATATCAACACCCGAGGCGGTGATGTTGAACAGGCACAGCTGCTGACTTTCCCGGACAAACTGGGTTCAGACCAGCCGTTCCAGCTGCTTGAAACAACGCCAGCGTTCCTTTATCAGGCTCAGAGTGGTTTAACCGGTCGTAATGGCCCGGATAACCCGAACAACGGCGCGCGTCCGCTGTTCACCACCGCGCAGGATCACTTCGAGATGGCTGATGGCCAGTCCGAACTGCGTGTGCCGATGACCTATACCGCTGAAAATGGCGTGGTTTACACCAAAACCTTCATCTTCAAGCGTGGCGAATATGCCGTTAATGTCGATTATCATGTCAACAACACTACCCAGCAGCCGCTGGAAGTATCGCTGTTTGGCCAGCTGAAGCAGACAATTGATCTGCCTAAGCATCGTGATACCGGCAGCAACAACTTTGCTCTGCACACCTTCCGTGGCGCGGCCTACTCCACCAGCGAGTCGAAATATGAGAAGTATAAATTCGACACCATCGCGGATAACGAGAACCTGAACGCGACGACCAGTAATGGCTGGGTTGCGATGCTGCAGCAGTACTTTGCCACTGCATGGGTTCCGCGTACTGAAGGCACCAACACCCTTTACACCAGCAACCTGGGTAACGGCGTGGCAGCGATTGGCTATAAATCTGCACCGGTCACCATCGCCGCGGGCGCACAGCAGAATCTGGGTGCAACGCTGTGGGTCGGCCCGGAAATTCAGGACAAGATGGCCGCGATTGCGCCGCACCTTGATCTGACCGTGGATTACGGCTGGTTGTGGTTTATCTCTCAGCCGCTGTTCAAGCTGCTGAAATTTATTCACAGCTTCATCGGTAACTGGGGCTTCTCCATTATCGTGATCACCTTCATCGTGCGCGGCATCATGTACCCGCTGACTAAAGCGCAGTACACCTCGATGGCTAAGATGCGTATGCTGCAGCCGAAGATTCAGGCAATGCGTGAGCGTCTGGGTGATGACAAGCAGAAGCAGAGCCAGGAGATGATGGCGCTGTATAAAGCAGAGAAAGTGAATCCGCTGGGTGGCTGTCTGCCGCTGGTGATTCAGATGCCAATCTTCCTGGCGCTCTACTATATGCTGTCAGGCTCGGTTGAACTGCGTCATGCGCCATTCATTCTGTGGATCCATGACCTGTCAGCGCAGGACCCGTACTACATTCTGCCGATTCTGATGGGCATCACCATGTTCTTTATTCAGAAGATGTCACCGACCACCGTGACCGATCCGATGCAGCAGAAGATCATGACTTACATGCCGGTGATCTTCACCGTGTTCTTCCTGTGGTTCCCGTCAGGTCTGGTGCTGTACTACATCGTCAGCAACCTGGTGACCATTCTCCAGCAGCAGCTGATTTATCGCGGCCTGGAAAAACGTGGTCTGCATAGCCGCGACAAGAAGAAAGCGTAAGCGATCCAGCGCGGGAGCCATCCCGCCCTAAAATAGTCTATTCTCAGGCGGTCAAAGCGACCGCCTGTGTTTTTTGTAGCGAGAGAAAATTTATGAGCCACAGCGATACCATTGTTGCCCAGGCGACGCCACCCGGACGCGGCGGCGTCGGCATTCTGCGCGTCTCTGGCGCGCAGGCGGCAGAGGTTGCCCGCCAGTTGCTGGGTAAACTGCCTAAGCCCAGATATGCCGATTACCTGCCGTTTACTGATAGCGACGGCAGCGTGCTGGATCAGGGCATTGCGCTGTGGTTTCCCGGTCCTAACTCCTTTACCGGCGAAGATGTGCTGGAGCTGCAGGGTCACGGCGGCCCGGTGATCCTCGATCTGCTGCTGAAGCGCATTGTGGCGCTGCCGGGCGTGCGTATCGCTCAGCCGGGTGAGTTCTCTGAGCGTGCATTTCTGAATGACAAGCTCGATCTGGCGCAGGCCGAAGCGATTGCCGACCTGATTGATGCCAGCTCTGAGCAGGCGGCGCGTTCGGCCGTGAACTCGCTGCAGGGCGCCTTCTCCACCCGAGTCAATCATCTTGTGGAAGCACTGACTCACCTGCGCATCTATGTCGAAGCGGCTATCGACTTCCCGGATGAAGAGATCGATTTCCTCTCTGATGGCCGAATTGAAGCGCAGCTGAATACGGTGATCGGTGATCTGGATGCGGTCCGTGCCGAAGCGCGTCAGGGCAGCCTGCTGCGTGAAGGAATGAAAGTGGTGATTGCGGGCCGCCCCAATGCGGGCAAATCGAGCCTGCTGAATGCGCTGGCAGGCCGTGACGCCGCTATCGTTACGGACATTGCGGGCACCACCCGTGACGTACTGCGTGAACATATTCATATAGATGGCATGCCGCTGCATATCATCGACACCGCTGGACTGCGTGAGGCCAGTGACGAAGTCGAACGTATCGGGATTGAGCGTGCCTGGCAGGAGATTGAACAGGCTGACCGCGTGCTGTTTATGGTGGACGGCACCACCACCGATGCCACCGAAGCGGCGGCTATCTGGCCCGATTTTGTCTCCCGCCTGCCGCCGGAACTGCCGATTACCGTGGTCCGCAACAAGGCGGATGTCACCGGTGAGCCTTTAGGCCTGACAGAAGTAAACGGTCACTCACTGATTCGCCTGTCGGCACGCACCAGCGAGGGCGTCGATGCACTGCGGGATCACCTGAAGCAGAGCATGGGCTTCTCCGGCAATATGGAAGGCGGCTTCCTGGCGCGTCGTCGTCATCTGCAGGCGCTGGAGCAGGCGGCAACGCACTTACAGCAGGGAAAAGCGCAACTGCTCGGTGCCCGGGCCGGTGAGTTACTGGCGGAGGAGCTGCGTGTTGCTCAGCAGGCGTTAAGTGAGATTACCGGTGAATTCACCTCTGACGATCTGCTGGGCCGTATCTTCTCCAGCTTCTGTATCGGTAAATAGCTTTCCTGGCCTGGCGGCAGCGCTGTCAGGCCTGATTTCCCGCCTCGCTACCTCCCCTGTTATTCCTGCCGCTGCGTTGATTTTTGCTGATATGTTATTTTGCGGCGGCAACACGTTGTCGTATAACGGTAGACGCGCCGATCTGACGTGCGGCTATGATCGCGGTGAGTGGACCCCGCCTCATCCCGCCGCGCCGGACCGGACGCAAACCCACTACGTGAACACCGTTGGGCGAGTTTTTTCGCCTGAAACAGGAGAGTTGCATGAGTACACCGCTCGACACTGCCGCACTGGACACGCTGTTTAATGACGCCCGCACCCACAGTTACTGGCAGGATAAGCCGGTCGATAACGCCCTGCTGGAGCAGCTCTATGCTTTAACGGCACTGGGCCCAACCTCGGCGAACTGTTCGCCTGCGCGATTTGTTTTCGTGACCTCGGCGGAAGGCAAAGAGAAGCTGAAACCGGCACTCTCTTCCGGCAACCTGGATAAAACCATGAGCGCGCCGGTCACGGTGATTGTGGCCTGGGACCGCGAGTTCTATGAGCAGCTGCCCGCCCTGTTCCCGCATGCGGATGCGCGCAGCTGGTTTACCGGCAGCCCGGAAGTGGCAAAAGAGACCGCTTTCCGTAACAGCAGCCTGCAGGCGGGCTACCTGATTCTGGCGGCTCGTTCGCTGGGTCTGGATGCCGGTCCGATGTCCGGATTTGATCCGGCCAAAGTCAATGACGCCTTTTTCCCCGACGGTCAGTATCAGGTTAATCTGCTGATTAACCTCGGCTATGGTGACGCGTCAAAATTGCATCCGCGCCTGCCGCGACTAAGCTTTGAGCAGGCGAGCCGTTTCGCCTGATGCTGCCCGCGTCGCGATTCGAATCGCGACGCGTAACGCTGATCCATTCCCGCTAATCTGCGCTGTATGCTCATCCTATTCCGAATTTACCCCAATCTGTGCGTTGTCAGGTGCATTAAGGTAAGAAAATTCCTACAATGCGTCTGATGATTATCTGACCATTTTCACGGAGCGACAGATGGCTGGTCATTTTGTACGCTGGACGGGCGATCCCGGCTTCCCGGCTAATGATTTACGCATTCCCCAGGTTATCACCGATACGGCACAGCAGTTTGCTGACAAACGCCGTGGACGATTTCTTGCCGCCCGTACCCTGCTGGCACAACTGATGCTGCGGGTTTATGGCATTAGTGAGCTGCCGCGCCTGCTTATCCAGGGTAACGGACGCCCCGTTTTTGCTGACAGCGATCTGCCCGATTTCAGCATCGCCTATGCGGGCAATACGGTGGGGGTGCTGCTGGCTGAAGAGGGTGGACGTGCGGGTCTGGATATGGAGATTGTGCATGCGCGGAGCCGTCAGACGCAGGAGCAGCTGATTCAGGGATTAACGTCGGGCGAAATCGCCTGGATTAATGCCCAGCAGGATGCCATGGAAGCGGTGACGCAAATCTGGACGTTACGCCAGAGCATTCTCAAGCTGACGGGAGAAGGCGATCGCGGACTGGATTCGCTGCGCCTGTTGCCGGGTGCCGGTCGGCTGCGATCGTCACTCTATCCCGAGATTCAGGTGGTATGTGATGCGGAACCCATGCTGGTCTGGTCGTGCGCGCTGTCGTCTGCGACCCAGCGGCTGTACCTGTGGGAGATGGATAACGCTTTTGAATGGCGTGCATTACGCGAAATCGAGATGGGTAAACCCAACATCGGGCCTCATGCCCTGCGGCTGACCAGTCTGCCCGGCGAGCGCAATCTGCATCCTCAAATGTAAAAAGCCGCAACCGGTGGGTTGCGGCTCTGACTGCGCTTAGTGCGCGTCGATAAAGACAATCTTCAGCACAAACAGCAGCGCAACAATTACCACGCAGGGGCTGATTTCACGCCAGCGGCCGGTGCCCAGTTTCATCACGCAGTAAGCGATAAAACCCAGCGCAATGCCTTCGGTGATGGAAAAGCTGAAGGGCATCATGGCGGCGGTGACAAACGCCGGAACGGCTTCGGTCAGATCATCCCAGCGCACGCGCGACAGGCTGGCGGTCATTAACACGCCAACGTAAATCAGCGCGCCTGCGGCGGCATAGGATGGCACCATTGCGGCCAGCGGTGACAGGAAGGTCACCAGCAGGAACAGCAGGCCGGTTACCACGGCCATCAGACCGGTACGGCCACCAATCGCCACGCCCGAGGTGCTCTCGATATAGGCGGTCACGGAAGACGTGCCCGCCAGCGCGCCACTCACCGAACTGATGCTGTCGACATAAAGCGCCTGCTGCATCCGCGGAAAGGTGCCGGTTTCATCGGTCAGTCCCGCTTTGTCGGTAACGCCAATCAGCGTGCCGGAGGAGTCGAACAGATTGACCAGCATAAAGGAGAAGATGACGCCCGCCATGCCAATGTTAAACGCACCTTTGATATCGACCTGACCCACCACCGAAGTAATCGAAGGCGGCGCAGAAAACAGGCCGACAAACTTCACGTCGCCCAGCATCCAGCCAATAGCGGTGGTGATCACCATTGAGATCAGCACCGCCGCGTGGATATTGCGTGATGCCAGAATGGCGATAATAAAGAAGCCGAGTGCGCCCAGCAGCACGCTGTGCGAAGTCAGATTACCCACGGCCACGAGCGTATCGGGATTCGGCACGATAATACCGGCATTCTTCAGCCCCATCATGGCGATAAACAGGCCGATACCGGCAGTGATGCCAACGCGCAGGCTCAGTGGGATATTGGCAATCATCCAGTAGCGAACCCGCAGCAGGGTCAGTATCAGCAGGCCGACCGCACCCCAGAAAATCGCGCCCATACCGACCTGCCACGAATAGCCCATCGCCCCGACCACCACAAAAGCGAAGAAGGCATTCAGCCCCATTGCGGGGGCCAGCGCCACCGGCAGATTGGCAAACAGTCCCATCAGAATGCTGCCAAGCGCGGCAATCAGACAGGTGGTCACAAACACCGCCTGGGTATCCATACCGGCGACGCCGAGGATCTGCGGATTGACGAAGACGATATAGACCATCGTCAGAAAGGTGGTGATACCTGCGATCACTTCGGTGCGCACCGTGGTGCCATGTTCCTGCAGCCTGAAGATGCGCTGCAAAACGCCTTGCTTGCTCATGCCATCCATCCAGAAGAAAAAATCATCGGCGCGTATCCTGGCGATTTTACCGGGGCAATACAATGATTTTTCGCAACCGATTGCCAGTCTCGCAATCTGCGCTGAGTGCGGTAGAGTGTGGAGCACACCCCTGAATCGAAGGATAGAGTCTGATGTCAGTTGAATGCGTCTTTTTTGATTGCGATGGCACGCTGGTGGACAGTGAGTTGCTCTGCACCCAGGCCTACGTCAACACGTTTGCCCGTTACGGTCTGGCGCTGTCGCTGCAGCAGATGTTTGAAAAGTATAAGGGCGTCAAACTCTACGACATCATTCGTGACGTGGGCGACGCGCATCAGGTGTCGCTGCCGATGGAAGAGGTGGAGACAGCTTATCGCGCGGAAGTCGCGCGACTGTTCGATCAGCAACTGCAGCCAATTCCGGGTGCGAAAGCGCTAGTGGAGCAGATCAAAGTGCCGATGTGCGTGGTCTCAAACGGGACGGTAAAAAAGATGCAGCACTCGCTGGGCTTAACCGGCATGCTGCCGCTGTTTGCCGAACACCTCTATAGCGGTTATGACATTCTGCACTGGAAGCCCGATCCGGAGCTGATGTACCACGCGGCGGAACAGATGCAGGTGCCGATTGAGCGCTGCATTCTGGTGGATGACTCCGAAGCGGGCGCCCGCGCCGGTATTGCCGCCGGGATCCCGGTCTACTACTACTGTGCTGATCCGCACAATCCTGAACTGGATCATCCGCTGGTGACGCGCTTCGACGACATGGCGCAGCTGCCTGCGTTGTGGCGCGCCCGTGGCTGGGATCTGGTGTAGCGCAGGCCAGCATGACACATACCGTCTGGTTTTTAACCCTGCCTGGCGTCATGGTACTGGATCTGACCGGCCCGGCCGAAACGCTGAAGCTGGCGGGGGATCGCTTTTCGCTGCGCTACATTGGCCCGCAGCCGGAGGTGGTCTGTTCCACCGGTATGACCATTGGCGGCATCGAACCCTTGCCAGAACAGTTGCCCGCCGGGAGCCTGCTGGTGGTGCCGGGCGTCTATGACTCGCAGATCTGTTATTCCACACCCCAGGCCACAGAAGCACGCGACTGGCTGATGCGGCAGCACGCCGCGCTGCGCGCGCAGACCTTTATGCTGGTCTGCGTCTGCTCAGGTGCGTTGCTGGCAGCGCAAGCGGGCATGCTCGATGACTTGCCCTGCACCACCCATCATGATGTCATTGCCCGTCTGAAAGCGGTCGCCCCGCGCGCTCAGGTGCAGGAGAACCGGGTATTTGTCGGGCATGAGAATATCTGGACCAGCGCGGGCATCACGGCGGGGATCGACCTGGCGCTGCATCTGGTGAATCAGCTCTGCGATACGCCAACAGCGCTGGCCGTGGCGCGGGAAATGGTGGTCTGGTTCCGCCGCGCCGGTGACGACCCGCAGCTTTCACCCTGGCTGCGTTACCGCAATCACCTGCATCCGGCCATTCATCGGGCGCAGGACCTGATGATTGCGCATCCTGAGCATGGCTGGACGCTGACCGAGCTGGCCGGGCGCGCCCACGTCAGCAGCCGTCATCTGGCGCGGCTGTTTCGTCAGCATCTGGGGATCAGCGTGCGGGAATACCATGAGCAGTTGCGGGTTGGCGTGGCGCGCCAGCGTCAGCAGCAGGGTGAATCCGCTGAGAAAGCGGCGCTGGCGGCGGGATTTTCATCGGCGCGCCAGCTGCGACGCGCCCGCCAGCGGGAAACCGATCAGCTGACAAAGTGACGGGTATCGACCCGTTTCAGCGCCATCCCCAGCAGCAGACTGCCACCCAGCGTCAGTCCGAACACCCAGGGCAGATCGAGCCACGGACGCGACATATCATCGTAGTGATGCGTGCGCAGATAGTGAATGAACAGCGCATGAAAGCCGTAGATCGGCAGTGAATAGCGCGCAATCACGGTAAAACCGGGCAGCGTGCGCTGATTCAGGCTGTTTTTAAACACGATGAGCAGGCTGATCGCCGCGATAAATACCAGCGGTCCGCAGTAGAGATACCAGGTATCGTTAAACGCCCCGTTGACGATCAGCGCCTTTTTCGTCCCTAACGTAATGCCAATCACACAGGCGATAAACAGCCCGGCGGCCAGCGGGGTCAGGCCGCGCCGGGTCGTGTCCATGGTGCCGATCGCCCGTCCAAGCAGCGCATAGAGCAGGTAGTAAATGCTGTCACCGCTGACATAGAGGTTAACCGGCAGAAAATGGAACGGGCCCAGCGACTGGCTGACCGTATTCGGGTTGGCGAGTACCGCCAGCACCAGCACCAGCAGCGCTACATAGCGTGCCTGCACGGTTTTCACTTGGATCAGCGGCGACATCAGATAGATGCCAATCAGCGCAAAGAAGAACCACAGGTGATAGAACACGGGCTTCTGCAGCATCTTCAGGATCGAACGTCCTTCGCTGATCGGCGTCAGCCAGGTGATATAGGCCAGCGAGACCGCGCTGTAGAACAGCAGACAGAGCACCAGCCGGAGCATATGACGCGGCTGGGCGCTACGTTCGCCGAAAAACAGATAGCCGGAGATCATAAAGAACAGTGGAACACAGACGCGTGATGCCGAGTTCAGCAGATTCGCCACATCCCAGGTCGTGCCGGTTACCGCCATCGGCCCGGTGATATACCAGGTGGTGGTGTGAATCACGATCACCATCAGGCAGGCAACCGCGCGTAAATTATCGATCCAGTAAATCTTCTGCGACATGGCGTCCTCTTGCGCATAGCTCCGTGCGCAAAAGGGTAGTCAAATGCGACCAGAGCAACAACTGCCGCCAGCAGGATTCGGAGCCATCTGTATGCCAGCGCCCGTAATTACCGCGAAAACGCGCCGGTAGTGCCTGGGATTTACGGCTGCACATCGCGCGGTCAAAGGGTATACTGTCGGCCTCTTTTTTTAATCTAACCGAAGCGCGTGCACACTCAACATGCAAAAGTTTGATACCAAAACCTTTCAGGGGCTGATCCTGACCTTGCAGGATTACTGGGCGCGTCAGGGCTGCACCATTGTCCAACCGCTGGACATGGAAGTGGGCGCTGGCACTTCACACCCGATGACCTGCCTGCGTGCACTCGGCCCGGAGCCGATCGCCGCCGCCTACGTGCAGCCATCCCGTCGTCCTACCGATGGCCGCTACGGTGAAAATCCGAACCGTCTTCAGCACTATTACCAGTTCCAGGTCATCATCAAACCGTCACCCGACAACATTCAGGAGCTGTATCTTGGTTCGTTAAAAGAGCTGGGAATGGATCCGACGGTGCATGACATTCGCTTTGTAGAAGATAACTGGGAAAACCCGACGCTGGGCGCCTGGGGACTCGGCTGGGAAGTCTGGCTCAACGGCATGGAAGTGACGCAGTTCACCTACTTCCAGCAGGTTGGCGGCCTGGAGTGTAAGCCGGTAACCGGTGAGATCACCTACGGCCTGGAACGTCTGGCGATGTATATCCAGGGCGTCGACAGCGTTTACGATCTGGTCTGGAGCGATGGCCCGCTGGGCAAAACCACCTACGGCGACGTGTTCCATCAGAACGAAGTGGAGCAATCCACCTATAACTTCGAATACGCCGACGTCGACTTCCTCTTTACCTGCTTCGAGCAGTACGAGAAAGAGGCACAGCATCTGCTGGCGCTGGAAAAACCGCTGCCACTGCCCGCCTACGAACGCATTCTGAAAGCGGCACACAGCTTCAACCTGCTGGATGCCCGCAAAGCGATCTCGGTAACAGAGCGTCAGCGCTATATTCTGCGCATTCGTACCCTGACCAAAGCCGTGGCTGAAGCTTACTACGCCTCTCGCGAGGCAATGGGCTTCCCGATGTGCAATAACAAAAAGTAAGAGGCAGCCATGACTGAACAAACCTTCCTGGTGGAGATCGGCACCGAAGAGCTGCCACCAAAAGCCCTGCGCAGCCTGGCAGAAGCCTTTGCCGCGCAGGTCACTGCTGAACTGGATGCCGCTAACCTGAGCCACGGCGAGGTCAGCTGGTTTGCTGCGCCGCGTCGTCTGGCGCTGAAAGTCGCCAACCTGAGCGCCTCACAACCCGATCGGGAAGTAGAGAAGCGCGGACCGGCGGTCGCAGCGGCATTTGATGCTGACGGCAACGCGACCAAAGCCGCTGAAGGCTGGGCGCGTGGCAACGGCATTACTGTCGATCAGGCTGAACGCCTCGCCACCGATAAAGGCGAATGGCTGGTTTATCGCGCCCAGGTCAAAGGCGAAGCGGCCCAGGCACTGCTGCCAGCGATGATTGCGACTGCACTCAGCAAGCTGCCGGTGCCAAAACTGATGCGCTGGGGCGACAGCGATGTGCAGTTCGTTCGGCCGGTGCACACCGTGACGATGCTGCTGGGCGATGAGCTGATCCCGGGCACCATTCTGGGCATCGCGTCAGACCGGATTATTCGTGGTCACCGCTTTATGGGTGAAAGCGAAATCACGCTCGAAAGCGCCGATCACTATCCTGATGTGCTGGAAAAACGCGGCCAGGTCATTGCCGACTATCAGGTCCGCAAAGCGATGATCAAAGCCGATGCAGAAGCGGCCGCACGCCGCTTAGGCGGCAACGCCGATATCAGCGACAGCCTGCTGGAAGAGGTGACGTCGCTGGTGGAGTGGCCGGTCGTCCTGACCGCGACCTTTGAAGAGAAATTCCTCAAGGTGCCAGCGGAAGCGCTGGTCTACACCATGAAAGGCGATCAGAAGTATTTCCCGGTGTATGACAATGACGGTAACCTGATGCCGAACTTCATTTTCGTCACCAACATCGAATCCAGCGATCCGCGCCAGATTATCTCCGGCAACGAGAAAGTGGTACGTCCGCGCCTGGCCGATGCGGAGTTCTTCTTTAACACCGACCGCAAAAAACGTCTGGAAGACAATCTGCCGCGTCTGGAGACCGTCCTGTTCCAGAAAGAGCTGGGCACGCTGCGCGATAAAACCGATCGCATTCAGGCCCTGGCGGGCTGGATTGCCGGTAAAATCGGCGCCGATGTGAATCACGCTACCCGCGCGGGCCTGCTGTCGAAGTGTGACCTGATGACCAACATGGTCTTCGAGTTCACCGACACCCAGGGCGTGATGGGCATGCATTACGCGCGTCACGACGGCGAAGCCGAAGATGTGGCGGTTGCGCTGAACGAGCAGTATCAGCCGCGCTTTGCCGGTGACGATCTGCCATCCAGCCCGGTCGCCTGTGCGCTGGCGATTGCCGATAAAATGGATACGCTGGCCGGTATTTTCGGCATTGGTCAGCATCCAAAAGGCGACAAAGATCCGTTCGCACTGCGTCGTGCGGCGCTGGGCGTGCTGCGTATCATCGTTGAGAAAAACCTGCCACTCGACCTGCAGACGCTGACTGAAGAAGCAGTACGTCTGTACGGCAGCAAGCTGAGCAACGCCCGCGTGGTGGATGATGTGATCGACTTTATGCTGGGTCGCTTCCGCACCTGGTATCAGGAAGAGGGTCACAGCATTGATACGCTGCAGGCAGTTCTGGCGCGTCGTCCGACCCGTCCGGCTGACTTTGATGCACGCATGAAAGCGGTGTCGCACTTCCGTACGCTGGAGGCCGCCGCAGCACTGGCGGCGGCGAACAAGCGCGTCTCTAACATTCTGGCAAAATCGACCGAAACGCTGAATGAGAGCGTGCAGGCGTCGCTGCTGAAAGAGAACGAAGAGATCCAGCTGGCGACCTTTGTCACCGCGCTGAGCAGCAAGCTGCAGCCTTACTTCGCTGAAGGCCGCTATCAGGATGCGCTGGTCGAACTGGCCCAGCTGCGCACCGCGGTAGACAACTTCTTCGATAAAGTGATGGTGAACGCCGACGATCAGGCGGTGCGGGTCAATCGCCTGACGCTGCTGTCAAAACTGCGTGAGCTGTTCCTGCAGGTCGCGGATATCTCGCTGCTGCAGTAATCCTCTTAGCGTAGTACGAAAAAGGGACGAGCAATCGTCCCTTTTTTTATGGGATTTTTCAGGCCTGATGTCTTCAACTCATATCTGAGTGTGACCGCTATAGCGGCCATTTTTTAGGATGCAAATGAATACGCTAAAGTGCTCAAACTGCCATTGCCGGTCATCAGAAATCGGCTGTCGTGATACTCCAGCTGATAAATATTATTATATATCAAAAGGTTAATTGTTAATTTTTCTCCTGTAATACTCTAAGGTTTTTCATCAATCCGCAGGTTAAGAAACCGCCTCAAAAATAGCCCTCCCCCTTGTTTTTGTCCCTTTCTGATGGATAATTCGCCAAAATTTACACCCGGTTACAGTTAGTGAAATGGAATTTTCATGAAAAGGATTTGTTTATCGCTCTGGCATCCGCCAAAGCCTCTGCTCGCCATAGTCGCGGGCGCGCTGTTCTGCTTCTCTTTACCGCTGATGGCAGCCTCGCCAGCCAATAATCCCCGCGAAGAAGGCCAGGTGATTGATGCCCGCGAGCAACTGCGTCAGCAGACGCGCGAGCGCGTGCTGCAACAGCAGAATGCGCCGCAGGCGAATGAACATCTTCCCCGTCCTGATAGTCGTCTGCCCGGTTATCCTGCCAGTGAGCAGCCCTGCTTTACCATCAATCAGATCGCCCTGACTGGCGACGAAGCCAGCCGTTTTCAGTGGGCGCTTGATGCTGCTTCAGACGCCACCGGCCGTTGCCTGGGCGGACAGGGCATCGTGCTGGTCATCAACAAAGTGCAGAATGCGATTCTCGCCAAAGGCTATGTGACCACCCGCGTCATGGCACAGGAGCAGGATCTGACGAAGGGCGTGTTGACGCTGACGCTGCAGCCTGGCCGTATCAGCCAGATCCGCTTCGAAGAGCCTGTTTCCTGGCGTGGACGGCTGTGGAATGCCGTTCCGGCGTCATCGGGCGATATTTTGAATCTGCGGGATATTGAGCAGGGCCTGGAGAACTTTAAGCGGGTGCCCAGCGCCAGAGCTGACATTAAAATCGTGCCGGGCGAGCAGGAAGCCACCAGCGATCTGCAGGTCAACTGGCACGAAGGCAGACCGGTACGGATCAGTCTGGGACTGGATGACAGCGGCTCCAGAAGTACCGGGCGCTATCTCGGTTCCGCCACCCTCGCAGTGGATGCGCCCTTTGCGCAGAACGATCTGTTTTACGCCAATATTGGCAAAAATCTGTTTGAGCATGGGCCGTTCGGTAACCGCTCGCACACCCTGAATTACTTTTTCCCGATAGGCTACTGGGCCGTTTCCGCCAACTACAACGACTACACCTATCACCAGAACATCCCCAATGCCAATGAGGTGCTGCGCTACAGCGGCAAGAGCGATAATTTCCAGCTCACGGTCTCCCGATTGCTCTACCGCGATCAGTCGAACAAAACCACGCTTAATCTGCGTGGCTACCGCAAACACTCCACCAACGCCGTCAACGATATCGACATTGAGCAGCAAAAGCGGCGCACTGCGGGCTGGGAACTGGGCCTGAATCAGCATAGCTATCTGAGTAGCAGCACGCTGGACGCCAGTATCGCCTGGCGGCGCGGTACCGGGGCGTTTAATGCGCTTCCTGCACCAGAAGAGTCGCGTCATCAGGGCAGTGCGCGTACCGGCATACTGCTGGGCGACCTCGGCATCAACCATCCTTTCGCCCTGGGCGAGCAACCCTGGCGGGTCTATAGCAGCGTGCGCGGACAATGGAGTCCGAATGCGCTGACGCCGCAGGAGCGCATGGCGATTGCCGGGCGTTACACGGTACGCGGCTTTGACGGTGAACAGATGTTGTCGGGGGAAAAAGGTCTGCTGTGGCGCAACGAAATCGGCTGGAACCTTTTCTCACGCGGGCATGAGCTCTATCTGGCTGCCGATTATGGCCGGGTAAGCGGACCCGCGACGCGGGACCTGGTCGGGCATCAGCTGGCAGGCAGTGCCATCGGCGTACGCGGCTCACTCTGGGGTCGCTTCAGCTATGACCTGTTTGCGGGCGTGCCGCTCTGTAAACCCGAGGGTTTTCATACCTCAGGCGCGACGGCGGGTTTCAGCGTTAACCTGGAAATCTGACCAACAAAGCGGGTGATCACCGCTATCTGAAACAGTGACTTTCACACGGATGTGACCCATGAATAAACATTGCTATCGCATTATCTTCAGCCGCACCCATGGTGAACTCCGGGTGGTGTCAGAACTTGCCCGCAGTTGCAGCACGGAACCCGGCCAGAGCCGAGGCAACGGCGCGCCCCGGCTCTGGGTTACTTTACGCCGCACGGCGTGGCTGCTGGGACTGGCGCTGTTTGCCGGGCCAGCACTGGCGAACGGCATTGTGGCGGATGGCAACGCTACGCCAGGTCAGCGGCCGGACGTCATCGTGACTCAGAACGGGCTGCCGCAGGTCAATATTACTGCGCCCAATCAGGCAGGAATCTCACACAACCAGTATCAGCAGTTCGACGTCGCGCAGAACGGTGCCATCCTGAATAACTCCGCAGTGATGACCTCCACGCAACTGGCCGGAATGATTCAGGGCAACCCGAACCTCAAGCCCGGCGCTGCACCGGCGCGGGTGATCCTCAACGAAGTGAACAGCAACAATCCCAGCCAGCTTCGCGGTTATATGGAAGTGGCGGGCGGACGGGCGCAGGTGATCGTTGCCAACCCGGCAGGAATTGTCTGCAACGGCTGCGGCACCATCAACGCCGGACGGATGACGCTGACCACCGGCAAACCGCAGCGCAACGCCGACGGCAGCCTGGCGGGTTATCAGGTTGAACGCGGCGTGGTGCGCATTGAAGGCGGCGGACTTAATGGCGATTCCCGTCATGATACTGAATACGTAGACGTCCTGGCCCGCGCGGTGGAGATCAATGCGGGTGTCTGGGCCAAAAAAGAGCTGACGGTGGTGGCTGGGCGTAACCGCATCAGTGCCGACACACAGACGGTCATACCGCTGGCTGACGACGGCAGCGCCAGACCTGAACTGGCGATCGACATGGGTCAGATGGGCGGCATGTACAGCGGCCAGATCCGCATGATTGGCACCGAAGCAGGCGTCGGGGTGCGGAATCAGAACGCTCAGGTGCAGGCGGGTAAAACGCTGGTAGTGAGCAGCGAAGGTAAACTTGTCTGGCAATCGACGGCACAGGATGGCGTCACGCAGGCCGCAGGCGACATCAGCCTGACGGCCAGAGATAGCGTTGATTATCAGGGCAAGCTCCACAGTGGCGGTCAGCTGACGGTTCAGAGCCGTGAAGGCGGGATTACCCAGTCCGGCACCCTGGCGGCGGCTGGTGCCGTACGGCTGACGGCAGCCCGCAGCATTCAGAGCAGTGGACACCTGCTGGCAGGCAGCGACGCCAGCAGCCAGATTGTGCAGGAAGCCAGTCTGCAACTGGAGAGCCAGGAGACCATTCGCGCCAGTGGCAGCCTGTTGAGCAAAAAAGAGATCAGCGCACATGGACGCCGCGTCGATCTCAGTGGCGCTCAGGTCGCTGCCAGCCGCGCCACCCTGACTGCTCAGGAAGCGGGTGTTGCCGTGCGTCAGGCGGTGATTAATGGCGCGGAGCTGGTGATAAACACCTCTGGAGATATTGAGGCGCAGCAGGCACAGATTAGCGCCGGACGCTGGCAGATCGACGGGCGCAGCCTGTTCAGCCAGCAGGCGGGATGGTCGCAGACCGGCAGTGGCGAAAGCCGCTTTACGTTGTCTGGCGGGCTGGACAACAGCGAGGGTTCGATTGAGAGTCAGCAGCTCAGTTTCCAGGCCGCCTCGCTGAACAATCAGCGTGGCCGTATGGTTGCGCTTGATAACGCAGCGCAGCACTGGCGGATTGATGGGCTGTTTGACAACACGTCGGGCGAGCTGGGCAGCAACGGCGATCTGACGCTTGAGACCGGCAGCCTGAATAACCAGGGCGGCACCATCAAAACCCAGGCGTCGTTGGCTATCACTGCCCGCGACGCGGTTAACAACAGTCAGGGTAATCTTCTGGCCGGTAATGCGCTGACGCTTAGCGCGGGCGGCGATCTGGATAATCACGCGGGCACCCTGAACGGCGGCCAGCTGTCGCTGACCGCGCAGCATCTGAACAATGCGCAGGGCGAGATTACCAGCCAGCGTGATCTGAGCCTGACGGCAAACGGGCTGGATAATTCAGAGGGCAAAGTGATTGCGTTGCAGGATCTGAGCCTGATGACGGCACAGGGCCTGGACAACAGCGATGGCTGGATCGAAGCGGGTCATCATCTTTCGCTCAACAGCGGCGGATTCTGGGAGAACAGCGGTGGGACGGTGCAGGGTGGCGAGCAGGTTACGGCGACGGCCAATCAACTCAATAACGTCAGCGGCCGGTTGCAGTCTGGCGGTGATCTGGACCTGACCAGCCGTGGCGATATCCTCAACCAGGGCGGCAAACTCACGGCGAAAAACGCCCTCGCGATCCATGGCACCTCCGCGACACTGTTTGATAACGATGGCGGGTCGCTGCAAAGCGGCGGCGATCTGCTCCTGCAGGGTGGCGCGCTAAACAATCGCCAGTCAGGGCAGGTTCTTAGCCAGCAGGCACTGACGTTTAACCTGGCGGGTGACTGGGACAACCAAAGCGGCACACTGACCAGCAACGGCAGCACCCAGGCCAGCGCCGCAAATCTGTTGAATGCCGGGGGGGCGATCAATGCGCTGGACGCGCTGAATATGCAGTTTACTGGTCGTCTGGATAACAGTAATGGCCGCATCTTCAGTCGGCTAAGCCAGACGCTCCAGGCGCAGGAAATTGGCAATGCGCAGGGCTGGATGGGTAGCCAGGGGCGCTGGACTGCCACGACTGCCGGTTTCGATAACACGGCGGGCAGCGTGCAAAGTCAGCTGCAGGCTGAGCTCTCGGCAAACTGGCTCAGTAACGCCAGCGGCGTGTTGCAGTCAGCCGCCGGGCTGGTGTTGCGCGTTGCACAGAATATCAATAACCTGGCCGGTAAAGTCTCTGCTCAGCAGCTGCTGACCGTTCAGGGTCAGACCAGCGGCAGCCGCACCGGTAACATTAACAATGCGGGCGGCCAGTGGCTGGCTGGTGAGGGGCTGACCATCACCGCTGCCCATCTCGGTAACACTCAGGGCGGTCTGCTCTACAGTCAGCGGCAGTTAAGGCTGAACCTGGCCGGGGATCTGGATAACCGGGCGGGCAACGTGCAGAGTGGCGGCGCGCTCCAGCTTGATGCGCAGACGCTGAACAACGCGGGCGGCCACATCGACAGCCAGCAACAGCTCAGCCTGCAGCTGTCAGGACAGATGGATAACAGCGACGGTGCGGTGCGCAGCAACGGTGAACAGCAGGTTAATGCCGCGACGGTCACTAACCGTCAGGGCATCTTCAGCAGTCGTGAGGCGATTAATCTGACAACAGGGCAACTGGAGAATGCCAGCGGCACGCTGATCAGCCAGGGCGCGGGAAATTATCACCTCAATGTGCTCAACAACCAGCAGGGCAAAGTCCACAGCGGCGCGGCGCTCTCCCTTGACGCTGCGCAACTGAACAATCAGGGCGGCCAGCTGGTCGCCACTCAGGATCTCGTGCTGAAGGCCACGGCGATCGATAACAGCACACAGGGTGTGCTCAGCAGCCAGGCGGGACTCTCACTGCAGGCCGATCGTCTGAGTAACCGCGACGGCGGCCTGTTACTCGGTACGACCTTTACCGACATCGCTGCCCGTGACATCGATAACAGCAGCGGACGGCTGCAGAGCGCCGGAACGCTCATGCTGCGCGGTGTTGCACAGCTGGACAACCGGCAGGGAAGGGTGCTGGCGAATGGCGATCTCACCCTCAACGGTGATCTCTCACCGACTGATTCACCGCTGGTGCTGCTCAATCAGAGCGGACGGCTGGAGAGTGCTGGCGCATTAAACATCCATGCACACTCTTTCGATAATCAGGGCGGCACGCTGCTAGGCCTGCAAGCTCTGACGCTGACTGCACAACAGGACTACACCCGCCATGCGGGTGAAACCATCAGCAGTAACGGCACGGTGACTTTCTCGCTGAGCGGGGCGTTTACTAACCTGGTGGACTGGCTGCTGCCAGGTAATCTTGTGCTGAATGCGGCAGGCATAACCAACCCGGCGATGCTGGTGGGTAAAACCGTTCAGCTCACGACGGGTGCGCTTCTGAACAGCGGGCGGCTTGAAGCCGACAACCTGACGCTGAATGTCGACTCGCTGGATAACCTCGCCACCGTGATAGGCGATGAGGTCACCGTGCGTGGTCGGGTTATCGATAATCACGGACAGACTGCGGTCATTGCCGCAACGCAAAGCCTGACGCTGCAGGCCAGCGAGCGGCTGAGCAACAAAGAGGGTGCATTGCTCTACAGCGGCGATCGCCTGTCATTGCACAGCGATGACCTGATCGAGAACCGGGCGAGTTTTATCGAAGCAGATGGTGATATGACGCTGGAGGCGCGGCGGCTCGACAACCTGCGCGAAGGACTGGTGATAGAGCGCGAGGCCGAGAGCAGCGACTACAGCTGGCATCGTTATAACTATTACTGGCGCTCTTATGGCGGAGAGACCAATACGGATCTCAGCACTATGGCGTCGACCACTCAGCAATTGACCTTCCAGGATGAAGCAGCGGCACAGAATAATCCTTACGGCACGCTGCTGGCGATTGACGCTGCAGGCAAACGCGCCCAGGTTCGCGTCATGAACAATCAGGGCGTGCTGACCGATCTGTGGGTTAACTATCTGGCGCTGAACCCCAATGCCGACGGCACCTATGCCATGACGTTCTATGAAACCCGTGGGTTGCGGCAAAAAAATGTGCCAACCCCTTATCAGAACACGGTATGGCGCGAAGCCAACAGTGGACGTCTTGAGCAGTGGGATCCCGAAAAGCATATCGACATCGACAATGCGCTTTTCGTCACTGATTACAACAATTTCCGTGAGCGTAGCGTAACCGGCACGGTGACGCGTGATCGGCTGGTCAGTGAAGGTATCGGCGCGCGCATTCTTGCGGGTGGCGACATGGTGCTACGCATCATCGGCGCATTACTCAATGACGCCAGCGTGATCACGGCTAACTGGTGCGATAACTAATGGTGCAGGATCGGCATTAGGTTATGGAGCCGGTAAATCGATCTCTTCAGGGACAAATGCCGCTGGTAAATGGATCACTGGTGGCTGGGATCCAAAGTTCAATCCTGACCTACTGAAATATACCGAAGTCAAAGGACAACTGGGGATATCGAAGGAAATGCTGCCGAGCAAATATCCAAGTGCAGCAGGTAACGTTGGGGCTTCTTACGTTTCTGAGAAGTCAGGGAATATCCTACAGGATCAAATAAAATCGAATGGAGACGCCAACTAATGAAACTACTGATAAGTTTATTAATCAGTGTTGTTGTTATGATTTTATTTTGCATCTCGGCGACATTCATTCTCCGCCTGAGTGCTTATTTATTTGTCGGTGGTAATCTACTCTTCTCATTAGAAGATGTTAAGGGGTCAGCGACAACTGGCTCAATACTTGGAATAATGCTCAGCTTTGGTGTTTTTATTAGCAACAAACTAGCCAAGCGTTAATCATAAATCCCGGCCACAAAGCCGGGATCCTTTTACCCACCAATCACACCTCAGCCAGCCGGATGATCAACTGTTCGCGCTCAACCATAACCTTAACCGGCTGCACGGTCTCAAACCCCGTCTCTTCCAGCCAGTAGCCCCTGAGATTGATGCTGGGACAGCGGATGTAATACGTTAAGGGCGGCTTTGACGTGACGGTGGGTGAGCATACGCAGCTGAACGGCGCGGTCATCGCGAGTACGGCAGATGCCAGCCTGAATAAGCTCGACACCGGCATGCTGGCGGGGCTGAACGACAGCGGCAGCGCGGACTCCACCACGAAGGCGGCGGTGAGCGAAGGCACTATCGTTATCCGCGATAAGGAACAGCAGACGCAGGACGTGGCGGACCTCAGCCGCGACGTAGCGAACGCGAATCCGGGGCTGGACGTCATCTTCGACAAGGAGAAGGAGCAGAACCGGCTGAAGGCGGCGCAGCTGATAGGCGAAATCGGGGCTCAGGCGGGGGATATCGCCCGGACGCAGGGCCAGATAGCGGGCATGAAGGCGCAGCAGGACCCGGCGGCTCTTCAGGCGGCGCGTGAGCAGCTGGCGGCAAGCGGTAAGCCTTATACGGAAGCCGATATATCGCAGCGGGCGTATGACAACGCGATGAAGCCGTTCGGCACGGGTTCGTCGCTGCAGCAGGGCATCAGCGCGGTGACGGCGGCGGTGCAGGGCCTGTCGGGCGGGAACCTGGCGCAGGCGATAAGCGGCGCGTCGGCACCGTACCTGGCGGAAAAGATACACGAGCTGACCACGGATGCGAACAGTAAGGTTAATGTCCAGGCGAACCTGATGGCGCACGCGGTGCTGGGTGCGGTAACCTCGTACGCGGTGGGCAATGCTGCGCTGGCGGGCGCATCGGGCGCGGTGATGGGTGAGTACATCGCGCAGCAGATATATCCGGGCGTTAAACGTGAAGACCTGTCTGAGGAGCAGCGGCAGACGATAAGTGCGCTGGGGACGCTGGCGGCGGGTCTGGCTGGCGGCGTTGTGGGTGACAGCACGACGGATGTTGTGGCGGGGGCTCAGGCGGGGAAAACGTCGCTGGAAAATAACAACCTTTTACTGCCAAGGTACATGCCAGTGCCTGTTCCGGGACTGCCGACGAGTCCGGGAGATAAAGTTGTTCAGGATGCGAATAACAACATTGCATCAGAACTGGATAAGGCTCTGAAAGGGTCAGGAACTGAAGCGGATACGCTGCCGATCACTGATGGCCCTTCAATCGTTGAAGCGCGTGACGAAGCTGCAAACTCCCGCGATCCGAATGTGGCGAAGGATCTGACGGATGCGGAGAAAGCTGAGCTGGGCGGTGCAGGATCGGGAGCGCCGGGTGGATGGGAACCGCAGGATGAGGAGAATGCGCGGAACAATGAAAGTAGCCAGAACAATAATTTTGATCGTTTCAAGAAAGATGATCTTGTTTCTTCAGCCAACAAGCCAATTAACGAACAGGGTCTATCCGCAGCGGCCAGAGCATGGGAGAAACATGCTGGCAGGCCTGGCGGTGTTTTTGAACCATTAAAAGGTAACCCAGCTCAAAAAAGCGAAGCTGCAAATAAGTTTGTAAACGAAGTTTTGAATAGTACTAATACTATAAAAACAGATCTTTCCAGAGGAGGTGTAGAGTACAGGCTTCCTGATGGAAGAGGGGTGCGCTATAACTCAGATGGTTCATTTTCTGGTTTCTTAGATCCTAAAAATCCGAGATGAAAATATGAATAATGACTTTGAAATAACCTTCTTCAGTGATTCTAAATATGAAGAAATTACAGCCGAGATCTCTTATAAGGATCAAATACTTTGCCAATTAAACAAAGATAAAGGGCCTGATAATATTGAGATTGAGTTTTTTTCGGATGCTAGGGTATTGGCTGAACAGGATAAAATGAAGTTTAGCTTAAGTAGTTTTTTACAAATAATAGCCGAAGCGACGGAAGAACTAAAAATATCTTAACTGACTATGAATCCCGGCCAACTGGCCGGGATTTTTGCTTTAAGCCCTGAATCTCCTCTTACCGCCGCTGCAGCCGCAACACATCTGCTGCTGCGACAATTTCGACATGTTCCGCATCCGTGATACCAAACCCGGTCAGCCAGTCACCGCCGATAATCACCTCGCCATTCTCCCGCACCCAGTCCGCCCCTGAATCCTGCCCCTGGAGATTGGCTTCGCACAGTGCTGTCCACTCCGCTCCGCTTCTTCAGTCACGGTTGTTACCGACAGCGTATTATCACGCAGCGTTAATCGGATCGGTAGTAAGTCCGAACGCAGCCAGCTCGCCACCCGGGATGGCCAGTTCCGGGACTGGCTCAGGAATAAAAGTGATGTTCATGTGTTCTCCTCCGTGAGGTGCATTATGCGGATAATCAGCTGGTCCTGTTCGGCGATGATGCTGACCGGCTGGCCTTTGATAAATCCTAACTGTTCCAGCCATCGACCCTTGATGGTGAGTTGTGGCAATGGATTCGGTCTGCCGCCGTTGGGGCGATATCCGACGATGCTTTTGCGTGCTTGGGGTACAGCGGGTTCTGACGTAGAATCAGCTCTAGCCATAATTAACTCCTGTTCAGTTAGTTGTGGTCAGCGGGCTGTTGGTGTTCCACCACCTTCAGCTCGCGCTAAAAATCTCTCGTTACGTTCTTCCTTTTCTGTTTTCTCCTGTTCAAATATACACCGCCCGCTTTGTAAACTCGCTGAAAGCTAAGTAATAAACTGCGAGTCGTCTCTGAAAAACAGATTGTTTTTCCGTTTACCATTTCGTTTGCATCCTCTTCCCAATATGCTCTTCAGCATCCGTAATCGGCTATTTAGTTCTATTAGCGTGGCGATTTCCGGCATCGCATAAGAGTGAAATGGAGATGACAGAGAAAGGGATGACAGGCATGATGACACCACAAACGACACCACGCGAGAGTCAGGCTATGAGCACTATCCATTTCAGGATTGATGACGACGTTAAACGACTTGCCATGCAGGCAGCCGAGCGCCAGAAGAAGACGCTGACTGAGGTTATGCGTCAGCGAGCGGAAGAGCTGGCTGCTGAAGAGCGGCACTATCAGGACAGTAAACATGATGCATGGCTGGAAGAGCAGATAGCGGCTGCATTCAGTCGTTATGATGCCGGTGAAAGTGAATTCATCAGTAACGATGAAATGGATACTCGCATGGAAGAGCTTAAAGCGCAGGCCGCGCAGGGAAAATTGTGATAGCAGCCGTTCAATGGGAAAAACAGGCGCAGGCGGACAGGGAAACAATATTTCGTTATCTGTATCGTGAGGCTGGCCTGCTGGTAGCCAGTGCAACAGACGATAAGTTTACCCGGTTGGCCAGTCTGCTTAGCGAAAACCCGCGGGCTGGCACTAAAGTCGGAACAGAAAAACAGCTTAAACTGGTGGTGCCACGCTTACCGTTCATCATCATCTATGTAGCTGAAAAAGATGCGGTTCGCATCCTGCGTATACTGCATACATCCCAAAAAATATCGGGCCGCTATCAAAGATAGTCAGCCACTTCAGCCTGCATCAGATTGTCTGGATCATGAGCTACGGCAGAGAGAGCGGTGCGCTGAGGAGGCCGATGAAATCATCAGCCCCAGCACCGCACCTATCACGCCGCAGGCGGCGTCGTCCTTGCAAAGCTCTCGCGCTCAAACAGCGTTTCCGCCAGCTTCACCAGCGCCGGTCGTTCGACACACCAGTTCGGCACTACGCGGCGGAAATTGAGGTAGCCGATCATGCAGCCAGTGGCGATATCCGCCAGATTAAGCTGGCCGTTGTTAAGCCATTTCCCCTCTGCCGCCTTCGCTTCCAGCATATCGAGGCTGCGCTGAATCTTTTCACGATTGCGCAATAGCACCTCTTCCGACTGCAAATCCCCCGGACGCATTTGCTCGCGCACGATCACCAGCGCGGCATCGCTGACGCCATCCGCCAGCTTCTCCAGCTGACGGATGTTAAGCGATTCAAGCGGATCGGCAGGTAGCAGAGCAGGCTCCACGCCGCGCAGTTCCAGAAATTCGGCGATGATGCTGGAGTCGAACCAGATTTGCTTATCGTCAGCAACCAGCGCCGGGACTTTGCCCAGCGGATTGTAGTGCGGCACGTGGCTGTCATCGCTGTAAGGCGATGCGTTTACGAATTCAAACGTAATGCCTTTTTCCAGCATGATAATCGAAATCTTACGCACAAACGGGCTGGTGTAGCTGCCAATCAGTTTCATCGGGTTCTCCGGATTCAGTGACTATTCGCCAGGAAACATAAAGGGATTGAGACTACTGCGCGCGAAGCCTTCCTGCTCCATTCTGGCATCCAGTATCAGCGATGCCAGGTCATCGGCCACCGGTTCAATCGCCGGATCTCTCTCCTGATAAAGCATCTTCAGGTAGGTGCCGCAGTCGCCACAACTCTCCGCCTTTACCGCCGCATGCTCGCTGTCGAGCGACCAGTAGTGCAGATCACGGGACTGTTCGCACTGAGTACATTTGCTGCGTACCACATGCCACTCACTTTCGCACAGATTGCAGTGCAGATAGCGCGCGCCTTCATGACTGCCCATATGCACCACGCTGGCGACCGGCATACTGGCACAGACCGGACAGAACTGACGCTGATCGCCCATCTCAGCGCGTGCTTTGCCTGGGATCAGGGCCGCCATCTGCGCCCAGTAGAGCGAAAGCGCCGCCCAGATAAAGGGCGCTTTATCGCTGCTGACCAGCGCATAGTCGCCGGTAAACAGCGCGCTGGCCAGCGTCTCCAGCTCGGTGGCGGACGCCTTTTCCAGATTCTCCAGCACCGCCAGCGCCTGACCACTCATCTCCGGCTTCAGCTCGGCAATCAGCGAGTGCAGCAGCCGTTGCCAGTGCGCATCGCGCGGCAGAGTGTGAATGTTCAGTGGCGGCTTGCCCTCGCTGGCACCCTGCGTCAGTCGGGCATGCAGGTCGATGTGCAGCGGATGGTCATACAGCACAATCTCCTGCGCTTCAGCGATCATCGCCGCAAAGCGCAGATAATCGCCAAGTGGGTTTTTCGCCGCCAGGTCGCGCAGTCGCGCGGCACGACGGCTGTATAAATTTTTCAGCCGTGGAAAAAGTAACGGCGGAATCATCTCCGCCGTTGTCTTTTCGCTTTTCTCCAGCTGGTCCTGCGGGATTATGCGAATACTCATCAGGGGCGTTTTTCCTGTTTTATTGGCGGATTACGCTGCTCACGATACCAGCGAGGATGATGCTGTCTGGCCCATTCCGAGCTGACCCAGCCTTCCACCATCGCGGTCAGTGTGCCTTTGACCCACAATGCAGCATAAATATGCACCATAATGACGATGATCAGCGCAACCGCTGACACCGAATGCACAACCAGCGCCAGACGGATCAGCGGAATGGCAAAGGCATCAGCAAAGTAGGGTCGCCAGATCACAATGCCACTGGCAAGCAGCAATACTAAGCTGATGATAGCAGCCCAGAACACACACTTCTGACCAAAGTTATATTTACCGGTATCGCCGACCTCTTCGTTCAGCGCAATCCGGTGAATATTTCTGGCCCAGTAGAGGTCATCGCGATTGATCAGATTGTGTTTCCAGTAACGTAAAAACATCAGCATAAAAGCGGCAAACATCACCACGCCAACAAAAGGATGCAGAATACGCGCCAGTTGTGGCGTGCCAAAGATCTGCATCAGCCAGTTAAACGACGGAAAGAAAAACCCTAATCCGCTTAACGCAGCCATGACAAAGCAAATCGCGACGATCCAGTGATTGATGCGTTCAGGTGCGCGATAGCGCACCAGATGATCGGGCTTTTTCATTATTGATGCTCCTCAGGCTGATCGTCATTGTCGTCATGCTCTTCAGTGACGCGATTCGGGCCAACGCCAACATAGTGGAAGATTGAGGCGGCAAACGTGGCGGCAAAACCGACCGCTGCCAGCGGTTTCCAGATCCCCTTCCAGAAGGTCACAGTCGGGCTGATGCCCGGATTAGCAGGCAGCCCGTGATAGAGCTGAGGCTTATCAGCATGATGCAGCACATACATCACGTGGGTGCCACCCACGCCTTCCGGGTTGTAGAGGCCCGCCTGCGCAAACCCGCGTGACTTCAGCTCCGCCACGCGTTCCTCCGCCAGCGTCAGCATGTCGCTTTTACTGCCGAAATGAATGGCACCGGTCGGACAGGTCTTCACACAGGCAGGTTCCTGGCCGACACTGACGCGATCCACACACAGCGTGCATTTATAGGCGCGGTTATCTTCTTTATTGAGTCGTGGCACGTTGAACGGACAGCCTGCGATGCAGTAGCCGCAGCCAATGCACTGCTCCGACTGAAAATCGACGATGCCGTTGGCATACTGAATGATGGCGCCTGCCGACGGACAGGCTTTGAGGCAGCCGGGATCGGCGCAGTGCATGCAGCCATCTTTACGAATCAGCCAGGCCAGCCTGCCGTTCTCTTCGACTTCCGAAAAGCGCATCACCGTCCACGATTTGGCGGTCAGATCGACAGGATTGTCATAAACCCCGATGTTGTGGCCGACTTCATCGCGGATGTCATTCCACTCGGAACAGGCGACCTGACAGCCTTTGCAGCCGATACAGGTGGTGACGTCGATAAGTTTCGCCACTTCGATCTTGTGATCGCGCGCCTGCGGCGGCGGGGTAAAACCATTGGTCGCAGAGCGACGGATAATATCTTGTGATTGATAAGCCATAGTCATCTGCCGTTACGCTTTTTCCACTTTCACTAAAAATCCCTTGTACTCCGGGGTCTGCGAGTTGGCATCGCCAACCGAAGGCGTCAGCGTATTGGCGAGGAAGCCTTTACGCGTGGTGCCTTCAAAGCCCCAGTGGCAGGGAATGCCCACGGTATCAACCGGCTTGCCGTCAATCATCAGACGCTGCAGACGACGCGTCACCACCGCTTTAGCTTTGATATAGCCGCGACGTGATGTGACCTTAACGGTGTCTCCGGCCTGAATGCCTTTCTCCTCAGCCAGCTCGGTGCCGATCTCGACAAACTGCTCCGGCTGCGCAATCGCATTCAGCAGGGCATGTTTGGTCCAGTGGCGGAACAGCTCGGTGATGGAGTAGGTGGTGGCGACGCAGGGATAGTCGGCGGCCTCGCCCAGCTGCGTGGCGTCGCTGCTGAACAGACGAACCACCGGACTGTGTCGCTGCTGCGGATGCAGGGGATTGTCGGCGAGCGGGCTTTCCATCGGTTCGTAGTGTTCCGGGAACGGGCCATCGGCCATTTTATCGAGTGCAAACAGGTGGCCGAGACCATCGGGCTGCATGATAAACGGACCGGCCTGCTTCTGCGGCGACAGCGTTACCGGGTAATCGGGTACGTCGATGCCGTGCCAGCGTGCGCCATCCCACTCAATCAGACGGCGCTGCGGATCCCAGGCTTTCCCCTGCGCATCAGCGGAGGCGCGGTTATAGAGAATGCGGCGGTTAGCGGGCCAGGCCCAGGCCCAGCCTGAGACCGCCCCCAGTCCCGACGGATCGGCGTTGTCGCGTCGGGCCATCTGGTTACCCTCCGGCGTCCAGCTGCCGCTGTAGATCCAGCAGGCGCTGGCGGTGGTGCCGTCGTTACGCAGCTCAGAGAAGCCGTTTAGCTGCTGGCCTTTTTTCAGCAGCAGCTTGCCGCTGGCGTCATAAATGTCGGCCAGTGCCTGACCGTTGTTCTCCTGCGCCACCTCTTCCGGCTCAGGATTGAATGGGTCGCGGTAGTCCCAGCGCATCGCCATCAGCGGCTCAGGGGCTACTCCACCTTCCAGGCGGTAGAGCGCGCGCAGACGCATAAACAGGTTGCCGAGGATTTTGCCGTCGTGCAGCGCTTCCGCTGGCGGCTCGGCTGCTGCCCAGTGCCACTGCAGCCAGCGCGACGAGTTCGCCACCGAACCCGACTCTTCCGCGAAGCAGGAGGAGGGCAGGCGGAACACTTCGGTCTGGATGGCCGACGGATCGACGTCGTTGAACGCGTCGTGATGCTGCCAGAAACTGGCGGTTTCCGTGCGAAGCGGATCGATCACCACCATATATTTGAGGCGGGACAGTGCCCGGACCGCTTTATTTTTGTCCGGGAAGGCGGCCAGCAGGTTGAAGCCCTGAATCAGACAGCCGTTCAGCGCGCCCTGTTCCATCATCTCCGCCTGCGCCATGCAGTCATAGGCCTTGTCCCACTTCGGCAACCAGTTGTAGCCCCACTGATTTTCCGCCGTAGCATTATCGCCGTAGAAACTCTTCATCAGGCTGACGAAAAACTTGTCGGTGTTCTGCCAGTAGTTGACCTGGTCCGGCAACGTCGCCACCGGCGTAGCCTGTTGCAGGTAAGTCGCCAGCGTGGTCATCTTCTCGGAGGGCAGTGGCAGATAGCCCGGCAGACTCTGCGCCAGCAGGCCGAGATCGGTGTAGCCCTGAACGTTGGAGTGACCGCGCAGCGCGTTAATACCGCCACCCGGCATACCAATGTTGCCCAACAGCAACTGGATCATCGCCGCCGTGCGGATAATCTGCGAACCGTTGGTGTGGTGGGTCCAGCCCAGCGCATAGAGGATGGTTGCGGTGCGATTGGGCACGCAGGTGGAGGCGAGCTGCCTGCACACCGTAATAAAGGCGTCCTGCGAAGTGCCGCACATCCGCGTCACCATTTCCGGGGTGTAACGGCTGGCGTGGGTTTTCAGCAGGTTCAGTACACAGCGTGGATGGCTGAAGCTCTCATCGCGTCGCGCATGGCCGTTTTCATCCAGCTCATAGTGCCAGCTCTGGCGATCGTACTGACGGGTTTCCGCATCGTAGCCGCTGAATAATCCGTCGCTAAAGCTGAAGCCTTCGCTGACAATCAGGGCGGCATTGGTGAAGGCGCGAACATACTCCTGCTGAATCTGATTGTGCTGCAGCAGATAGTTGATCACCCCCATCAGGAACACCACGTCGCTGCCGGCACGCAGGGGGGCATAGAAGTCAGCGACCGCCGCAGAGCGGTTAAAGCGCGGATCGACCACGATGACCTGCGCATTGTTATGGGTTTTGGCTTCAATCACCCATTTAAAGCCAACCGGATGCGCCTCGGCGGGGTTGCCGCCCATGATCATCACCACATTGGCGTTTTTGATGTCGTTCCAGTTATTGGTCATTGCACCACGACCAAAGCTCGGGGCCAGAGCCGCCACGGTCGGGCCGTGGCACAGGCGCGCCTGGTTTTCCAGCGCCAGAATACCCAGCGCGCGGGCAAACTTCTGATCGAGCAGGCCGGTTTCATTACTGGCGGCGGAGGAGCAGAGCATCGACATGGTCGGCCAGCGATTTACCGTCACGCCAGCGGCGTTGGTCGTCTGGAAATGAGCATCGCGATCCTGCTTCATCAGGCGGGCAATGCGGTCAAACGCTTCATCCCAGCTGATGCGCTGCCATTTATCGGAACCCGGTGCGCGGTACTCCGGGTATTTCAGGCGCTGTTCGCTGTGAATAAAGTCGAGCACGCCTGCGCCTTTCGGACAGAGCGATCCACGACTGACCGGATGGTCAGGGTCGCCTTCGATATGGTAAATCGAGGCACGGGCATTTTTTGCGCCATCACCCAGGCTGTAAATCAGCATGCCGCAGCCGACTGAACAGTAGGTGCAGTTATTACGTGTCTCTCTGGCGCGAATGAGTTTGAACTCTCTGATACTGGCTAAGGCTGTGGTGGGGGCAAAACCGAGTAATGCCGCGCTGGTGCCTGCCAGCCCGCCAGCACAGATTTTGAAAAAACTCCGTCTGTTAATCTGCATGTTATCGTTCTTCTTTATTGGCTCCATTGCGAAGCCTTGCAAAATAGCAGTCCTGGTTGACTGTAAGTTGACCAGGGTCAACACGTTAGTCATTAGTAATTCTTTTTCTCAATTTTGTTAAAAATCCTCGGTGGTGGATTTGCGCTGCAAGCAGATTTTCAGACGGCGCAGATAATTACTGTTGTTTTATGCTTACCGATGTTAACGCGTAAAAGAGAACTATTCGCATTATGCCCGCCAGCAGGCGTGGCTACGCCTTTCGGGGGATAAAACCGCATGAATTGCCCCGCTGTTTATTTGCGCTGTCAGGGGCTAAAAGGCAGAATCAGAGCGCGTCAGTGCTCTGCCGACCCGGGCACTGAATTACATAATTTATTAACAACAGGTCATACTTTTTGAAAGCTATCCAGCCTGACTCAGGCGAAGATTTAACAATTCAGGCCGGCGTCAGCAGGACGCAGGTGTGGCAGCGTAAAGACCTGACCGATGCACAGGATGACTGGCTGGCGGACGAAGTGCCGGTGGCGCTGGTCTATAACGGCATCTCACACGTGGTGATGATGACCACGCCAAAAGATCTGGAGGCGTTTGCGCTGGGTTTTTCGCTGTCAGAGGGCATTATCGACGCGCCGGGCGACATTTTCGGCATGGACATCGTGCCGGGCTGTGACGGCATTGAGGTTCAGATCGAGCTGTCCAGCCGTCGCTTTATGGCGCTGAAAGCGCAGCGTCGCGCGCTGGCGGGCCGGACCGGCTGCGGTGTGTGTGGCGTTGAACAGCTGGACCAGATTGGCAAGCCGCTCTCTCCGCTGCCATTTACCCAGACCTTCGCGCTGGACCAGCTGGATCGGGCGCTGGGTCAGCTGAAAGATTATCAGCCTGTCGGACAGAAAACCGGCTGCACCCATGCGGCCGCGTGGATCCAGCCCGACGGTCAGCTGGCCGGTGGCTGTGAAGATGTGGGTCGCCATGTGGCGCTGGATAAGCTGCTGGGCTATCGCAGTCAGGCAGAGTGGGGGCCGGGCGCGGTGCTGGTCTCCAGCCGCGCCAGCTATGAAATGGTGCAGAAGTCCGCCATGTGCGGCGTCGAGATCCTGTTCGCGGTTTCAGCCGCTACCCGCCTGGCGGTTGAGGTGGCTGAGCGCTGCAATCTGACGCTGGTCGGGTTCAGTAAACCTGGCCGCGCCACGGTCTACAGCCATCCTCAGCGACTGCGTTAAACGACCATCACCTCTGGCAACGTCTGCTGCAGTGCCTCAAGGGCGGCACCGTTATCGCCGCCGCTATCGGTAATCAGCATGGTGATCGTCTGCGGCGGCGCGTAAACCGTGCGGCTGACCACGCCCAGTTTGGTGTGATCGGCCAGCAGATAGCAGGCTGCAGATTGCTGCACCATCGCTCTGGCAATAGCCGCTTCGTGCGGATGAAAACTGCTGGCACCGCGATTCGCCTCAATGCCGACCGGTGACAGCAGCGCGACGTCGGCGCGATAGCGGATGATCTCACCCACGGTGATTTCGCCGCGCGTCTGGTGCGCACCCGCTGTCATCATCCCGCCCAGCAAAATAATCTGATTATTCAGCGGCTGATCTTCTTCTCCGGCGCTCAGCGCCAGCGCAGCCTGCAGGCTATTGGTGACGATCGTCAGGCCGGAAAGGGCGTGGAGTTCCTCTGCCAGCAGGGTGGTGGTGGTGCCCGCATCCAGAAACAGTGTCTGTCCCGGCTGCAGCAACTGCGCAGCGGCGCGGGCGATGGCGCGCTTCTCGCGGGTCTGCGTGCTGCGGCGTTGTGTCAGCGGCGGTTCAGCCGCCGTTTCAATCGCCACCAGGCCACCGTGAACACGGCGCGCCAGACCCTGCGCTTCCAGCTCAATAATATCGCGGCGCGCGGTTTCGCGAGACACCCCCAGCTCCCTGATAATGCGCTCGGTACTGACCTGATTAAGCCGGGTCAGTAAGGCGCGGATGCGATGAAGGCGCGTTTCCTGCAGCATAGAGGTTTCCTTATAAAGCGCGAAGGGGACGGATGATACGCCAATGACGCGAAAGATGCCGTCTGAATCAGGAGCAAGCTTAGCGCGGGGATCGGCCTGCGTCATGTGTATTTTATTGCGTTTGTGTATTTGGTTGCATTTTGGATTCAGGCAGGCATGATACAGGGGTCAGCTCTTCCTCCTTCATCCTTGTCACGGGAGTCATTATGGCCACGCGTTCCACCATTATGGATACCAACAGTTTCCGCGCCGAACATGCCGATGCGCTCGACAGCGAGACGCGCAAACTGACCGATAAACGCAGCAAAGTGCTTGGCGAATCCTATCGCCTGTTCTATCGCAAACCGGTTCATCTGGTGCGGGGTGAAGGGCAATATCTGTGGGATGCGGCGGGCGATAAATATCTCGACGTCTACAACAATGTGGCGAGCATCGGCCATTGCCATCCGGCCGTGATTGAAGCGGTGACGCAGCAGATGAAAATGCTGAACACCCACACCCGTTACCTGCATGAAAATATTCTCGACTACAGCGAAGCGCTGCTGGCGACCACGCCTGCGGCGATCGATCGCGCGATGTATATGTGCACCGGCTCTGAAGCCAATGACCTTGCTATCCGCGTGGCGCGTGCTTTCAGCGGCGGTACCGGAATTATCGTCAGTAAAGAGGCCTATCACGGTACCAGCGAGCTGACCTCCGGCGCTTCCCCGGCGCTGGGCAGTGGACAGCCGCTGTCGCCTACCACGCGGCTGGTGATGCCACCGGATGCGTATCGTGTGGATGCGCCGGACCTGGGCGACTGGTTCGCTGATCAGATTCAGCAGCAGATTGATGATATGACGGCGCACGGCATTAAATTTGCCGGTTTCCTGGCGGACTCGATCTTCTCCTCCGACGGAGTTCTGCCCAATCCGCGTGGCTTCCTGAAAAAAGCGGTCGGGGTGGTGCACGCCAATGGCGGCATCTTTATTGCCGATGAAGTGCAGCCTGGCTTTGGCCGTACCGGCGACGCCTTCTGGGGCTTTGGCCGCCATGATGTGGTGCCTGATGTGATTACTACCGGCAAGCCGATGGGCAATGGCATTCCGGTGTCCGGGCTGCTGGCAAAAAGCGAGGTGCTGGCCGCCTTCAGTGACTCGATTCCCTATTTCAATACCTTTGGTGGCAATCCGGTTGCGATGGCGGCGGCGCAGGCTGTTCTGAACGTGATCACCGAAGAGGGATTACAGGAACACAGCCGCGTGGTCGGCGCGAAGCTGCTGGCGGAGTTGCGGACCCTGATGGATCGCTATGAGTGCGTGGGCGATGTGCGCGGTGCCGGGCTGTTTATCGGCTTCGAACTGGTCACCGATCGTCACAGCAAAACGCCGGACAAAACCCTGGCGCTGAACCTGATCGAGAAGCTGCGTGAACATCGTGTGCTGACCTCGGTCGCTGGCCCGTATGGGAATGTACTGAAACTGCGTCCGCCATTGGCTTTCCAGGAAAGCGACATCGACTGGCTGGCTGGTGCACTCGACAACTCCCTGCGCGAGCTGGGTCAGTAACGCGCAGGGCAGGGCAGATGCGGCGTCCGGGTGGAATGCATGCCCGCTTGCAGTCTGGCTCAGGCCTGCCGCGCGCCCTGTCAGATGGGGCAAAAAAGGGAGAGCCAGCAGCAGCATGCTGTAAAAACAACGGGTTGCTTTTGCCGGATTTCTCAAATCCTTATGGTTAATAGGGCATTGATTACCCTTTTACGCTACATGAATTTAACTATAATGATTCGACTGCTTACGCGGCACGCCCCGAATTCGTCGTGCTGCTCACACTAAATGGAGAGGAAGAACATGAGTTATTCACTGCCATCCCTGCCTTACGCATACGACGCACTGGAACCGCATTTCGACAAGCAGACGATGGAGATCCATCACACTAAACACCACCAGACCTACGTGAACAACGCGAACGCGGCGCTGGAAGGTACTGAATTTGCTAATCTGCCGGTAGAAGAGCTGATCACCAAACTGGATCAGCTGCCAGCAGACAAAAAAGGCCCACTGCGTAACAACGCAGGCGGCCACGCTAACCACAGCCTGTTCTGGAAAGGCCTGAAAACCGGCACCACGCTGCAGGGCGACCTGAAAGCGGCTATCGAGAAAGATTTTGGTAGCGTGGAAAAATTCCAGGAAGAGTTCGAGAAAGCTGCCGCCACCCGTTTCGGTTCTGGCTGGGCATGGCTGGTTAAGAAAGGCGACAAACTGGCTGTGGTTTCAACCGCAAACCAGGACAACCCACTGATGGGCGAAGCGGTTGCCGGCGTTTCTGGCTTCCCGATCATCGGTCTGGATGTATGGGAGCACGCTTACTATCTGAAATATCAGAACAAGCGCCCTGACTACATCAAAGCGTTCTGGAACGTGGTTAACTGGGACGAAGCGGCAGCCCGCTTCGCGTCTGCTAAATAAGTTAACCAAACGTAAACGTAATGAAGATAAACCGGTGAAATCTATTTCGCCGGTTTTTTTTGTCCTTATTTTGTGCATTGCCAAAAGGAAATGAAAATCGTCAGTTATCGGTTTTAATGTTATTCCACATTAACTTTTCGTTGATATTGGCTATGTTATGTTCGGTGACATTCCTGCTTAACTCACTGTGTGTCGCTGACTATGTCAATTATAACTACTCACGAAAATACGACCGAATCCTCTGCTTCACTTTTTTTCCAGTTAATCAGTGGCAAATACATTCCGGATAAACTCTGGAACAGTAAACGTTTCCGTCTGAAATTTGTGTTAAGAACCTTGATATCGCCGCTGACCACGCTGCATTATCTGGATGCGCTGTCGCATCTGCCGCAACTTCCTTTGCTGATGAGTACCCAGGGATTGCTGCCAGCCAAGCTGCACCGGCCCTATCTGCGTTCAGGTATGAGCATTGCTGCGCGTGCGCAGGCGATTCTCGACCACTACACGCTCATGAACAATCTCGAAAATCCTATGCTGCGTCAGCTGCTGCAGAGCGCTTCAGATAATCCGCTGGCCGCGCTGACTGGAAAAAATGGTGAGGCCTTTTTACTCTCCTGCAGTTCCGGTTATTTTGATCGTGAAGGGGAAGTGACGCTGGTATTACGTTATAACGACGAGATTATTGCTTCACTTTCTTTTTCGATTCTCAACGAGAATAACCAACGCACCTTATTAATTGGCGGATTACAGGGGCCGCGAAAACATATTAATAATGAGATGATCCGCGAGGCGACCAAAGCGGCTCACGGTCTCTTCCCGAAACGCCTGTTAATGGAAGCGGTATTTATTGTGGCGAAACAGTGCGGCGTGGAAAGTATTCAGGCGGTAGGCGATGAGACGCATGTATTCCGCAGCCTGCGTTATCGCCACAGCAAAGGGGATAAGTTCTTTGCCAGCTACAGTGAATTCTGGCTGTCGCTGAGTGGTGAAGCGCGCAGGGATGGGATGTTTACGCTGCCGCTGAGTCTGCCGCGTAAAACGCTGGAGGAAATTGCCAGTAAGAAGCGGGCAGAGTATCGCCGCCGTTATGAACTGCTGGATGCGCTGGCGGAGCAGGTTTATGCCGCCGCCGGCGAACACAAAGCCGATGTCGATCAGGCAGCTGCCTGATCGACCCGTCAGAATGCGGTTTTAGCGAAGCCCGTCATCGCTTTCAGACCCATCTCACGTCCCAGCGCGGTCATTGGATGCACCACCACCAGGCCGCGCACGCTTTTCTTCAGCGCACCCAGATTTGCCTGCTCTTTTTTGGTAATTTCGCGGCTGAAGCCCATTTTCTGCAGCTTCTGCGCTTCGGCACTCAGTTTTTCAACCCGCTGACCGCGCAGACGCTCAATCTCAATGACCAGCGCTTCTTTCTCTTTCAGCAACGCGCCCAGTTTCTCGACATCACCTGATTCCAGTAACTGCGGCTCTTTGCGGTTCAGTGCGTCCAGCTTATCGCTGAGAAGTTTGATTTCGTTCTTTTCTTGCTCTTTCATGACAACAACTCGTTGAGGAAAACAGGCCAAGGATACACCAAATCTGACGTATATTCCCGGCCAGGTTAAGACGAAAAAGGCGTCGTGATGACGCCTGACAGGATTAGCTACCGGACTTTTTAAACGCCTGCTTCATACTGATGCGGGCGATCAGCTCGGTGAGCGACAGGACCATGGTGGAACGCACCATCTGCAGATAGCGCTGCTGCTGCATGCTGCGCAGCTCAGCATCGTCGGTGTGAAACACCGGCGCAGGTGGCCAGGCGGTCACACAGTGCAGTTCACCAAACGGGCCGAGGATCTCATCGTCGGTGAAACGATAATCGCCGCTGTCGTGATTCAGCTCTTCGCGTAGTGCCAGCAGCAGTTCACCATCTTCATATTCGTGTCGGCTGATCACGCCAAGTCCGTAAATCAGCTTCAGGCGAACCGAGAGTTCGCCCAAAGGACCATCGCCCAGCAGCAGCGGTTCTACCGCATATTTCACTGCATAGTCATCTTTACGAAATACCTGCAGCACCAGCAGATTGACGGCTTCAGCCAATAGCTCAACGGCGGCGATCAGAAAGCTTCTCACCGAACGACCGGCGTTCAGGCGCTCAAGCACCCGGTTCTCAAAAGCCTGCTTCTCTTCCATTATTGCCTGCATGGGTTTAATACCGCCGTCGGGAGCAGGCGAACTGCGCCCGGCTTGCATCACTAACACGCGCGCATTATGCCATAGCGTGCCAGGCGCTCACCACAGAAGCCACCACTTCGCTATCGGCATCCAGCCCTGAAATCTCAGCCAGCGTCGTCTGTGGGCCTTTTTCGGCCAGCAGTGTGGCCAGTTCCTGCGCCTGTGGGTCCTGATCGCTGCGATAGTGCATCGCGGCGGCAATGCCCTGCACCAGGCTGGTGTGCGGTAAACCATATTCCAGCGTGCCCAGCGTCGGCTTGATCAGGCGATCGCCTGCGCTGAGTTTACGCAGCGGCTGACGGCCCACGCGCTCCACATCATCTTTCAGATACGGATTTTCAAATCGACCCAGAATCTTCCGGATGTAGGCCGCATGTTTCTCCGCATCGAAACCGTAACGCTTAATCAGCACCGCGCCGCTCTCTTCCATTGCGCCTTTCACCACAGCCCGGATTTTTTCGTCGAGGATGGCGTCACGAATGGTCTGATGACCGGCCAGCTGGCCGAGGTAGGCGGTAATGGCGTGACCGGTGTTCAGGGTAAAGAGTTTACGCTCAACAAAGGCCATCAGATTATCAGTCAGCTCCATGCCCGGAATGGTCGGCAGGTCGCCTTTAAACTGAGTTTTATCGACGATCCATTCGCTGAAGGTCTCAACGGTCACTTCCAGCGGATCGGTGCTGCCTGCTTCAGACGGGGGCACGATGCGATCGACAGCGGAATCCACAAAGCCGACATGCTGCTCCAGCCAGGCGTGATACTGCTCTGGCAATGCTTTCAGTACGTGCTGTTTCAGCTGGCTGGTGCCGCGTACCATATTTTCACAGGCGATAATATTTAACGGATGGGTGTTGCCGTTGTCGCTGCGTTTTGCCAGCCCTTTAGCCACACTGCCGGCAATACGCTCCAGAATCTGCGGACCCACCGCGGTGGTGACCAGATCGACCTCTGAAACCAGGGTGATGATCTCATCGCTGGTGCTGTTTACCGCACTGACGCCTTTAACGGTTTCCACTTTGGCCTGCTCGCCAACTACATGAACGGGATACTCATGACGCGCGTTCAGTGCATCCAGCACCGTCTGATTCACATCAGCAAAAACCAGTTCGATACCTGCATCAGCCAGTAATTTGCCGATAAAGCCGCGACCAATGTTTCCTGCTCCGAAATGTAACGCTTTCATAATTTTTGACCCATATCAAATGACGATGGGGCGGGCAAACCCGCCCCAGGAAATCGGGACGGGCATGACCGCCCCAGGGAAAATAATTGCTATAAATTACGCGATTACAGGCTTGCCTGACAGCAGATCCAGCACTTCCTGCACGCTGGTGGTGTTAGCCAGCTTCTCAATCACGCTGTCATCATCCAGCGCGTTGGTCAGGCTGGTAATCACCTGGATGTGCTCGTTGTTACGAGCGGCAATACCAATCACCAGTCGCGCCACATCGTCCGGCTCTTCGCCGAACAGGACACCTGCCGGATACTGACAGAACACCACGCCGGTTTTCAGCACGCGATCTTTCGCTTCAACCGTGCCGTGTGGCACTGCGATTGACTCACCCAGATAGGTCGGCGTCAGTTTTTCACGCGCCAGCATCGCATCAATATATTCAGGTTCAACGTAACCGCCCTTCACCAGCTGTTCGCCGGCAAAGCGAATCGCCTGCTCTTTGTTGCTGGCGGTCAGACCGAGGAAGACATTATCTGCGCCCAGTTTAAACAGGTGCGCATTGCCCTCATCGTAGCTGTCTGAGAGTGCAGTGTTCACCGTTTCACGATGCACATCGCTGCGGTTAGCCGCCACCAGACGTTCGGTCAGGGTGCTGTAGAGCGCGCTGTCGAGGAAGTTATTCAGCGAGATATGCTGCGCATGTGGCGCCTGGCGAATCGCGCGTTCAGTCAGGTCACGATGCGTAATCACGAGATCCACATCACCCGGCAGGGCGTTGATCGCGGTGTTGGTTACCGACACATTGCTCAGACCGGCATCCTGCACTTTCTTGCGCAGCACGCCCGCACCCATGGCGCTGGAACCCATACCGGCGTCACAGGCAACGATGATTTTGCGCACGTGATGCAGCTCGACGCTCATGGCATCGCTGGCGACGGCGCCGCCCGCTGTGCTCTGGCCTTTAGACTGCGCTTTCATCTCATGCATGCGCTGGGTCGCGGCTTCAATATCGTCATCTTCTTTGACTTTGCTGGTTTTCAGCAGGATAGCGGACACCACGAAGGAAACGGCGAAGGCTGCAGCAATAGCCGCGATGTTCGCGAAGTAAGCACCTTTTGGTGTCATTGCCAGCACGGCCAGGATAGAACCCGGTGAGGCAGGAGAGACCAGGCCACCGTTCAGCACGGTCAGCGTGAAGACGCCGGTCATACCGCCCAGGATAACCGCCAGCAGCAGGCGAGGGGCCATCAGCACATACGGGAAGTAGATTTCATGGATGCCGCCGAGGAAGTGGATAATTGCTGCACCGCCCGCAGACTGTTTAGCACTGCCACGGCCAAAGAACATGTAGGCCATCAGCACGCCCATACCCGGACCCGGGTTGGCTTCGATCAGGAAGAAGATCGACTTGCCCGCTTCGCTCGCCTGCTGGATGCCCAGCGGTGAGAAGATACCGTGGTTAATGGCGTTGTTCAGGAACAGGATTTTTGCCGGTTCCACGAAGATGGACGTCAGTGGCAGCAGGTTGTTCTGCACCATCAGATTCACGCCCGCGGCGAGAATGTGTGACAGGCCTTCAACCAGCGGACCAATCGCCAGGAACGCCAGCAGTGCCAGAATCATCCCGATAATACCGGCCGAGAAGTTGTTAACCAGCATCTCGAAGCCGCTTTTGATTTTGCCGTCAATCGCCCGGTCAAACGACTTAATAGCCCAGCCGCCCAGCGGACCGGCAATCATCGCACCGAGGAACATCGGCATATCCGCACCGACAATCACACCCATGGTCGTAATCGCGCCGACCACGCCACCGCGATCGCCGCCTACCAGACGCCCACCGGTAAAACCGATCAGCAGAGGCAGCAGGTAGGTGATCATCGGGCCAACCAGTTTGGCCAGCGTTTCGTTAGGGATCCAGCCAGTTGGAATAAACAGTGCAGTGATGATACCCCAGGCGATAAACGCCCCGATGTTCGGCATCACCATATTACTCAGAAAGCGACCAAAGCTCTGTACTTTGACCTTCACTGATGAGGACATAAACCCACCCCTTATTGAGACGCGCTGCAATAGGAGAGCGCGCTTGTTTTTGTTTAGCCACCCCGACTCACAGCCGGTGGTATTACTGTATGCACGCGGACTCTATCACGCGAATTTGACGCTGCGTAGCGCATGGAGCAAGTGTGATCTGTATCACGGATTAAGGGTGGTGACAGGGGTGATTTGCGTGACTGTGATCACAATTTTATCGGAGTTAAGGCCTGTTTTGCCTGGATTTTGGTCGGGCGGGCAGGTTATCTGTGAGATGAATCACACTTAGCTGCAGGGTGTTTGTTATATAAATGTGACTTAGATCACAAACTATTTTTGGTCGAAAATGCGCCAGATCACACTTCATTATCCAGTTAACAGTAAGGGTGATGAAAAGGGGAATGAGACGGGCAGACGAATGACGCCTGCCCGTTAGAGGGTTTTACTGCAGACCACCCTGGACGGCGGCCTGGGCCTGAGGAAGCGCCTGTGCATTGGCTGATAAGGTGCTCATCAGCGCGTTATATTGTGAAGCCTGATCCTGCGTCGGGAACTGCACGCCGCCATCATTGAAGCTGACACGGTTTCCCTGCGTTTGCAGGAAATCGCCAGTCTGTACGGCACCCTGGCTCAGCGCCTGGAGTTTTGGCAGCAGCGGAATCAGCTGATTGGCGGGCACCGTCACCACTTTGTTGTAGGCGGTGTCATAGACTTTTTTCAGGTCATCCGGCTGCTTCAGGGCCGCTTTGCTGCTGTCCGCCTGCATTTTTGCACTTTCAATCTGCTGGGTAACGATCACCAGTGCGCTGTTCGCCTGACGCAGGGAATCACGACGGCTCAGATAATCCTGCGGAACGCGAATGGCCGAAAGTTCATCCACCACCGGACGCATACCCTGCTCAACGGCCTTGTTCGCCTGCTGCGAGAAGCCATACATGATGGCGTAATCGCTGGCGAAGTTGCCAAAGCTCTGCTTCTGGTTCTCGCTGAGGCTGGGCAGATGTTCGCCGCTGCGCATGACGGTGTTCTGGAGGAAATCGATAAATGCTTTGCGCTGCTCGCCTTCTTTATCACCGCACGCGGTGAGTTGCAGCACAATCAGCGCGCCAGCGAGCATCATGCCGCCGCGTGCCATAAGGCGTGTAAGTCCTGAAACCATGGGTTCAACTCCTGTCGGTGATACTGTCGGATGTCCAGGTAAGAATGGCCTAAAGAATAGAACAAACCCGCGTCACGGCACAATGTGAAACAACCTGTGAAACAGATGCTTTCTGAAACACCGGTTAAAGAACGGGATTATCTGCACGTCAGAACGCACTATGATCCCTGCCATCGCTGGCTTAGGCGTGACGATTAAAGAGGCATGTAGCGGCCTGGCGTGGCCTTAAAACACCACCGCCTGACCATCTTTGCGACTCTCGCTGGCGGCGATATAGAAGCCCTGCGGATCGCGTACGATTGCCTGCGCGCCACCAAAATTGTAATTGCTCAGGGGATCTTCCAGCACCACATTGTGCCCCATACGGCGCAGGGTGCTCAGGGTATTGCGATCGAGAGTGGATTCGAACACTACCTCGCGTCCCTGTACCACGCGCCAGCGCGGCGCATCAATTGCGGCCTGTGGATTCTGCCGATGCAGCATAATCCGCAGCGCCAGCTGAACGTGTCCCTGCGCCTGCATCGGGCCGCCCATCACGCCAAACGCCATCATCGGCTGGCCCTGCTGATCCCGCGCAAAGGCTGGAATGATGGTATGAAACGGCCGCTTACCGCCCGCCACAACGTTGGGATGCTCCGGGTCGAGTGAAAAGCCCGCGCCACGATTCTGCAGGCTGATGCCGGTATCGGGTACGACCACGCCGGATCCAAAGCCCATGTAATTGGACTGGATGAAAGAGACCATCATGCCGCTGGCATCCGCTGCCGCGACATACACCGTGCCGCTTTGCTGCGGTGATCCAAAGCGGAAATCTCCTGCTTTATCAGGGTCGATTAATGCTGCCCGCTGGCGGATGTACTCTTTGCTCAGCAGTAACTCAGCCGGAAATTCGAGGTGATCCTCGTCGGTGACATAACGGTCCAGATCAACCAGTGCCAGTTTCATCGCCTCAATAGAAAGATGCAGCCACTGCGGTGAATCAGGTGCATAACGATTGATCTCCCACGCTTCCAGAATGCCGAGCGCAATTAAGGTCGCAATCCCCTGACCATTCGGCGGCAGCTCCTGCACCGATCCCCCGGCAAACGGATGCGAGAGCAGGGTCACCCAGTCGGCGCGATGGTTTTTCAAATCCTCCAGCGTCAGCGCCGCGTTATGTTCACGGGCGAAGGCTGTCATCTTTTGCGCCAGTGCGCCGCGGTAAAAGCTTTCGCCCCTGGTCTCAGCGATTTCCTGCAGGGTGCGGGCCTGCGCCGGGTTGCGGAATAGCTCGCCAGCACGAGGCGGACGACCCTGCGGCGCAAAGCAGTCGCTGAAGCCAGGTTGATCCCGCAGCTTGTCATAGCCGCGCTGCCACAGCTGACCAATCAGCGGTGAAACCGGAAAGCCGTCGCGCGCATAGTCAATTGCCGGTTGCGCCAGGGTGGTCAGCGGTAAGGTGCCGAAGCGCTGCGCCAGCGTCACCCACGCCGAGACGGCCCCTGGCACAGTGACGGATTCCCAGCCGGTTTCAGGCATCGCACTAAAACTGGCAAAGCGTTCGGGATGCCACGCGGCTGGCGATCGGCCTGAGGCGTTTAAGCCATGCAGCGCGCTGCCGTCCCAGACAATGGCAAACGCATCGCTGCCGATGCCGTTTCCGGTTGGCTCCAGCACGGTTAAGGCGATGGCAGTGGCGATAGCCGCATCCACAGCGTTACCACCCTGTTGCAGCATACGTAAACCCGCCTGTGCCGCCAGCGGTTGCGAGGTTGCAACGGCATTACGACCCATCATCGGTACACGATGAGAAGGGTATCCGACGTTAAAATCTGTTTCACGCATCGCTTTTCCTTAAAGAGTTCACGAGTGAATTTTTCCGTCGTCAGTACGCGTTTAATTAACAGCTGCACGTTTAGCGCGCAAAGGGCTCGCTTTTAGCCGCCAGCTGCACCGTTATGAGGCGTCAGCCGTTTCGTTAGGGTGACTGCTGATTTATCTGACGATACCGGGACGTTCAGAATAAAAGATTTCCCTGCACCGCACTGTGAGCCGCCGCGCGCCAGGATTCAGGCCTCAACCAGGACTATTCTTAATTTAATAAGAACAGTGAATATATGTGTTCAGGAAGTAAACCATTGGCGTATATTTTGCACTCACTACCTGAAGAGGTGTATTGCCTCACAGAAATGAGAATATGCCAGCAAAAAGCTTGATGGCATCCACATAAATAGCAAACACCATTTGATTTTTTTTGCCCACACCGAAGGCACAAAATTCAACTGCCTCAGCGGGTTAGAGGTGCTGGAACTTTTCCGGCAAACCATAGTGAAAAAAATAATTATAAATTGCGCGGCAAATAGTCAGGTCTCTATCCATACTTAGTCTCCCGGCATTTGTTGCATTGATCTGACATCTTTAAAGCAGTGCACCGCAGGCTGTGTCCCGTAATGGTTTCTCTCATAACAAAAATAAACCCTTGCGGGATCCAGCCTGAAACAGGCCCGGTTTCAGAGTCCTGACTTCAGGCTCGTACCTCTCTACTTTCACGTGCTTCATAGCGAGTTTTTAAGGAGTTCTCTATGGAATTAAAAGACCCGATGTTTGAATTGCTCAGCAGCCTTGAGCAGATTGTTTTGACACGTGATGATCGCGCCGCCGAGTTACTTATTCAGCGTCAGCAACCCGCCCAGCCAGAGCCGCAGCGTCTGCGTGAAATGACCGGCATGCAGGTTGATGAGTTTGCAAAAGTAATGGGCGTGAGCGTTTCTTCCGTGAAAAGCTGGGAAGCCCGGCGTACCCGTCCTTCCGCGACGGCGCAGAAATTGATGAAGTTATTACATGCCAATCCCTATCTGGGACGGCAGTTGCTTGAATAAACTGATATCACGAAAAGAACCCGCCGCTGGCGGGTTTTTTATTAGCGTAATTCGCTGTATTTAGCCGCCTGTCTGGCAAACCAGCTCTCCGGCACGCTATAGGGCGGCTCCCGCAACTGTGCGAGTCCGCTTTCAATAATCATTGAAGCCTGCTGCCATAACTGCGCATCTCCCTGCTTCAGCAACGCAATCTGTATTTGCTTTTCAACCAGGTAGACCCGCGCAAAGTCGGGATCAAACCGCACAATCGCGCGGGTGTTATCGATGATGTCAGCCAGTTTGATGGTTTGTGCCTCAGGACTGGCGCTGGCTGTATGGCGGAAGTGCGCCAGTTTACGGGCCGTCCGATTTTTTGCCCCAGCGGGTGCGCTGTTGGTCAGCATTTCTACCAGGCTTGCCACGCGCGTACCAAAGTGGGTTTCGATATCGCTCTGTATGGTTGCGGTATCTTCCACGGTATCGTGCAGCCAGGCCGCCGCTAACAACGCATCGTCATGGCTGACGCTGCGCACCAGTTCCACCACCGCTGCCGGATGAACAATATAAGGCTCATCGGTATATTTGCGGCGCTGTCCGGCACTGGCATGTGCCTCGGTGGCGAAGCGACGCGCCTGTTCTTCCAGTGAATCCTGCATGCCTTTCCCCCTGACAAAAAGTTTGCTTGCAATTATCTAGCGCGCTATCTATATTATTAACCATGAACTGTGATCAAGATGACAAAAAAGTGAAAACGATGCCACTGTTGGTCGATCAGCACCTCTGCTTTGCGCTTTATTCTGCCAACCTGGCGATGAATAAAGTCTATCGTCAGTTGCTGAGCCAGCTCGACATCACCTATCCTCAATATCTGGTCATGCTGGTGTTGTGGCAGAAAGATGATGTCACGGTGTCAGAGATTGGCGAGCAGCTTTTTTTAGACTCTGCAACATTAACGCCACTTCTGAAGCGGCTGGAAAGTGCAGGCCTGATTAACCGGCAGCGAACCCGTCAGGATGAACGCCAGGTTGCGGTGACGCTGACCGACGCTGGACAGGCGTTACGGGCCAGGGCTGAAGCCATTCCTGAAGCGGTTAAGTGTGCCACAGCCTGTGATGATGACGCTCTGCTGGCGCTGAAATTACAGCTGGATGGGTTGCGAGATAACCTGAATCGATCACGATAAGTATTGCCGACGGATGCGCTGCATCCGTTGAACCTCACCGCCTGCTTACAGTTAAATAAGTAGCAGGCGATTAAATAGCGTAACGGAGAAATGTCATGTCTTTAGAACAAGTGGTTTACCGCGCCAAAGCCAAAGCAACCGGTGGTCGTGATGGTCGCGCAACCTCTTCTGACGGTGTACTGGACGTTAAACTGGGCGTGCCAAAAGAGATGGGCGGTGCAGGCGGCGAAGTGACTAACCCTGAGCAGCTATTTGCTGCAGGCTACTCTGCCTGCTTCCTGGGCGCGATGAAGTTTGTTGCAGGCCGCGACAAAATCGCAATGCCAAAAGATGCGTGGATTGAAGGTGAAGTCGGTATCGGTCCGATCCCTGACGGCTTTGGTATCGAAGCCACGCTGAACATCCATCTGCCAGAGATGGATGAAGCAGAAGCACAGAAGCTGGTTGATGCGGCGCATATCGTTTGTCCTTATTCAAACGCTACCCGCAACAATATCGACGTCACGCTGAACATCATTCGCTAAGCGTACTGCGGGCCTGACACCATCAGGCCCGCATTTTTTTACATCCTCTCTCCTGCTGTTTTCTGCGTCAGTCAGCCAACAGCTACTGTCAGCCGTGTACAAAAAATGTGCTAATCAGGTCGACAAAGATTATTTTCTGGTCTATCAAACGCGGCCATGTTTTACTGAGCCACCTTGCGTTATAGCCAGTAAATCCGTTCAGAATTTTCCTTCATCTTGTCCGGTCCGCTTATTCAGCGAACTCTGCCGGGTTTTGGCAGTCACATAAAAGATTTGGTCAAGCGCTTCACACCGGAGAAACCCCTTTTTTCATGAATTATATTAAAACCCTGACCCAGCAGAAGTTATCGCTATTGCTGGCGCTCTACCTCGGTATTTTGCTGAACTTACCGATTTTCTATCGTCGTTTTGACGGTTTTCTCAGGCAATCCACGGTAACGAACTGGCTCACTGCCGTTACCGAGGTGGTTGCTATTGTGCTGCTGACGTTCTTCCTGATGCGTCTGCTGTCGCTAGGCGGAAAGTGGTTTTATCGCGTGCTGGCCACGCTGATTGTTCTGATATCTGTTGCCGCCGCCTATTACATGGCGTTTTTTAACGTCGTGATTGGCTACGGTATTGTGGCGTCGGTGATGACGACCGATACCGATCTTTCTAAAGAAGTGGTTGGCTACCATTTCATCCTGTGGATGGTGCTGGTCAGCGCGCTGCCGCTGCTGATGATCTGGCGCAACAGGCTGAGCATGACGCTGAACGAGCAGCTGCGTACGCCAGGACAGCGCCTGAAACCGACCCTGATTATGCTGCTCTGTGTAGCTCTGGTCTGGCTGCCGATCCGTTATTTCGACAAGCTGCAGAAGCATAATGAAGAGATTACTAACATCGATCTGCCGAGCTACGGCGGTGTGGTCGCCCACTCGTATCTGCCTTCTAACTGGCTGGCGGCTGTAGGTCTGTTTGCCTGGACTCGCGTGGATGAGTCGCTGCAAAGCGAGGAACTGCTGGATCCGGCGAAGAAGTTTACCTACGTTGCGCCTGCCGGCCTGGATGACACCTATGTGGTGTTTGTGATTGGCGAAACCACCCGCTGGGATCACATGGGGATGCTGGGTTATGAGCGCGACACGACGCCTAAGCTGTCGAAAGAGAAGAATCTGGTCGCGTTCCGCGGCGAGTCCTGTGATACCGCGACTAAGCTGTCGCTGCGCTGCATGTTCGTGCGCGAAGGCGGCACCATGGATAACCCTGGCCGCACGCTGAAAGAGCAGAATGTGTTTGCGGTGATGAAAGAGCTGGGCTTCACCTCTGAGCTGTTTGCGATGCAGAGCGAAGTCTGGTTCTACGACAACATCAATGCCAACAACTTTGCCTTCCGTGAGCAGATTGGTTCAGAAAAGCGTAATCAGGGTAAATCGGTAGACGACATGCTGCTGGTGCCGGAGATGAAAGCGTCACTGGATCGTTTCCCGAAAGGTAAGCATCTGGTGGTGTTGCACACTAAAGGTTCACACTATCTTTATTCACAGCGTTATCCGCGCAGCTTCGCGAAGTATCAGCCAGAGTGTATGGGCGTCGACGAGACCTGCAGTAAAGCGCAGCTGATCAACGCTTATGACAACTCAGTGCTCTATGTCGATAGCATGCTGGATAGCGTGCTGGATCAACTGCGTGATAAGAAGGCGATCGTTTTCTATGCTGCCGACCACGGTGAGTCGATCAGCGAGAATATGCATCTGCATGGCACGCCGCGTGAGATGGCCCCGCCGGAGCAGTTCCGCGTACCGATGATGGTCTGGGCGTCAGATAAGTATCTGGAAGACAGTCAGAACCGCAGTAACTTCGAACGCCTGCAGGCGCAGCAACGTGTGGGCCGGACCCATCGTCACGTTGAGTTGTTCGATACCATTCTGGGCTGTCTGGGTTATACCTCGCCAGATGGCGGCATTAACCCGGCTAACAACTGGTGTCAGGCACCGACTAAAAGTCAGGCTAAAGCGCTGTAATAGTGGCCTGAAAGGGACATGCCGGCGATTGATTTCCGGCAACCGCGTGCTTTCCAGGCGATTGACGTCAAAAGCATAAAAAGCGGTTGACGCTGATCGGGGGTAGCAGTAACATGCGCCCCCATCGGCGAGTAGCGCAGCTTGGTAGCGCAACTGGTTTGGGACCAGTGGGTCGGAGGTTCGAATCCTCTCTCGCCGACCATATTTAAGAAACCTGTCTGAAAAGACAGGTTTTTTTTCATCTGAAGAAAAGAGGATGAGAACCGACAGAGGAGGTTTGAGCCGAGCGTAGCGAGACAACGTTGCTTCAGCAACGGCCCGAAGGGCGCTGCTCGCAGAGCAGAGTCATCCTCTCTCGCCGACCATATTTAAGAAACCTGTCTGAAAAGACAGGTTTTTTTTCGTCTGTAGAAAACCACCGACAGGGACGGTTTTTCCTGAACAGTCTCGATCTGGCCGCTAAGCATTCACATTCTTACCGCTTAGCAGGCTTCAGGGAGCATACGCCTTTCGCAAAGACGCAAAAACGCCATCCCTGACAGGCTCAACGCGGGCGATTACGCACCTCATCCCTGAGGTGCGCCCGTAGCCCGGCGTTTTTGTCCATGGCCCGCGATGCTTTGCTACAGGCGTATGCTCCCTCCGCTTCACGTCTGGCAGACGCATCGGATACTCACATGTGCATTTCGGACGGCTGGGAGACCCAAAGTCAGGTGTATCTGACCGCAGCGCATAAACTCAAGGCGGAGGGAACACGGGCAGAGGAGGAAAGCGTCCCACGCCATGGACGGCGTGGGCCGAGCGTCCAGGGAGGGTTTAAGCGCCTTTCCGATCTGCCCGTGTTCCCGAAGCAGTCTCGATCTGACCGCTAAGCATTCACATTCTTACCGCTGAGTGGGCTTCAGGGAGCATACGCCTTCTGCAAAGATGCAAAACCGCCATCCCTGGCGGGCTCAGCGCGGGCGATTACGCACCTCATCCCTGAGGTGCGCCCGTAGCCGGGCCAACGCTTTGCGTTGTTCAAAAACGCTCCCGGCGTTTTTGTCCATGGCCCGCGATGCTTTGCTACAGGCGTATGCTCCCTTCGCTTCACGTCTGTCAGACGCATCAGGTACTTACAGAAGCATCTCAGACAACTGACAGATCCAAATCAGAGTGCATCTGACCGCAGCGCATAAACTCAAGGCGGAGGGAACACGGGCAGAGGAGGAAAGCGTTCCACGCCATGGACGGCGTGGGCCGAGCGTCCAGGGAGGGTTTAAGCGCCTTTCCGATCTGCCCGTGTTCCCAAAGCAATCTCGATCTTAACGCTACTCCCGCTTGCCATCTTCGCTATCTTCCAGAAAGTTCCAGTAACCCCCATCCGCGGCGTGTTCCACTTACCAGCCCTGTTATTGTCACTTACCCGCTGGCAGGCCTTGCCATATAAGAGATGCGATCATAATTCGCGACACATTCTTCTTATGACCGAAAGCGGCAACATGCTGATTTCTTATGCTTCTTTGCCAGCATATTCCGCTGGTTGAACGTCATAACGCACAATGAATCGTTCAGTTATTCAACATTTGCCGGTAAAAGTTTTAAGTTTTTTAGCGGTGAGAATCACTAGCGATAGAGCAGCAAGCCAGCACAATGCACGGAATTCAGGTCAGCTACGCTGTGCATTGTATGGCTTTTAGACAGAAACGGTTTTTATTACCGTTGCATGCTATTCCTCACACTCTGTGTAAATAAGTAACCGTTGTATTGACGTTCTTTGCAACTGTTGACAAATTGATGCGTCAATAAACGCGCAGTTACGGAATTTTCTGAATGCACAATCTGCGTCAGAAAAAACAAAAAAAACGCAGCGCGCGTTAACCACCTGTTCGGTGGTACGCCTGAACCGCATAAAAAAATCAGAGGTCGGGCAATACACACAACATCACATCACAATGGAGCAAAAGCATGATCAACTCCCTGGCTAAATCCGGGATGCTGAAGGTCGGTCTGAGCCTGATTGCTATGACTGTCGCCGCCGGTGTTCAGGCAAAAACCCTCGTTTACTGTTCTGAAGGTTCTCCGGAAGGCTTTAACCCGCAGTTGTTCACCTCGGGCACCACCTACGATGCCAGCTCACGTCAGATCTACAACCGACTGGTTGAGTTCACTATCGGCACCACCGAACTGCACGCTGCGCTGGCAGAGAAGTGGGATGTCAGTGAAGACGGTAAAACCTACACCTTCCACCTGCGTAAAGGTGTGAAGTGGCAGACCACCAAAGATTTCAAACCGACACGCGACTTCAATGCGGATGATGTCGTGTTCACCTTTGAGCGCCAGCTGGATAAAAACAACGCCTATCACGGCGTCTCTGGCGGCAGCTACGAATATTTCGAAGGCATGGACATGCCGAAGCTGATCAGCAAAATCGAAAAAGTGGACGAGAATACCGTGCGCTTTGTGCTGACGCGTCCTGAAGCGCCGTTCCTCGCCGACCTCGGCATGGACTTCGCCTCGATTCTGTCGAAAGAGTACGCAGATAACATGCTCAAAGCGGGCACCCCGCAAAACGTTGACCTGAACCCGGTCGGGACCGGTCCGTTCCAGCTGCTGCAGTACCAGAAAGATTCGCGCATCCTTTACAAAGCTAACCCGGATTACTGGGGCACCAAGCCGAAAATCGATCGCTTAGTCTTCTCCATTACCCCGGATGCGTCGGTGCGCTACGCCAAGCTGCAGAAGGGCGAATGTCAGGTGATGCCTTATCCAAACCCGGCTGACATTGCGCGTATGAAGCAGGACAAAAACATCAACCTGTATGAGCAGGCTGGCCTGAACGTCGGCTATCTGTCGTACAACGTTGAGAAAAAACCGCTGGATAACCTGAAAGTGCGTCAGGCACTGACCATGGCGGTCAACAAAAAAGCGATTATCGACGCCGTTTATCAGGGTGCAGGTCAGCCTGCTAAAAACCTGATCCCCCCAACGATGTGGGGCTATAACGACGACGTAAAAGACTACGCCTACGATCCTGAGAAAGCCAAAGCGCTGCTGAAAGAAGCGGGCATGGCAGACGGTTTCTCCATCGACCTGTGGGCGATGCCGGTTCAGCGTCCGTACAACCCGAACGCGCGCCGCATGGCTGAGATGATTCAGAGCGACTGGGCGAAGATTGGCGTCAAAGCCAAAATCGTCACCTATGAGTGGGGCGAATATCTGAAGCGCGCCAAAGCGGGCGAGCACCAGACCGTCATGATGGGCTGGACCGGTGATAATGGGGATCCGGATAACTTCCTGGCCACCCTGTTCAGCTGCTCAGCGGCCAAAGATGGCTCAAACTACTCGCGCTGGTGTGATAAATCCTTTGAGGATCAGATTCAGCCCGCGCGCGCCACCGCCGATCAGGCGAAGCGCATCGAGTACTACAAGCAGGCACAGGTTGTGATGCATGACCAGGCACCGGCGCTGATGATCGCGCACTCAACGGTATACGAACCGGTCAGCAAGAAAGTCTCCGGGTACAAAGTGGATCCGCTGGGCGGACACTACTTTGCTCAGGTAGACATTAAAGAATAATTGTCGCCTTTTCCGGGGCGGCTGCGCGTCGCCCCGGCTTTATCTCCCTGTTTTACTGGAAACGGTAGAGGCGCAGCCTGTCTGCGTCGCGGTCGGGCCTACCCGATCGTCAGATGTAAGCAATAACAACCCTCGCGGCGACGGTCGCGCGGACAAGAGAGAACCCGGATTATGCTGCAGTTCATACTCCGACGTCTGGGCCTTGTCATCCCAACGTTTATCGGTATTACATTACTCACCTTCGCGTTTGTTCACATGATCCCCGGTGATCCGGTGCTGATCATGGCCGGTGAGCGCGGTATTTCTCCTGAACGTCATGCTCAGTTAATGGCGCTGTTAGGTCTGGATCAGCCGCTGTGGAAACAGTACCTGAACTACATTAATGGCGTATTACATGGCGACCTGGGCATTTCACTGAAGAGCCGCATCCCGGTCTGGGATGAGTTTGTTCCACGCTTCAAAGCGACGCTGGAACTCGGCATCTGCGCCATGATATTTGCCGTTGCCATTGGTATCCCGGTTGGTGTGCTGGCGGCGGTAAAGCGTGGTTCGATTTTCGATCACACCGCCGTGGGCATCTCACTGACCGGCTACTCCATGCCGATCTTCTGGTGGGGCATCATGCTGATCATGCTGGTCTCGGTGCAGCTCAATCTGACACCGGTTTCCGGGCGGGTCGGCGACACCGTCTTCCTGGATGACAGCATGCCGCTGACCGGCTTTATGCTGATCGATACCTTCTTCTGGGGTGAGCCAGGCGACTTCCATGATGCGGTGATGCACATGATCCTGCCTGCCATCGTGCTCGGCACTATTCCGCTGGCGGTGATTGTGCGTATGACGCGATCGGCAATGCTCGAAGTGCTGGGTGAAGATTACATCCGTACAGCGCGTGCCAAAGGCCTGACGCGGATGCGCGTGATCGTGGTGCATGCGCTGCGAAACGCCATGCTGCCGGTGGTTACGGTCATCGGCCTGCAGGTCGGCACGTTGCTGGCCGGGGCGATTCTGACCGAAACCATCTTCTCGTGGCCGGGTCTGGGTCGCTGGCTGATTGAAGCGTTGCAGCGCCGTGACTATCCGGTGGTGCAGGGCGGTGTGCTGCTGACCGCAGTGCTGATTATTGTGGTCAACCTGCTGGTTGATCTGCTGTATGGCGTGGTTAACCCGCGCATACGTCACAAGAAATAAGGGGGCATCATGTCTGTTGTTGATCCCGGCAGCGTTACCGTTGCACCCAAGCCGATGACCCCGTTTCAGGAATTCTGGCACTACTTCAAACGTAACAAAGGCGCGGTCGTCGGTCTGGTTTACATCATCATTGTGCTGCTGTGCGCCATCTTTGCCGATGTGCTGGCCCCGCATGCCCCTGCTGAGCAGTTCCGCGATGCGCTGCTGCATCCGCCGGTCTGGCAGGAAGGCGGTAACTGGAGCTACATTCTGGGCACCGACGATGTGGGCCGCGATGTGCTATCGCGTCTGATGTACGGTGCGCGCCTGTCGCTGCTGGTGGGTTGTCTTGTAGTCGTACTGTCGCTGATTTTCGGCGTGATATTTGGCCTGCTGGCCGGTTATCTCGGTGGCGTGGTCGATGCCATCATCATGCGCGTAGTCGATATCATGCTGGCATTGCCAAGTCTGCTGCTGGCGCTGGTGCTGGTCGCCATCTTCGGTCCCTCAATCGTTAATGCCTCTATCGCGCTGACGTTTGTGGCGCTGCCGCACTATATCCGTCTGACCCGCGCCGCAGTGCTGGTGGAAGTGAACCGCGACTATGTGACCGCTTCCGGCGTGGCCGGTGCCGGTATGCTGCGCCAGATGTTTGTGAATATTCTGCCTAATTGCCTGGCACCGCTCATCGTGCAGGCGTCATTAGGTTTCTCCAACGCCATTCTTGATATGGCGGCGTTGGGCTTTCTCGGTATGGGTGCGCAACCGCCAACGCCGGAGTGGGGCACCATGCTCTCCGACGTTCTGCAGTATGCGCAAAGTGCCTGGTGGGTCGTGACCTTCCCTGGATTGGTCATTCTGCTTACCGTGCTGGCATTTAACCTGATGGGCGATGGTTTGCGTGATGCCCTCGACCCGAAACTCAAGCAGTAAAGAGGCACCGAGATGGCGTTATTAAATGTAGACAAACTGTCGGTGCATTTCGGCGACGATAAAGCACCGTTCCGCGCGGTTGACCGCATCAGTTATCAGGTTGAGCAGGGCCAGGTCGTGGGTATCGTGGGCGAGTCCGGCTCCGGTAAATCGGTAAGTTCACTGGCGATCATGGGACTGATCGACTTCCCAGGCAAAGTGATGGCGGAGAAGCTGGAGTTCAACCAGCGCGATCTGAAACGCATCTCCGAACGCGAGCGCCGCCAGCTGGTGGGCGCAGAAGTGGCGATGATTTTTCAGGACCCGATGACCAGCCTGAATCCCTGCTACACCGTGGGCTTCCAGATTATGGAAGCGATCAAGGTGCATCAGGGCGGCAATAAGCGCACCCGGCGTCAGCGGGCGATTGACCTGCTGAATCAGGTCGGGATTCCCGATCCTGCGTCACGGCTCGATGTCTATCCGCACCAGCTGTCGGGCGGCATGAGCCAGCGTGTGATGATTGCGATGGCAATCGCCTGTCGGCCTAAGCTGCTGATCGCCGATGAGCCGACCACGGCGCTCGACGTGACCATTCAGGCGCAGATCATTGAACTGCTGCTGGATCTTCAGCGGCAGGAGAACATGGCGCTGATCCTGATTACGCACGATCTGGCGTTAGTGGCAGAAGCGGCGCACCACATTATCGTGATGTATGCCGGTCAGGTCGTGGAGAGCGGTAAAGCGACCGATATCTTCAAAGCGCCGCGCCATCCTTATACGCAGGCGTTGCTGCGCGCGCTGCCGGAGTTTGCGGCCGACAAAGCGCGTCTGGCTTCACTGCCTGGCGTGGTGCCGGGCAAGTATGACCGCCCGGCTGGCTGTCTGCTTAACCCACGCTGCCCTTATGCGACTGACCTTTGTCGTCAGGAAGAACCTGAACTGCGCACCATTCCAGGACGCCAGTCCAAGTGTCACTATCCGCTGGACGATGCCGGGAGACCCACTTATGAGTCATGAAACCACGAAAGATCAGTTCCTGCTGCAGGCGATTGATCTGAAGAAGCACTACCCGGTGAAGAAGGGTCTGTTTGGTCAGGAGCGTCTGGTCAAAGCGCTGGATGGCGTCTCTTTTAATCTGGAGCGCGGCAAAACGCTGGCGGTCGTCGGCGAGTCAGGCTGTGGCAAATCCACCCTGGGACGCCTGCTGACCATGATCGAAACCCCGACTGAAGGCCAGCTTTACTGGCACGGCCAGGATCTGCTGAAACACGATCCCCAGGCGCAGAAGCTGCGTCGCCAGAAAATCCAGATCGTCTTCCAGAACCCCTATGGCTCGCTCAATCCGCGTAAGAAAGTGAGCCAGATTCTGGAAGAGCCGCTAGTGATCAATACCCAGCTCACGAAAGCGGAACGCCGCGAGAAGACGCTGGAGATGATGGCGAAAGTCGGCCTGAAAACCGAGCACTACGACCGCTATCCGCATATGTTCTCAGGCGGGCAGCGTCAGCGTATCGCGATTGCGCGTGGGCTGATGCTCGATCCGGATGTACTGATTGCCGATGAGCCGGTTTCGGCGCTCGACGTGTCGGTGCGCGCCCAGGTGCTGAACCTGATGATGGATCTGCAACAGGATATGGGCCTCTCTTACGTCTTTATCTCGCACGATCTGTCGGTGGTGGAACACATTGCCGATGAGGTGATGGTGATGTATCTCGGCCGTTGCGTAGAGAAAGGCAGCAAAGAGGCGATTTTCGCCAACCCGCGCCATCCTTATACCCAGGCTTTGCTGTCAGCGACGCCGCGTCTGAATCCTGACGACCGTCGTGAGCGCATTAAGCTGACCGGCGAGCTGCCCAGCCCGCTCAATCCGCCGCCAGGCTGCGCCTTCAATGCGCGCTGCCACCGACGTTTTGGCACCTGCGTGCAACTGCAACCGAAGCTGAAAAACTACGGTGGCCAGGAGATTGCCTGCTTCGCGGTCGATCAGGACGAGAATCAGCCGGTGGGTGTGGCAGAAAAGGTCAGCTGACGATTGGCAGCTCAGGCCGTTAATGCAGTGATGGCCCAGGGAGCATATGCTCTTCGCAAATACGCCATCCATGGCCCGCGATGCTTAGCTACAGGCGTATGCTCCCATCTCCTGAAGAGAGTTAGCCGTCTGTGGTTCTGATTTGGTAATGCAATACACCCTGAGCCAGTACAATTTCTTAAGCTGAAGGCTCCTTATTGGAGCCTTTTTTTATCTCAATTCTGCTGCAAACCGCACCGCTGGCGGACCGCCATCACGTTTCGGTTATTTCCCCTCTTTTTCCGTTATCAGATTTAATCTGTTTTTCTTCTGGCGAAATTCGCAGCGAAAAAAGATAAACAGGCTCAATCCCTTATGACAGCGATCGGTTTTTTTTGCGCCTGCGGCCGCCCGATCGTGGCTTAACATTGCGTTTATCATGTCACGTCTGGTTGTGCCAGGGGTTGTCAGAGCGGCTAAGTCTTAAAAATTATTGAAACATCGCAGATTAATTTAACTTAAACATCACTTATTAATTATAGGGGTTACTTATCTTATATTGGCTTTATTTTGCTGTAAGTGAATCTTTATGATTAAACTATTTTATTGAATATGCTTTATTTGTAATCAGGTTTTTCTGACTGACATTAAAGGGATGTGTTATATTCCAGGAAAAATCCTCCCTTGTTGCAGGCCACGGCCAATGAAGAATAATTACGATGATTTGCAGCGTTTTAAAGAGAAAACGCAAACGCTCGACATCGACTTTAAAGATATGTCTGGCCAGGCGCAGGAAGCGGCGGAACACAGTAAATGGGCTTTAATTCGTCAACTGGCGAAAGAGGAGCATCAGACCTCATTGGGTGGCGGTCAGCGTATCGACCTGCCGCAGCCACAGCCGCTGCGTGGAGATGAATTTACCGCACCACCACCTGAGGCACCGGCAAGGCCTGCCACACTCAGTGCGCAACCGACGACATCCGCCCGCAGCGCAATTCTCGATAGTCTGTCAGGCAGCAACCTGCCCACGGCCCGCACCGCTGAACGTGACCCTTCAGCACTGTTTCCGCCACCGCCGCCACCGCAAAAACGGGTTGCGGCTGATCCTGTTGCTGTATCACATGCTGAGCCAGTCCGGCCCGCCATGGTGGCGGATTTAAAGCCCACCATCACGCCTGCTACACCCCATTCTGAACCGGAACGGTTTGGTGCGTTGTTCCGCTCGCGCAACAGCGAACCGTCGAATCTGCCAAAAGAAACCTTACTCAAACCGTTACTGGAGAAGATTGCGCTATGCCGTTAGTTTGTGTGTGCTCGCCGAAGGGAGGGGTGGGGAAAACCACGCTGGCGGCGAATCTGGCCTGGAGTCTGGCGCGTTCCGGTAGCAAAGTTCTGGCCATTGATTTCGATGTGCAGAATGCACTGCGTCTTCATTTTGGCGTGCCGCTGCATGATGGCCGCGGATTTGTGGCGCGATCAGAAGAGCAGGCGGACTGGAGCCAGTCGATTCTTACCACCGGCGGCAATATCTTTGTCCTGCCCTATGGCAATGTCACCGAGCCACAGCGCGAACGGTTCGAAGAGAACCTGATGAAAGATCCCCACTTTATTAAGCGTGGTCTGGATACAGTACTTAATTATCCCGGTCTGGTGATTGTCGCTGATTTTCCGCCTGGTCCGGGTCCGGCCCTTAAAGCAATGACGGCGCTGGCCGATATGCATTTAGTGGTGATGTTAGCGGATACCGCCTCTGTGTCGTTATTACCGCAGATTGAAGAGAACCGGATGACCGGGAAACCGCTCAATAATAAGCAGGGGCACTATTTTATCCTGAACCAGTGCGATAACCGCCGGAATATTAATCGCGATGTCACTGCATTTATGCAGCAGCGTCTGGGCGATAATTTACTGGGCGTGGTTCACCGTGATGAAAGTGTGGGTGAAGCCAATGCTTCGCAGCAGTCCGTATATGATTTCAGCCCTGCCTCAGCAGCGGCATTTGATATTGAACTGATCGCCAAACGGGTCAGCAGCATTCTGAATATCACCGTGGGAAATGGCGAAGTTCAGGCTCCCATCCGCACAAATCATTTTTAGTCGGCTATTGCAGGCGACTGACTTAAACAGCTCTTCTCAGGGTGAATCATGAGTAAAATCGGGTTTTACCTGCTGCTGCTGGTGCTTGCACCCGTTGCCGCGGTGATCATCATTACGCCGATGGACAGCCAGAAACAGTATATTTTTGGTCTGATCAGCATCGGCATGATGTTTTTATTGGGTTTCAGCAAGAGCCGCAAAATAACCGTGGTGATGGTGATTCTCTCTGCCCTGATGTCCAGCCGCTATATCTGGTGGCGCACCACTGAGACGCTGCACTTTAATTCCGAAATCGAGGCGATATTAGGGATTGGCTTATATCTTGCGGAGCTTTACGTCTGGCTGATCTTAATTCTTGGCTTCCTGCAAACCACCTGGCCATTAAAGCGCACCATTGAGCCGTTGCCGGACGATACCCGTCTGTGGCCGACGGTCGATATTTATGTGCCGTCTTATAATGAAAGTCTGGATGTGGTGCGCGATACCGTGCTGGCGGCGCAGTGTATCGACTACCCGCGTGACAAACTCAAAATCTATCTGCTGGATGATGGCAAGCGCAGCGAATTTGCCCGATTTGCGGCGGATGTCGGGGTAGGGTATATCACCCGCGACGACAACAAACATGCCAAAGCCGGTAACCTCAACCATGCAATGAAAATCACCAAAGGTGAGCTGATTTGCATCTTCGACTGCGACCACGTGGCGACCCGCACCTTCCTGCAGGCGACGGTGGGGCCGTTTCTGAAAGATCCGAAGCTGGCGCTGTTGCAGACGCCGCACTACTTCTATTCGCCCGATCCCTTTGAGCGTAACCTGCGCGCTGCGCGCAGCATTCCTAACGAAGGCGCGCTGTTTTATGGCCCGGTGCAGCAGGGGAACGACAACTGGAATGCTACCTTCTTCTGCGGCTCCTGTGCGGTGATCCGTCGTTCGGCGCTGGAAGAGATTGGCGGCTTTGCCGTTGAAACTGTCACCGAAGATGCACACACCGCCCTGAAAATGCAGCGCCTGGGCTGGGGCTCAGCCTTCCTGTCGATCCCGCTGGCGGCCGGTCTGGCGACCGAACGTCTGGGTCTGCATATCATCCAGCGTACCCGCTGGGCGCGCGGCATGACGCAGATTTTCCGCGTCGATAATCCGCTGTTTGGCCGTGGCCTGAACTGGCAGCAGCGTCTTTGCTACCTCAACGCCATGCTGCATTTCCAGTTTGGCCTGCCGCGCGTTGCCTTCCTGACCGCGCCACTGGCTTACCTGCTGTTTAACCTCAATATTATTCACTCATCGGCGTCGCTGATTTTTGCCTACGTGCTGCCGCATCTGGTGATGTCGCTCTACGTTAACTCACGCATGAATGGCCGTTTCCGTTACACCTTCTGGGGTGAGATTTATGAGACGGTGATGTGCTTCCATCTGGTCATTCCGACCATCCTGACGCTGCTGTCGCCGAAACATGGCAAGTTTAACGTGACCGACAAAGGCGGTGTGCTGGATCAGGGCTTCTTCGATTTCCACATCGTGCGTCCGCACGTGATTGTGGCGCTGCTGCTGGGCATCGGCATTGTCGCTGGCGTAGTGCGTGCCGTGATGCATGACTATTTTGGCGTCGACCCTTACGTTATTGCGCTCAACGTCGGCTGGGCGATTTTCAGCCTGATTATTCTGATGGCGGCGATTGCCGTGGCGCGCGAAACCAAACAGGTGCGTAAAACCATCCGCGTTGACGTACAAATCCCGGCGATTATTCACTACGCCAGCGGCATTTCATCACGCACCCAGACCAGCAACCTTTCGATGGGCGGTGCACAGCTCGATGCGCCGGATGGCCGTCATGAAACGGATGAAATTGAAGAGATTGATCTGCTGCTGAAATCCGGCGCGATCACCATCCCGGTGAGTAAGATTTCCGGCGATGACGAGAGCATTCGCCTGCGCTTTGAAGCGATGCCGCTGGCGCGTCGTCGCGAACTGGTGCGTGTCGTGCTGGCGCGTGCGGACGCCTGGATCCAGCCAGAGTATAAGCAGGACAACCCGCTGATGTCGCTGGGCACCATTATTCGTACCGTATTTGAGCTGTTCTGGCTGACCTGGAAGGGGCGCCACGATAAACGTAAAAAAGTCGACCCGGTTGCCGCGGCGGCGAAAGAGGATGGCGCGGCATGAAGATCCTGACGCACACGTTGCTGGCCAGTTCACTGACCGCCGCGTTATGGCTGACGCCCGCTGGCGCCGAAACGCCGACGGCGATCGATAACAGCAGTGCCGCGCCGGTAAACAGTCCGGCTCCGACGCCGCCTGATGCTGCTGCAACCACCCAGCCAGCTGAGGCCACTGCAACCTCGAAATCTGCTGATGCCGCCACGAGTGTGCCGGTAACCAGTACGGCTCCGGCGTTGCCTGATGCGGCTGCAACCACGCAACCTGCCAGTGCAGCAGCGAGTGTGCCGGTAACCAGTACGGCTCCGACGCCGCCTGAGGCTGCTGCAACCACTCAGCCAGCTGAGGCCACTGCAACCTTGAAATCTGCTGATGCCGCCGTCAGTGTGCCGGTAAACAGTGCGACTCCGGCGTCGCCTGATGCTGCTGTAACCACACAGTCAGCTGAGGCCACTGTCAGTACACCCGCGGAAAATCAGGCCCCGGCCAGCGGTGCGGCGTATGTGACGCCACCTGCAACGCCTGTTAATCACGCTGCCACACCGGATGCCGGTTCAGCGCAGATGACGGCCCCGGTGAGTGTGGGCGGGTCAGCAGCGCCGTTAGTGCCGTTCGCGGCCCAGCCCGCGGAATCTGTACCGGCCTCTGCGCCACAGAGTGCAGTACCTGATGCCACGCCGACATCAACAAACTCTTCTTACGCACCAGCGGGTGAGGCAACATCAGCGCCTCAGGCGTCAGCGAACGGCGGGTCTTCTTCCGTCGCGCCGGTGACGAGCAGTGGCGCCGTGACCCAGGATAGCAGCGCGCTCTCCGCGGTGCCGCTGCCACAGGGGCTGAGCAATGCCGATCCGGCGCTGGAAGCGGCCGCCAGTGCGCTGCCCTACGCGCCGGGCCAGGCGACTGCGCCGGTTGCAGAACCGCAGCCACCTATCGCGTCGGCCATCAATCAGCCGATCAGCAGCGTGATTTCAGTGGCCCAGATGGGCCAGTCACGCGGCATTACGCTGACCGGCGGTCAGTTACAGTCGGGCATCACTTTTACTCTCCCCAGCGATGAAGTGATTACCAATGCGCGACTCAGTCTGACGCTGCACGTCTCCGCCGCGCTGGCGGCACGCAATACCTCACTGCAGCTGATGCTGAATGGTCAGCCGCTCGGCACGCTGCCGCTGGGAGCCACGGACAGCGACGTCAGTGATTATGAGCTGGATATTCCGGCGGCGATGGTGGTGTCGAACAACAACCTCAGTTTTAAAATCAACGATGCGGACAAGCTGCTGTGTGAGAAAGAGAGCGCACAGCAGTATCAGGTCACCATTCTGCCGAATACCACGCTGCACCTTGAAGGTCAGCAGCTCAATATTGGCACCCGTCTGCGCAACTTCCCGCGTCCGTTCCTGGATCCGCAGCGGATGACGGCGTCCACCATCACGATGGGCTTTGCCAGTAACGTCTCACCTGATGCGGTCAGCGCGGCTGCGCTGGTGGCTTCCTGGCTCGGCATTCAGAGTGATTATCGCGGCATCCGGTTCCCGGTGGTACGCGGCGAACTGCCGGAAAACAACGGCATCCTGTTTGGTCATCCTGGCGATCGAATCGGCACCCTGACGTTCCCGGCCAGTAATGGCCCGATGCTGCAGGTGGTGGATAACCCCAGTAATCCGGTTTACAAATTGCTGCTGGTCAGTGGTAACAATGACGATCAGCTGCGTCAGGCGGCGAACCGTCTGACGACGCAGCCTTTTACCACCGATGAGAGCCAGCTGCAGGTTCCTGTACAGACCATTGGCAACCGTAAACCTTACGATGCGCCGCGCTGGATTAACACTGACCGCCCGGTTCGCCTGAGCGAACTGCTGCGTAAAGATCAGAGCCTGACCAGCAGCGGCATCTGGCATGATGCGCTGCGGGTTAATTTCCGCGCCGCGCCTGATCTGTTCCTGTGGGATGGCGACACGGTGCCGGTCAATGTGCACTATCGCTTCCCGTCTGAAAGCTGGATTGATGAGGACAACTCGTTCCTTAACGTCATGCTCAACGGCACGTTCCTGCGCAACCTGACGGTGAACAAAGTTGGCCTGCTGGAGAACGCCTGGCATAGATTGGACGGTGATGCGCGTCAGGAGCAGTATCAGCTGAATCTCGAGCCCTATCTGATCTATGGCGATAACCAGCTGGCGCTCTACTTCAATATTAAACCCCGCGCCGATGCGCCCTGCGGCGTGCTCCTGAATAACAACATCAAGAGCCGGATTGAAGAGGACTCGTGGATCGATCTGAGCCATACCCGCCACTTCAGCATGTTGCCGAACCTCTCTTACTTTGTGGGTGCCTCGTTCCCGTTCTCGCGGCTGGCTGACTTCGGCCAGACCACGCTGCTGCTGCCGGAAACGCCCAGCGATGCTGAGCTGTCGACGCTGCTGGATCTGACGGCGCGAGCCGGAACCGCGACCGGCGTGGCGCTGACGCAGAATCAGGTGCTGTTTGGTCTGCCCACTGGCGGCACCCATCTGGCGCGCATACAGCAGAGCGATCTGCTGGCGGTCAGCACGACAGGTAACACGGCCTTTAATCAGGCGATGCTGGCGGCGTCACCTTATGATGCCACCAGCGGCACCTTTGGAGTTAAAGAGCCCGACACGCTGGAAAAATTACGCGGCTGGCTGACCGGCGACTGGAGTCGTCAGCAGCTGGATGCCGATCGTTACTTCTCATCCAACGAAGCGTGGCGGGGCTTTCTCAGCTACCGGTCGCCATGGAATCGCGATCGGCTGGTGGTGATGACGGTGGCAACCAGCGACGATCAGCTGTTGCGACTGCACAACGATTTAAGTTCGGCGCAGATTAACGCCGCAGTGCGGGGCGACACCGTGATTATCACCGATGAAAACGGCATTCGTAGTTTTCGCGTTGGTGCACAGTTCCCCAGCGGCGAGATGCCCTGGTACATGATGGTGGTATGGTATGCCAACCAGCACTCGGGGCTTCTGGCGGTGGCAGCGATGCTGCTCTCTGCGCTGGTGGGCAGTGCGGTCTGGGTGATGCTGAAGCATCATGCCTGGCGGCGTCTGAACCCGAAGCAGGGCCATGATTCCGGCAGGAAGTAAGGACAACAATAATGAAAAAAAATCCGTTAAGTGCCGGTATTCGTAAAGCGTTGCTGCTGGGCAGCGCGCTGGCCCTGTCACCGCCGCTGCTGGCGGCAGAAAGCGCCAATCCGGCGTTGCAGGCTCTGTTCGATCAGGCCTCCTACTGGCATCAGAAAGCACATGACGACCTGGCGAAAGCCTCACTGCAAAAGGTGCTGATGGTTGAACCCGGCAACACCCAGGCGCTCTATCTGCTGGCCCTCTATTCACAGCAGGGTGGCGACACGGCTGCCGCAGCGCAGTATCGCGCCCGTCTCAGCCAGGTCTCTCCCAGCGATCCGCACCTGAGCGAGCTGGATAATGCGCGCCAGATGCAGACCATTCCGCAGGCGCAGCTTTCGCTGGCACGTCAGCAGGCGCGCAGCGGCAACATTGCGGCGGCATTACAGACCTGGCGCAACACCTTCAGTGGTAATGAGCCGCCACCGAGCGTGGCGGCGGAATATTATCTTACGATGGCGGGTGACCGTACGCTGCTGCCGCAGGCCGTTGAGGCGCTGCGGCAGTTTGCGGCTCAGCATCCGCAGGATACCGGCGCACGGCTGGCGCTGGGTAAAGCGCTGACCTGGCAGGAACCGACCCGTCGCGAAGGCATTGAGGTGCTGAGTTCGCTGGCAAGTGGTAATCAGGATGCCGATCGTTCACTGCGACAGGCGCTGCTGTGGCTCGGTCCGCAGCCGTCAGACGCGGCACTCTATCAGACCTGGCAGCAGCGTCATCCGCAGGACTCCGCCGTCATCGACTACTATCGTAAAAATGTCGGTGGCGCAGAAAAAGGGGCCGGATTCAGCGCGCTGAACAGCGGTGATGTCGGCGGTGCGCAGTCCAGCTTTGAAAAAGTGCTGGGTGCGAATCCGCAGGATGCCGATGCGTTAGCGGGGATGGGCTATGTGGCCCAGCGAGCCGGACATTATCAGGAAGCGGCAGATTATCTGCAGCGGTCTGCTCAGCAGGGCGGCGATCAGGGTTCCTTGCGCCAGCAGCAGGCCGACGATGCCCGCTTTTATGCGCAGCTGGCCAGCGCGCAGCAGGCGCTGAAAAGCGGCGACACGGCGCAGGCGCTGACCTTAAGCGAACCGCTGGCCCAGGCTGACGGCGAAAAAGGGCTGGCCGCCAGGCTGTTCCGCGCCGACGTGCTACGCCGCACCAATCAGCCTGAGCAGGCTGAGCAGATCTACCGCACCATTCTGCAAAGTGATGCGGACAACCGCAGCGCCAAAGAAGGGCTGTTCTACGTTCTGCGTCAGCAGAATCGCAGTGCCGAAGCCAGTACGCTGCTGGGGGCACTGCCGGACAACGTACGTCAGAGCGTCACGCCACGCGCCAATGAAGCCGATGCGCTGCGTCAGCAGGCGAAGCGGCAGCAGGCGGCCGGTAACAACGCCGCTGCTATCGCGACACTGCAGCAGGGCATTCAGCGCTATCCCTCCGATGGCTGGCTGCGGCTCGATTTAGCCCGACTCTATCGTCAGCAGGGCGATACGCTGCTGGCGGCCAACGTGATGCAGCCGGTGATGCGCAACGGGGCCAGCACCAGCGAGCTCTATGCCGGTGCACTTAACGCCAGCGAAAGCGGTGGCTGGCAGCAGGCCAGCGCGTTGCTGTCGCGCATTCCCGCAAACGCACAGACGGCGGCGATGCGTGAGCTGGCGCAGCGGGTGAATTTCAATCTGCAGATGAGCACCGCCGATCAATATCTGGCGCAGGGCGCGATGGCCGCCGCCACCAATACCCTGAAAGCGCTCACGGTCACGCCGCCCGCTAATCCGGTGGATGCCGGAAACCTGGCGCAGAAGCTGGCAAAAGCGGGCGATCTCACCAGCGCGGTATCAGTGGTGCGGACGAACCTGCAGCGTGGCGTACAGGGCAATGCGGGCGATTATGCCGCGCAGATGGCGGTGCTGAATCAGGCAGGCCTCGGCAGTGAGGCGCAGCGCTTCCTCAGCAACCCGGAGCTGCAGGCGCGCAGTACCCCGGCGCAGCTGGCCGGTATTCGTAACGGCTATCTGATTAACGAAGTGGATCGCCTGCGGCAGCAGCGGCAGTACGCAGTGGCCTATGACAAGCTGATAGGTGCGCTGCAGCAGGATCCGCAGAACCGCGATCTGATGTTCGCGATGGCCCGTCTCTATCAGGACGGTAAGATGAACCGGGATGCGGGAGTCGTGTATGACTACCTGATGACCCAGGATACGCCGACCCAGGATGCGCGTGTCGGGGCCATCAACGTCGCGCTGGCGCAGAACAATGTGCAGCGCGCCAGTGAACTGAGCCGCGGCCTTAACAGCACCACGCAGACTCCGGATCGCCTGCTGCTGCTGGCGCGGGTCGCTGAAGCCAATGGCGAGCATTCACAGGCGATGGCGTATCTGCGTTCGGCACGCGGGCAACTGATTGGCCTGCAGGGCGTGCAGTCTGGCAGTGTGCCGACCGTGGGCGGCCTGGCGCTGGCGGACAATCCGTTTATCAACCGCACCACCTCGCCGGTGGGACGTTCACCATCCAGCTACGGTACCGTGCTGCCGTGGCAGGCGGCACCAGTGGCGGCTACTGCGGGGGTGACCACGCAGGATGAACCGGCAGCGGGCAGTAAAACGGTTTCTCAGCAGTCACGGATTCTGCATGACATCGACACCATGATGGATTCGCTGCAGGAGAAAACCGGCACCTGGAGTCAGGGGATGGTGCAGGTACGCGGGCGCGATGGCGAGTCGGGCCTGAGCAAGCTGACGGAAGCCAAAGCGCCGCTGACCTTCTCTACCGTGCCGTTTGAACAGGCGCGTCTCGACTTTACCGCCACGCCGGTCTCACTGACGGCGGGCAGTGGCGCAGCTGATGCCTGGCGTCGTTTCGGCACCAATGCGCTGAGCCAGGGCCGCGTCGTGGCCGCAGGCGGCGCGACGGTCAATGACCTGCCCAACGCGACTACCGATTCGCAGACCGCTTCTGGCGTCGAGCTGAATCTGGCGCTGAAAGGCGACAGCTACAAAGTGGATATCGGCAGTACGCCGCTGGGCCAGGATCTCAGTACGCTGGTCGGTGGCGTGCAGTGGTCACCGAAACTGACCGACTTCCTGACGCTGATCCTGACCGGTGAGCGTCGCGCGATTACCGACAGCCTGCTCTCTTATGTCGGCGCAGAAGATAAAACCAGCGGCAAACGCTGGGGACGGGTCACGAAGAACGGCGCGAACGCCCTGTTAAGCTATGACAATGGCGATGCGGGCTTCTACGCTGGTGGCGGCGCTTACAGCTACCTTGGCGAGAATGTCGCCAGCAACAACAGCCTGCAGGCGACTGCCGGGGCCTATGTCCGTCCGTTCCACAGTGACGATCGCGAGCTGAAAGTGGGCATGAATCTGGCGTGGATGGACTTCTCAAAAAATCTCAGTTACTTCAGCTATGGGCAGGGTGGTTACTTCAGCCCGCAGAACTACGCGTCGGTCTCGTTCCCGATAGAGTTCACCCGCAAATTTGACGATTTAAAAGTCAATATCGGCGGTGCAGCCGGTTATCAGACCTACAGTCAGGATAAGAGCGCGTACTTCCCGTCGGATGCCAGCCTGCAGTCGGCGCTGGAATCTCTTGCTGCCAGCGGCAGCGTGAAAGACGCTTACTACTCTGGCGGCAGTAAAAACGGCATCGGCTATAACCTGCACGCCGGAGCGGACTACAAACTCAATAAAGATGTGACGATTGGCGGCCAGCTGGGTTATGACACCTTTGGTGACTACAACGAAAGCAGCGCCCGGCTCTATGTCCGTTACCTGTTCGGAGAGAAGTAATGAGTGAACATTCGGGGGTATCGCATCCTTATCAGCCGGGCTGGTTTGACCTGGTCAGCGTACTGATTGACGGGATGATCGCCAACGCCGGTCAGCAGGAGGCGGAAGCCTTTCTCTACAGGATGGGTGAATCGCTGGCGACCCGCTATCCTTTGCCAGAGTCGCGCACCGTGCAGGATCTGGAGCGCGAGGCCAACCTGCAACTGGCGCGGTTTAACTGGGGCTTTGTGCAGCTTCAGCCGGAAGAGAAGGCGCTGCTGATTGCGTATCACGCCTTACCGGCAGGCGACAGTCTTCCTTCTCCGGCTGACTGGCAGGCGGCATTTGGTGCGGTCATCGCCGGACTTTTTTCAGGCTGGTTGCAGGGCCAGGGCGGCAGCAGAATGGTGCCGGTGACGCTTGAACTCAACGATGGCAGCACGCTGCACTATCGATATCAATAGGATCAGAAATGAAACGTAAGCCATTCTGGATGGGCTGGATCTGCTCTGTTTTACTGCTGGCCTGCAGCGCGCAGGCAAGTGCCAGCGGCTGGGATACCTTTAAAAGCCGTTTTCTGACCGCCGAAGGGCGGATCACGGACACCGCTAATAACAATGTCAGTCACACCGAAGGTCAGGGGTATGGCATGTTGCTGGCGGTGGCCAACAACGATCGCGCCACCTTCGATCGGCTGTGGCAGTGGACGCGCACTCAGCTGCGTAATCCGCAGACCGATCTCTTCTACTGGCGCTATGTGCCGGGCAGTGATAATCCGGTGGCTGACAAAAATAACGCCTCGGATGGCGATGTGCTGCTGGCATGGGCGCTACAGCGCGCCGCACAGAAATGGCAGGAGGAGAGCTATCAGCAGGCGTCTGACCGCATTCAGCGCGCCATCATCAAGCTGGATGTGACCAGCTTTGGCGGCCATACCGTCCTGCTGCCGGGTGCACAGGGTTTCAATAAAACCAGCTACGTGGTGCTGAATCCCTCGTACTTCCTGTTTCAGGCGTGGCGGGAGTTTGGCGAGCGCAGTCATCTGCAGGTCTGGGATAAGCTGATTAATGATGGTTTTGATCTGCTGGGTAAGCTGAGCTTTGGCAAAACCGGCCTGCCACTGGACTGGGTCGCGCTGAATGCGGATGGGTCGGTTGCGCCGGCTGTCGGCTATTCAAACCGCTTCAGCTACGATGCGATTCGCGTGCCGCTGAACATCTGGTGGTACGATCCGCACAGTCTGGCGCTGGTGCCGTTTCAGCGCGTCTGGCAGGGTTACAGCCGCATGCTGACCCCCGCCTGGTTCGATGTGCTGGCGAATGCACCAGCCCCTTATCATCTTGAGGGCGGTCTTCTGGCGGTACGTGACCTGACGCTGAATGAGACCGGCTATCTGAGCGATACGCTGGCTGCCGATCAAAACTACTTCTCTGCCAGCCTGCAACTGTTGACCTGGCAGGCGTTTCAGGAGAAGCGCTGATCAATCGCATAACGTCGGCGCTGGCCGCCATTATGCGGCTGATAACCCGGTGTGTCAGGCGCTGAGCCGCGCCTGACACATACTTCTGCTATCCGGCGGTAAGGCGTTACTGCGGATAGGGCACCCAGTCGCCGCCGTTGAGCCTGATCCAGGGCTTGCCCTGATACATCATCACCACCGCCCCGTCGTTTTCTGACACCACTGGCGTCTGCGGCAGCTTGTCGGTCAATACCGACATATTCACATTCGGCGCATTAAATACCTGCCCATCCACCACCCGCGACACAATTTCTGAGATCGCCAGCAGGCTGGTCGGTGCATCAATATTGAGAGGCTGACCCTGATGCGGGGCTTTCATGCCGACAAACTTAATCCCCACCGGCACATGCGTAATGGCAGGGCTGGGAATATCCCGCAGGCCTGACATCTGCATCTTATCACCCTGCAGTGCGGCACCATGCTCCGGTACGACCAGCACCATCACCCGACGGCCCGACTTCTCCAGCTGGGTGAGGAAGGCGTCGATTTGATCAAACAGCAGTTGAGCGCGCGGCTTCCATGGGGCGGTCTGGGTGCTGCCCAGCTCACGGGTGCCGTCGTGCAGCGGGATCAGGTTGTAGAAGGTGGCGCTGCGGGCATCGCTGCTCTTGCTGCGTTCGTCCAGCCAGCGCTGCATCAGCTGAGCATCGTTAAGCACCGGCGAGCCGTCGAATGAGGTCAGCTCCGGGGCAATGCCCGCCTGTGACATCAGCGGTGCCTGAATATCGCCGCCCTCGCGCAGTTCCTTGAGATAGTTACCGAACACACCAGTGTGATCCATCATCAGTTGCTCTTTAAAGCCCAGCTTCGCCAGATTATCGAACAGATAACAGCGTGAATCGGTGGGTTTGTAGAGTTCGCTGTGCGAAATCTGACCGCAACTGGCACGCAGCAGACGAATCCCCGCCGGTCCGCTGTAGCTGGTGGCGGAGTTATAGTTGGTCAGCATGATGTCGACGTGCTGCCACAGCGGATGATTACGCAGCTGGGCGGCATCCATGTCGGACCAGGCGAGTGAACAGATGTTGATCACCAGGATGTCGAACGGCTGCGAATCGGCTGGCAGGCTGTCAGGGAAATGGGTGTAGCGCTTGCGTTCATTCTCGTAAAAACGGCTGAGCCAGGCGGTCAGGCTGGCGCTGGTGGGCGCGGCTGACTGATCAAGCCCATCCGGCACGGCAGCGGCCTGGCTGGCAGCAGCCGGTGTCTGATTCAGCACCACCGGCGGGGTCGTCGCGCGGGTCGGCAGCAGCGACATCGCCGGACCCGCAATGGTCAGCACGTTGAGCCAGATCAGCATCAGCGAAACCAGCACGGTGATGCGAACCCACTGTGAAATAAACAGATAGAGCACCAGCAGAACAAACAGAGCACCCACCATTTGCCAGTTGATAAAACGGTCAGCCAGATCGAGCAGGTAAGCACCCGAGAAGCCCGCCAGCTGATCGCCCTGGCTGAGAATGCTGCTGAGTCCCGGTAGCCAGGTGTCATGCCAGAACAGCGCGAGGCCAACAGGGATCGAGACCCAATGGCGCAGGCGATGCAGGCGAACCGACGGCAGCGGGAAAAGCAGCCAGGCAAGAAACACCAGATTACTCAGGGCGTGAAAATTGAGGTAGCCGTACCACAGCAGGGCGAATTTGACTAAAAAGTAGAAGTTCCAGCCGCCCAGTCCGCGCCAGCAGGACCACAAACGGGAAGAGTGGGCCGCAGCGGGTTGATCATTTTTCATTAATTTTTGCATCCGTTTTTGGAGATTGACGCTGCCAGTGACCTTCAGACTTCAGCGCGCGAGCAGGCAACAGCCGATTCAGCAGGCCATTCCAGCGACGCGGCAGCCACTGGTGCCAGACCGGCTTTAAAATCAGCAAAATAACAACGACCAGCAGCGCAATCTGTACCCAATCCATCAGGTTCATCGGGATTCATTCTCCGGCAGTAAAGTGATGGGCAGGGGAGCTGAGCGTTCCTGCGCTTCGTGCCGGCGCTCGACGGCGACACGTGTTGTCTCTGATACCGGCGTCAGATCCTGAATCGCCATGGGCGTCAGTTTCTTAATATTGCTGACTTCCGCAAGGATCTGATTATCCTCGAACCAGACCATTCGGTTTGCAAACAGCTCGTCATGAGGCAATGAAAATATATATTTCAATGCTTTATCAAGATCGTTATAGCGGCAGGAGGAGAGAAACAGAATGACGCGATCTTCCAGTACCGTGACCAGGTCGCCAAAGCGGCGCGGCTTACAAAGTGTCAGAATCTGCTGCGGTTTAAGCTGTGGCACCGGCCGCAACGCCACCAGCAGGCCCTTATCATTTTCCGGCAGTAAAGTATTACTGATCAACTGGCTGACTGACTGGCAGAAGGCGTCAAGCCGCAGGTAGCCTTTTTCATGCAGAGGCTGCAACGACGCGGTTAACGCTTCAAGACTGGCGGGAACACGGCGGTTAAACACCTGTCCCTGAAGACCTTCAAGTGTGGTCAGAAACCGCGACATTGGCGCGTTGGTCGGCACAATAACGTTTACCCCGCAGGCCAGCAGCAGACGTTCGTCGCTGTAACGCAGGCTGGCACCCATCTCACGCACCACAATTTTCAGGCCGTTGCCGCGTCCGCGTCGCAGGCTGTGTACAAACTTCGCCAGTTCGTTGATAAGGTCGCTTCGGGTCAGGCTGAAAATAACCGTTGCGGCATTGGCCTGTTGAGCCCGTAACCAGACCTGCTCATTATCATCAAAGAGTTGCCACTGGCGTGAAAGTGGCGGTGCACCCTCAAGCACTATTTTGTCTGCAAGATAATGCTGCTCGTCATTAAGGCTCAGCGGTTCCTGATTTTCATTTAAAGTAAAGAAACGATCCGCTTCACAGCCCAGGCGTATTGCACGATCGGCCAGCAGGCGTTCTGCGGCATACCACCAGTTAATTCGATACTGCCAGCTATCCTGCTGAAAGCCCAAATGCGCCACGCCATCCAGCTGACGAAAATAACGCTGAAGATTATTACTCAGGTTTATTGTAGTGGAACCGGAAGTCACGATTAAAAGCGTGAGTTTTCTTTTATGCAGCGTGTGGCGCATACCCTTTATCCACCGCGTTAATTCGGCGTCATCGAGCTTATCCCATTGCGCTGCACTGCTGTTAAATATCACCAGGCCGTTTTTACTGCCGAGCGTGCGCAGAAAATCACTTTCCAGCTGCAACAGACTCCGTTTGCTTTTGGGAAGAGAAAACAGCGGGATACGGTCAGGGCCGCCGACCGGGTCAGGCGTCAGTAAATCACGCGGCGGCTGATCAGCGCTGATGAGCGTGACGGCCTGCTGATGTGAAATCACCTGTCGAATAAAAGTGCGGGCGTCATCCTGCCGTGCACAAGTGACCCAATAACAGCCAGGGGTTTGCAATGCCGTTAATTCAGGCTGAACATGCAACAGCCCTAGCGAAAAAGAATTTTTCATATTGAATTCGTTATTTTTCCAGTCCAGGCTAGCTTATTATAGACAGGCCAGGATGTAACCTGAGAAATTTAAAGATTTCTGATGGCAGGCTGGCTCACAATGTTGTGCAAATGCCGCGTTTCTGGAAATTTTTTAATGCCCTTTTTACGCGCGGCCGGTCATTCTGAATCTGACATTGTTTTATTTTTGGCGAACAGTAATGAAAAACCAGAATCTTTATAACCCTGTCGCCACTGCTGGCGAGCGTCAGGATGATATTAGCGCTTTGCGTGACGCCTTTTCTTTGCACTCTTTTCGCTATGTCGATATTGCACGTGAAGAGCGCCTGAAAGAGATCGTGTCACGCTGGCCGCTGTTAGCGGAAACGCTCCCCAGCCAGCCTGAGCAACCTGACTGATGCCGCTGATAGCGCTTCAGGGCGTGCGGGGCGGCGTTGGCACAACCTCTCTTTGTGCAGGACTCGGCTGGGCGCTCGCGACCCTCGGCGAGCGGGTCTTACTGATCGACGGCTCGCCGGTCAGTCAGCTCGGCGTGCATTTTAATCTGCCCGCTCAGCAGGAGAGTGGCTGGATGCAGGCGCTGTGCGATGATGAGGCGTGGCAGCATGCCGCGCTTCGCTATCCCAATGGACCTGATTTGCTTCCTCATGGTGTGCTTTCTCATCAGCATGCGTTGACTATTGCCCACCAGAATGAGGCGGTGGCCGCGCCGCTGCTCCAGGCATTGCCGGACCTGCAGGTGCGCTATCAGTGGATTATTTTCGATTTGCCCGCCGATCCCCTGCCGTGGCACGAAACGCTCTATCCGGAACTGGACGGTGTACTGTGCGTCACTCAGCCAGACGCGAATTGTCATTTACGCCTGAGCCAGCGTCATTTTCCAGTGCATACCCGGTTTATTATCAATCAGTTTAATGCTAACAGTCGTCTGCAGCAGGACCTCCATCAGCTCTGGATGGCTTCGCTGACAGAGCTGATACCGCTGCTAATCCACCGCGATGAGGCGCTGGCTGAATCGCTGATGATGAAGCAGCCGGTCGGTGAATATCGGCCACATGCGTTAGTCAGCGAAGAGATCATCACGCTGGCAAACTGGCTGCTGCTCAATCTGAATGGGGTGAGGTCGTGAACCCGTTGCGCTGGCTGTTGACTGCTCCCGCCTGGCAATCGCTGCACAGCGGCTATACCACCGCGCGTGGCAACGGCGCTTCACGCTTCGCCAGTGCACTCCACCTGTTCTGGTCTGTTCTGGGGGTGATGCTGCTCCGTTTCGAAAGCCCGGCCTGGCAGCGTGTTATTCAGCAGCGTCGCCGACTTTATCCGCACATCTCACCAGAGCGTCCGCGTCCGCTGGATATTTTGCGTTTTCTGATTCAGACACTCTGGCTGATTGTGATCCGGCTACCGGGTGCGCGCGGGCGCGGCGGCGTTAATCGCCTGAGCGTGCTGACTGGCTGGCGGCACCACGGTTATCGCTGGCTGGATAATCTTGTCGCCCGCTCGCAAACCCAGGGCATTGATACGCGTCTTGAACAGCGGCTGAAGCGCCTGTCGCCGCTGATGCGACGCAGCCTTTTCATTGTTATTGCCCTCTTTGCCTCACTGCTGGCGTTGCTCTGTATCAGCCAGCCCTTTGGTCTCATGACCCAGTTTATTTTTGTCGTACTGCTCTGGGGCCTGGCAATGCTGGTACGGCGCATACCGGGGCGTTTCCCCACGATGATGCTGATCGTACTGTCGCTGACCGTATCGTGCCGCTACCTCTGGTGGCGCTATACCTCGACGCTGAACTGGGACGATCCACTGAGCCTGATCTTTGGTCTGCTGCTGATTGCAGCAGAGACCTACGCCTGGGTGGTGCTGGTGCTGGGCTATTTCCAGACACTCTGGCCGCTTAACCGTCAGCCAGTTTCTATGCCGGCGGACCGTTCGCAGTGGCCATCGGTGGACCTGCTGGTGCCGACCTATAACGAACCGCTCAGCGTTGTCAGACCGACGCTCTATGCTGCGCTGGGCATTGACTGGCCGAAAGATCGCCTGACTATCTATCTGCTCGACGACGGCAACCGACCGGAATTCCGCGAATTTGCCACCAGCATTGGCATTAACTATGTGGTGCGCCCCTCTAACGAACATGCCAAGGCGGGCAACATCAACCACGCGCTGAAAAAGTACTGCCGCAGCGACTTCGTCTCGATCTTTGACTGCGACCATGTGCCAACTCGCTCATTTTTACAGATGGCCATGGGCTGGTTTATCAAGGACCCCCGGCTGGCGATGCTGCAGACGCCGCATCACTTCTTTTCGCCCGATCCGTTTGAGCGCAATCTCGGGCGGTTTCGCCGTACGCCGAATGAGGGATCGCTGTTTTACGGGCTGGTGCAGGACGGTAATGATACCTGGGACGCCACCTTCTTCTGCGGCTCCTGCGCCATTCTGCGTCGTACCGCGCTGGAAGAGATTGGCGGTATTGCCGTAGAAACCGTGACTGAAGATGCTCATACCTCGCTACGTCTGCATCGGCTTGGCTACACCTCAGCCTACATCCGCATTCCTCAGGCGGCCGGACTGGCAACCGAAAGCCTGTCAGCGCATATCGGACAGCGTATCCGCTGGGCACGCGGCATGGTGCAGATTTTCCGCCTGGATAATCCGCTGTTTGGTAAAGGGCTGAAGTGGGTGCAGCGGCTCTGTTATGCCAACGCCATGCTGCACTTTCTGTCCGGCATTCCAAGGCTGGTCTTCCTGCTGGCACCGCTGGCATTTTTACTCTGCCATGCCTACATCATCTACGCGCCTGCGCTGGCGATCGCGATTTATGTTTTACCTCACATGCTGCATACCAGCCTCACCAACTCGCGTATCCAGGGGCGCTGGCGTCACTCTTTCTGGAGCGAAGTCTACGAGACGGTGCTGGCCTGGTATATCGCCCGCCCGACCACCGTAGCGCTGTTCAATCCCCACAAAGGCAAGTTTAACGTTACCGCCAAAGGCGGACTGGTCGAGGAGCAGCACCTGGACTGGGTGATCACCAAGCCCTATATGCTGCTGGTGCTGCTCAATCTGGCGGGTGTGCTGATGGCGTTCTGGCGCATACAGCATGGTCCGGCAAACGAGATACTGACGGTATGCGTAAGCCTGATTTGGGTGATCTACAACATGATTATTCTCGGTGGCGCGGTAGCGGTGTCGGTTGAAGCACGACAGATCCGCGAGGCGCATCGGGTAGAGATTGCCATGCCCGCTGCCATCGCACGCGAGGATGGTCACATGCTGCCCTGTACGCTGCGTGATTACTCTGATGGCGGCGTAGGGCTGGAAATGCGCGAACCGGATGCGCTGCGGGAAAATGAAAAAGTCTGGCTGCTGCTGCGTCGTGGACAGCAGGAGTTCAGTTTTCCGTGCCAGGTCCAGCGTGTCTTTGGCCGTCGGGCAGGTGTCCGTCTGCATCAGCTGACCACCCAGCAACATATTGATTTTATCCAGTGTACCTTCGCCCGTGCCGATACATGGGCACTGTGGCAGGACGGTTTTCCGGAGGATAAGCCGGTGCAGAGTCTGGCCGACATCATGATCCTCGGCTTTAAAGGTTATCTGCGCCTGGCGGAATATGGCCCGCCGCAGTTACGTCGGTTGTTTAACCTGCTTACCGCTGGGGTAAGCTGGCTGGCTTCGCTGTTGCCGCAAGGCATCGGACGCGTGCCCGCTTCAAAAAATCTGCATTGAGTTGATGATATGACAACAACAGGAATAAACAGGTGGGTCGCTGCACTGCTGCTGGGCTCGGCAACGCTGAACTGCGCAGTGGCGCAGGAGAGTGCGCCGATCATGGCCACAGGAGAAACGGCGGTGCAATCGTTGCCCCAGCAGCCTGCCGCGCCGCTGCGTAGCAGTCAGCTGAGCTTCGTTAAGCTGGCCCCGCCGCCGGGCAGCATGACGCTGAGCGGAACCCGCCCCAGCGGGCAGATCGAGTTCGGGGTGCGCAGTGATGAGGTGGTGACACGTGCGCTGCTTAATCTCAGCTACCGGCCGTCGCCTGCGCTGCTGCCCACGCTGTCGCAGCTGAAAGTCTATCTCAACGATGAGCTGGTGAGCCTGATCACCCTGACGCCGGAACAGCCTGGCAAACAGAATCAGGTGCAGCTGGCGATCGATCCCCGTTTTATCGCCGACTTTAACCGCGTGCGCTTTGAGCTGGTCGGTCACTACGCCAACATCTGTGAAAATCCGGCCAACAGCACCATCTGGCTCGATATCGGCAAAGAGAGCGGTCTGGATCTGACGCTACAAAAACTGCCGCTGAAAAACGACCTGTCTCATTTCCCGGAGCCCTTTCTTGATACGCGCGACACGCGGCCGCTGACCCTGCCGATGGTGTTTGCTGCCCGGCCAGACGTTAACCAGCAGCGTGCCGCTGCGATCCTGGCCTCCTGGTTCGGCAGCAAAGCGGCCTGGCGCGGACAGCATTTTCCGGTGCTCTACAATCAGTTGCCGCAACAGCAGCATGCGGTGGTGTTTGCCACCAACAATGCACGCCCGGATTTCCTGAAAAATTTGCCACCGGTGATGAAGCCGACCGTGGCGATGGTAAGCCAGCCTGACAGCCCCTATGAAAAGATGCTGCTGATCCTGGGACGCAACGACGACGATCTGCTGACGGCGGTGCAGGGGATTGCGCAGGGCGAGCTGCTGTTACGCGGCGACAGCGCGACCGTCGACCGCGTCACACTGCGGGCACCGCGTCAGCCCTATGATGCGCCAAACTGGGTACGCACCGATCGCCGCACCACTTTTGCTGAGCTGACGCAGTATGAAAACCAGCTGCAGTCTGACGGTCTGCAGCCCAACCCGATCAGTCTGACGCTGAACCTGCCGCCCGATCTCTTCCTGGTGCGCGCGCGCGGTATCGATATGGATCTGAGCTATCGCTACACCTCGCCTGTTCACCCGGATGGCTCACGACTGGCCGTTAACCTGAATAATCAGTTTATTCAGGACTACCCGCTGGTGCCGAAAAACACGGCCGGGCAGCAACTGCTGCATATTCCGCTGATTCAGGGAATGATGGACAAGAATCATGAGCTGCTGATCCCGGCGCTGCGGCTGGGCGTGGTTAACCAGCTGCGCTTTGATTTTGACTATGCCAATACCTTTATGGGGGGCACCGCCGACGGGCGTTGTGAAACCGTGACGCCGGTAGGACATCATGTGGTGGTGGACGACAATTCCAGCATCGACTTCTCTGGCTATCGCCACTACATCGAAATGCCCTCATTGCAGAGCTGGGCGAATGCTGGCTTCCCGTTCAGTCGCTACGCCGATCTGGCCCAGACGCTGGTGCTGGTCCAGTCCAACCCTGATGCACAGCAGGTGAGTACACTGCTGAATGCGCTGGGCAATATGGGCGCGCAGACCGGCTATCCGGCGCTGCGCGTGCAGCTTACCGATGACTGGAGTACGGCGAAAAAGCAGGATGCGGATCTGCTGATGATCGGCGATATTCCTAAAGATCTTCAGGATGACCGTCGGATCACGGCGCTGGTCGATGCCACCGCCAGCTGGCTGAAAACCCCGGCGCGCAAGGTTTCTCAGCCTGTTCAGCCGCTGAGTGAGGCTGAAAGAGCAGCGGAAAGTACCACAGCCATTGGTTCACGCGGCCCGCTGGCGACCGTGATCGGTTTCCAGTCGCCGTTTTACGATCAGCGCAGTGTGGTGGCACTGCTCGCCGATGGCAGTCCGCGCAGCTGGCAGCTGCTTGATGAGGCGCTGGATGACAGCGGCAAACGCCAGGCGATCTCAGGCTCCACGGCGATTATCCGTGAGTCTGGCGTCAACAGCCTGCGCGTTGGAGAGACCTACTTTGTTGGCCATCTGCCGTGGTGGGAACGTCTCTGGTCACTGCTCTCTTCACATCCCTTCTGGCTGGCACTCTGTGCATTCTTTGTGGTGGTGCTGTTCGCGCTGATGACATGGCGTCTGATGCGAATTATTACCCGTCGTCGTTTACTGGATGAAGATGAATAACGCTCAGTTATTGCGGACAGGCATGCTGCTCGGCGCACTAAGTGCGCTGCCGGGAATGGCCGCGTCCGCTGACGGATCGGAAGTCTCACCGGTCGACTGGCTGCTGACCCAGGTCCGTACCGGCGAGTCGACCAACAAATACGATCTGGTACAGCAATCGCTCTATCGGCTGGAGAAAATCGATCCCGATAATCCCCAGGTGCTGGCGGCACGTCTGCGGCTGGCGCTGCATCAGGGTGATATCGCCAGCGCGCAATTGCTGCTGGCTCAACTGAAAAAGGTTGCACCTGATTCGGCAGAGACACGCGAATCCGCTGTCGGCCTGGCGCTGACCTCATCCGATGGACGACAGCAACTGCAGCAGGCGCGTCTGCTTGCCACCTCGGGGCGACTGACCGAGGCGAAAAGCGCTTATGATGCGCTGTTTAACGGCGTCTTCCCCGATCCCAATACCGCCCTGGAGTACTGGCGGCTGCTGGCACGTCTTCCCGGTCAGGAGGGCGTGGCTTATCAGCAGCTTCAGGCACTGGAACAGCGCTATCCGGGCAATATCGGGGTTGAGCTACAAATTGCGCGTATGGCGTTTAATCAGCAGCAGCCAGAAAAGGCGATAGCGCAGCTGAAAAAGCTGGCAAACAGCAATGGCGGGCGTACCGCTGCCGCCGACCTCTGGCTGCAGCAGATCACCGATCAGCCCATCAGCGACAGCAGCGTGGCACAGCTTAAAGCTTATCTGGCTGTTTTCACTGAGGGCGATGCGCACCAGCAGGGCGCAGAGGCGCTCGCGAAGCAGCAGACGACGCTGGCCGATCCCGCTTATCGGGAACGAATGCGGGCGCTGGCGCTGGTTGACGCAGGCGACGTGAATAACGCGATGACGACCCTTAACCGGGCGCTGAAAGCGAATCCCGACGATGCCGAATTAATGGGCGCAATGGGACAAACTCAGGCCCGCGCAGGTCATCGTGATGCCGCCATTCTCTGGCTGGAACGCGCCATTAAAGCGGGTCAGCAGAGCACGCTGATTGGTAAATGGCAGTCACTTTTGCAGAGCAATCGCTACTGGCTGGCGATTGAGCAGGGCGATAAAGCGCTGGCACAGCACGATATTGATGCTGCCGAAAAATACTATCGCGCGGCGCAAACGTATGACAGCAGCGACAGCTATGCCCTGATTGGTCTGGGTGATGTGGCGATGGCGCGCAAAGAGACGGCGGCGGCTGAACAGTTCTGGCAGCGCGCGCGACGGCTGGATGGCACCAATATCACCGCAGTGCGTCGGCTGGCGGGGCTGTATCAGACGGTGTCGCCTGCCCGCGAGATGGAATTTATCACTACCTTGCCCGCTGCACAGCAGCGTGCACTGGCCGATACAATCCGGACGCTGCGCAGCGACAGCCTGCGCGCGGAGGCGGATGCCCTGGCGCAGCAGGCGCGCTGGTCGCAGGCCGCAGAGAAATATCGCCAGGCGCGCGAGCTGGCACCGGATGACGTCTGGCTCAGTTACCGGCTGGCGGGTGCACTGCGTAACGGCGGAGCCGGACAGCAGGCGGATGCGGTAATGCGCGCACTGTTGCAGAAGCATCCCCAAAACGCCACCGCGCTTTATGCGACCGCACTCTGGTTCTCAGGCAACGATAACAATAGTGAGGCGATGGCTTCGCTGCATCGGCTGCCCGACGCGCAGTGGAGCAGCGATATGCGCGAGCTGGCTGACCGCCTGAAGCAGGATCAGATCTTTGACCAGGCTGAGGCGCTGCGCGTCGCCGGGCAGGAGCAGGCAGCGGTGACGCTGCTTAAGCAGCAGCCGGTTTCCAGCCAGCGCGACCTGCTACTGGCCGACTGGGCGCTGGAACGCGGTGAAGCGCAGCAGGCACTGGCGGATTATCAGCAGGTGCTGTCGCGCCAGCCGGATAACGGCGATGCGGCGCTGGGACGAATCGAAGCGCTGGTTGCCCTGCAGCGCAACAGCGAAGCCCGACAGGCGCTTGAGCAACAGCCGCCGGTACAGGCCAGCGTCAATGCGGATCGCCGTGCTGCGCTGGCGTGGCAGGCGGTGGGTGAAACCACACGGGCTGTCGCGCTATTTACCGATTTGAAACAGCGTGCTGCCGCGCTGCCGCCTTCGCAGGACAAGGCGCTGGTGTTTCGTGATGCGGCACGGCTGGAGGGTGCGCAGCAGCAGCCTGAACAGGCGCTGACAGACTATCGTCAGGCGATGACGGCCAGCGGTATCGATAGCCGTGGCAATATCAGCCGCGCAACCCGCAACGATCCTCAGGATGACTGGCTGAAGCGCAGCCTGCGCAGCGACACGGCCGATCTTTACCGTCAGCAGCAGACCACGCTGACGGTGCAGCAGGACTATTCACGCAACAGTGGTACCGGCGGCATCTCCGATTTTACGGCGCACACCACCATGCTGCAGGCGGAACATCCGTTTGCCGATGGCCGGGGCTTTGTCCGTCTTGATCGGGTGGATGTCTCCGCAGGCACCTTTACCACCCAAAACGGCAGCATCGACGCCCTGTTTGGCAGCTGTGACGACGCCAGTTCGGGCGGCTGCAGTCGCCAGACCCGCCAGCGCGATGAGGGTACGGCGCTGGCCGCTGGCTGGCATAACGCGACCTGGTCGGCTGACCTCGGTACCACGCCGCTGGGTTTTGAAGTCACTAACTGGACCGGCGGGCTGAGCTGGAAAACCGATGTGAAACAGCTCGGCGTCACACTCACTGCCTCACGCAGGCCGATAGCCAGTTCGCTGCTCTCCTATGCCGGGACGCGCGATCCTGCAGCCAACGGGGGCAAAAGCTGGGGTGGCGTGGTGGCCACGGGCGGCAGCATCGGGCTGAGTTACGATCAGGGCGGCGCGCATGGCGTCTGGGGTGATATCAGCGCGCATCAGATCACCGGTAAAAATGTTGCCGATAACAGCCGTGAGCGCCTGATGGGCGGCTATTACTACAAGCTCATCAACAGCGACAACCGCCGTGCAACCGTCGGGCTGAACAGCATGCTCTGGCACTATCAGAAGGATCTCAGTGATTACACCTTCGGCCAGGGCGGCTACTACAGTCCGCAGCAGTATCTCTCCTTTTCCGTGCCGGTGACCTGGCGGCAGCGGACAGAGAACTGGTCGTTTGATCTGGGCGGCTCCGTCTCCTGGTCACATTCGAAAACCAGTGCGCAGCAGCGTTATCCGGTTAATCCGGGCTATACCCTTGCCAGTAATCCGTCTTCTGCCAGCAGTTCCGGCGGCGGTACGGGCTATACGCTGCAGGCAGTCATTGAGCGACGGCTGACGTCGAACTGGTTTATTGGTGCGGGTGTCGATATTCAGCAGGCGAAGGATTACACCCCGAGTCATGGTCTGCTCTATGTGCGCTATGCTGCCGGCGGCTGGGAAGGCGATCTCGATATGCCGCCACAGCCGCTGATCCCTTACGCAGATTTTAAATAACACGGAACGGGAAAAAGCAGGACTTTTCAGACGGTAAAAAAGTCAGTTTTTGGGATATACTGGCGGGCATTGTCCTGTCTGCTATCTGGGCTTTTTTCATCGTCGGGAGAGAATTTTTTGCGCGTAAGCCGGTCACTTACGATAAAGCAGATGGCGACAGTTTCGCTGGTTGCGGTTATCACCATCAGTATCTTTATCGTCATCCAACTGTTTCATTTTGTGCAGCAGCGCAGGATTGACTACGCCCAGCAGATGGAGAATATCGCGCACACCGTCCGCCAGCCGCTGTCGGAAGCGGTGCTGCGTGCCGATATTTCTCAGGCCGAACGCATTCTTCATTCACTGAAGCCTGCCGGTATTTTATCGCGCGCCGACGTGGTGCTGCCTAATGCGTTTCAGGCCCTGCATGCCGACTTTGAGACGGAAAAACCGGTGCCGCTTCTGGTGGCCCGCCTGTTTGAGCTGCCGGTGCAGATTACCCTGCCGCTCTATTCGGTCGAAAATACCGGGATGCCGAAGCCGCTGGCCTATCTGGTGTTGCAGGCTAACTCGACGCGCGTCTACCAGTTTATCCTCAGCACGCTCTCAACCATGATCATCACCTATCTGCTGCTGGCGCTGATCCTCTCCGTGGCGATCAGCTGGTGCATCAACCGGCTGGTGGTGCATCCGCTGCGCAATCTCTCACGCGAGCTGCAGGAGTTGCCACCGCAGTCGATTCTGACGCATAAACTGACCCTGCCGCAGAGCCATCGCGATGACGAAATCGGCATGCTGATCCGCAGCTACAACCGTAATCAGCAGGTGCTGGAGTCGATTCATGACGAGATGAGTCGGCTGACCACCCATTTTGCCGTCACCGATCTGCCTAACCGTACGCTGTTTCTTGCGCTGGTCGAACAGTTCATGTGTAACCCTGAACAGCCTCTGGGTCTGATGGTGATCCGCATTGAAACGCTGCAGGAAGCCAATGGCGTCCTGCGCGATGAGCAGCGCGATACGCTGATGCTGACGCTGGTGGAGAAAATCCGGCATACGCTGGATGACCATACCCTGCTGGCACAGACCGGTGTCAGCGACTTCGTGTTGTTAATGAAGCGCGCCAGTAATCCGTTTCGTGCGCTGCGCCTGGCGCGCAACCTGATGATTCGCCTGAATCAGCCGGTCAACCTGCATCAGCTGCAGCTGCGTCCTAACGTCAGCATCGGTCTGGCGCTGCGCGACGACAAGCCGATGAGCGCTAACGAGCTGCTTGACCGCGCGACCTCGGCGATGATGTCGGCCCGTCATCAGGGCAAAAATCAGATCCTGTTCTTTGACGCCGCGCTGACCGAGCGCGCTCAGAAGCGTCTGACACAGGAGCATGACATTCTGCAGGGGCTGCACGATGAGCAGTTCGCCCTCTACCTGCAACCCCAGGTGGATATGCGCACCGGTACGTTAACCGGCGCAGAAGCGCTGCTGCGTATGCGCCAGCCTGATGGCAGTTACGGTCTGACCGAAGAGTTTATTGCCAGTGCTGAAGAGATTGGTGTGATTAGCGCGATTGGCCGCTGGGTGTTTGAAGAGGCGTGCCGCATTCTGGCTGGCTGGCAGCGACAGGGTATTATGCTGCCGCTGAGTGTGAATATTTCCGCAGTGCAACTGCGGGATACCGGTGTAGTTTCTCACCTGCAATCCCTGCTGGCGCGCCACCGTATCGCACCAGGCACTCTGGTGCTGGAAGTGACAGAAACGGCTCAGCTTGACGATGCGGAACAGGCGATGTCGATGCTGCGGATGTTGCAGCAGACCGGCGTGGCGGTGGCGCTGGATGATTTCGGTATGGGCTATTCTAACCTGAACTATCTCCATCAGCTGAAAGCGTTGCCGGTTAACAAACTGAAGATGGATCGCAGCTTTGTGGCGGCACTGCCGCATGACGACACCATGGTCCGCATCGTGGCGGCTATCGCCGAAATTATCCATCTGGAGGTGATTGCCGAAGGTGTGGAAACGGCGGAGCAGCGCGACTGGCTGCTGGCGCGCGGCATCGCTATCGGTCAGGGCTACCTCTATGCGGAAGCGCTGCCGGTGAGCCGCTTCAACCAGACCTGGATCGAAAAATCCTCACTGCCGCAATAATTGCCTGATTCATTGATTTTGCGAGAATTTTAGTTACAAAACCCCTTGCTGAAGCGTTTCAGTTCAGAATTACGATCCCAGGGTTTCCTGGGCGTTTGTCACCCTGTATTAATCACGTAAACAGAGTGTTATTTTCGGGTTACTGTCAGGCGCCACCTCTGTTGCCCGCCAGTCACAATAACGAATCCGACAACATCACCTCACGGCGTTAGTGGACACCTGTTTATGAAAACCTCACTTTTTAAAAGCCTTTATTTCCAGGTGCTGATGGCGATTGGCATCGGCGTTTTGTTAGGCCATTTTTACCCGGAGTTAGGGACCCAGATGAAGCCGCTGGGAGATGGCTTTGTTAAATTAATCAAGATGATTATCGCCCCGGTGATTTTCTGTACCGTGGTGACCGGCATCGCTGGCATGGAAAGCATGAAAGCGGTAGGGCGTACCGGCGCAGTTGCACTGCTCTATTTTGAAATTGTCAGCACCATCGCGCTGATTATCGGCCTGATCGTGGTGAACGTCGTGCAACCAGGTGCCGGGATGAACGTTGATCCTGCCACGCTGGATGCCAAAGCCGTGGCGATGTACGCCCAGCAGGCAGAACAGCAGGGCATCGTCCCCTTCCTGCTGGATATTATTCCTAACAGCGTGATTGGCGCCTTTGCCAGCGGCAACATTCTGCAGGTATTGCTGTTCGCCATTCTGTTTGGTTTCGCCCTGCATCGCCTGGGTAACACCGGCACGCTGATTTTCAACGTGATTGAAAATTTCTCAAAAGTCATTTTCGGCATCATTAACATGATCATGCGTCTGGCACCGATAGGGGCATTTGGCGCAATGGCGTTCACCATCGGTAAGTATGGCGTGGGATCACTGGTGCAGCTCGGCCAGCTGATCATCTGCTTCTATATCACCTGTGTTCTGTTTGTGGTGATCGTGCTGGGGCTGATTGCGCGTCTGTTTGCCGGATTCAGCATCTTTAAGTTCATCGCCTATATCAAAGAAGAGCTGCTGATTGTGCTGGGGACCTCCTCTTCCGAGTCTGCACTGCCGCGCATGCTGGATAAGATGGAGAAACTGGGCTGTAAGAAATCAGTGGTCGGGCTGGTGATCCCCACCGGTTACTCCTTTAACCTCGACGGCACCTCGATTTACCTGACCATGGCGGCGGTGTTCATCGCTCAGGCGACCAATGCGCACATGGATATCTTCCATCAGATTACGCTGCTGGTGGTGCTGCTGCTCTCCTCGAAAGGCGCAGCGGGGGTAACCGGAAGCGGATTTATCGTACTGGCGGCGACGCTCTCTGCGGTAGGACATCTGCCGGTGGCGGGTCTGGCGCTGATACTCGGTATTGACCGCTTTATGTCTGAAGCCCGTGCGCTGACTAACCTGATCGGTAACGGTGTGGCGACCGTGGTGGTCGCGAAGTGGGTCGATCAGCTGGATCATAAACAGCTGACCGACACGCTGGCAGGCCGTAATAAGGAGAATAAAGCGTCTGAATCTTCAATTTAATCATTGAATTTCACTTAAATCCCCACAAATGCCCGCTGTCGCTTGCCCTGACAGCGGGCATTTGCATAATGAACCCCACTTGTTTTTTTTGACGTTTTTCACTTCGTTGCGCGACATCCTGACCTTCCTGTGGTCAAACACTCTGTTGTTGGATAACAGCGCGAATCGGCGTCAGCCGGTTCGTTAATAACAGCGGCAATATGCGCCAGTGATAATGATATTTGAATTATTTGAGTAGGGGTTCACATGCAGGGCACCAGAATTCGGCTTTTGGTTGGTGGATTAGTGCTGGCAGGCAGCTTTGGTCTCCAGGCCGAAACGCTGCAACCGGATCCGGCCTGGCAGGAAGGCAAGCTGGATAATGGATTTAACTGGCAGTTACTGGCCACACCGCAACGGCCCAGCGACCGCATTGAACTGCGTCTGGTGGTGAATACCGGTTCGCTGGTGGAGAGTGCGCAACAGACCGGCTTCAGTCATCTGCTGCCACGCCTGGCGATGGTGCATAACACTGCACTCGATAATCATCAGCAGCGTGCGCTATGGCAACAGGCGATGGATCCTCAGCATCCGCTGCCGCCCGTCATCATCTCCTATGATTCCACCCAATATAATCTGAGCCTGCCGAATAACCGCCCTGAGCTGCTGAAAGAAGCGCTGAACTGGCTGGCGGCCACGGCGGGCAATATGGCGATCACTGAAGAGGTGGTTAACACCGCGCTGGCCGCCTCCGATCCGGTGGCGACCTGGCCGAAAGATCCGCAGGATGTCTGGTGGCGCTACCGCCTGAAAGGCTCCGCGCTGCTGGCGCACGATCCCGCTACACAACCCCGTGCGCCGGTGGATTTAACCCAGCTCAGCGATTTTTATCATCAGTGGTACACCCCGGACGCGATGACGCTCTATGTGGTAGGCAACGTCGACAGCCGTAACCTCTCTGAACAGATCAACAAAACCTTTTCGGCGTTAACCGGCAAACGTGAAACCCCTGCGCCACTGCCGACGCTGTCACCGCTGCCACATGAGCCGGTGAATCTGGTCAGCAGCAACATGACGCAGGATCGTCTGTCGCTGGTGTGGGATACGCCATGGCAACCGATTCGTGACTCCCAGAATCTGCAGCGTTACTGGCAGAGCGACCTGGCCCGTGAAGCGCTGTTCTGGCACGTTCAGCGTGCACTCAGCGACAGTAAGGCGCAGGGCATCCAGGTCGGATTCGACTGCCGGGTGCTCTATCAGCGGGCGCAGTGTTCCATCAACATGGATGGGCGCAATGACAATCTGGCGCAGAATATGAATCTGGTGGCACGTGAGCTGGCGAACGTGCGTGATAAAGGCATACCGCAGGAGGAGTTTGATGCGCTGATGGCGCAGAAGCTGCTGGAGCTGAACAAGCTGTTTACCACTTATGCCCGCACCGATACGGATGTGCTGATGAGCCAGCGCCTGCGCTCGCAGCAGAACGCCGTGGTCGATATCGCGCCAGAGCAGTATCAGAAGCTGCGTCAGACTTTCCTGGCCGGCCTGACCCGCGAACAGCTGAACCAGGAGCTGCGTCAGCAGCTGACGCAGGAGCTGATGATGGTTCTGATTCAGCCGGAAGGCGAAGCGGAAACCAACGTGAAGAGCCTGCAAAACAGCTGGGACAAAGTGATGTCACCGCCAGCGGCACCGGCGACCAGCAATGAAGCCAGTCCGCCGGATAGCAACGTCAAAGACGTTCCGCCCGCCGCGTAACGTCAGGTTTTTGCCCTGAGCCACTCGGTCACTAACATCGGCCAGCTGGCGAGGGGCAAATCTGCCACGCCACGGATACCAAATCCGTGCCCGCCTTTCTGATAGAAATGCACCTCTGCCGGAACCTTATGCTCACGCAGCGCGCCGAAAAACGCCATGCTGTGATTCACTGAGACATCGTCATCGTCGGCGGCGTGGATTAACAGCGTCGGCGGCACCAGCGGATGAACCCGGGTTTCCATTGAATAGGCTTCAATCGTTTTCTGATCGGGCCATGCACCCAGCAGGCGGGTTCTGGCACCTTCGTGGGCGATGCCGTCACGCATACTGATCAGGGGATAGACCAGTACCATCGCATCCGGACGCGGCGAGAAGTTTTCAGCGCCATCCTGCACTGGATAGAGTTTCTCTGCGAAACGCGTTCCCAGGCTGGCCGCCACGTGGCCACCCGCCGAAAAGCCCATCATCACAATGTATTTACCGTTCAGGCCGCGCTGCGCCCGATCACGCAGGACGCGAACCGCACGCTGCGCATCGGCCAGCGGCGCATCGGGACCTTCGTGATGCCCGTCGTAGGGCAGGCGATAGGTCATGACCGCCAGGGTGTAGCCCATTGAAGTAAAGAAGGTTGCCAGCGCGCTGCCTTCACGATCAATCATGACACGCTGATAGCCACCGCCCGGTGCGACCAGCAGGGTAATGCCATTGGATTCGACCGGATGCCAGATCGCCATCTCCGGGCAACGCACGCCGGTAGCGGCGCGATCGTAAGGCTCATACTCTTTTGCCATATCGACAATCTGCGGCTCGGCGCGCGAGTCGCTGGCGCCTGGTGCATCACCGTGTGGCCAGATATTAATAATTTCTGTGTGCATAAATAGATCCTGATGCGGGGAATATTTTAATTGTTTTGTTCGCGGCCGGAGAGAACAGCGTCCTGCTGTCTTTTGATTAAAAGATGGTCTTTTTTCAGGCGGTCGTCCATCCGAAAAGGGCGAATCTGACCAGATTAGGACTATGCCTGGAGAGCGATTTGTTTGCGTAACTGATTAATATTAATAAATAAATTATAAGAGAGATTAAAGAGGATTGCCGAAGAGTGTCTGTTATTAACCACTAATTTTCAGCTTAAGGTAAATAACTGGCACGGGCCACTTTGTTAGACGCAATTTACCGGATATCACGCTGTTTGCTGTTAAGGCGACATAATGCTTTTTGTGCCAGAGTGATCCCCGTCTCAATGCTGAGATTAATGTGCCAGTCTCATTTGGGAATGGTCAGCATTATTTACCACGCGGCAGTTTCCTGTTGGTTGATGCGGTTTAACATAACATCCTCCGTCTGTTCACAACGGTAAGAGGCATGTCATGCTTGATACCAATCTCTCAACCAGACAAACCTTTGGTCGCCTGTGGCCGATGATTTCTCCCTTCAGACTGGGGCTATTGGTCGCGGGTGTTGCCCTGATCGTCAACGCCGCCATAGACCCGTTTATGCTGACGTTACTGAAGACGCTGCTGGACGATGTCATTGGCCAGAAAAATCCCGGCATTCTGGTCTGGATGCCGCTGGTGATTATCGGGCTGATCCTGATCCGCGGTGTCAGCGGCTATCTCTCCAGTTACTGTATCTCGTGGGTGTCAGGCAAAGTGGTGATGGCCCTGCGTTGTCGCCTGTTCAGCCATATGATGGGCATGCCGGTGGCATTTTTTGATCAGCAATCAACCGGTACGCTGCTCTCCCGTATCAGCTACGATTGTGAGCAGGTCGCCTCTTCCTCTTCTGGTTCACTGGTGACGGTAGTGCGTGAAGGGGCCTCTATTCTTGGCCTGTTTGTGATGATGTTTTACTACAGCTGGCAACTTTCGCTGATCCTTCTGGTGCTGGCACCTATTGTGTCGCTGGCAATTCGTATCGTCTCCAGGCGCTTTCGCCACATCAGCAAAAATATGCAGAACACCATGGGGCAGGTGACTTCTCATGCCGAGCAGATGCTGAAAGGGCATAAAGAGGTGCTGATGTTTGGCGGCCAGCAGGTTGAGTCCGACCGCTTCGGACAGGTCAGCAACAACATGCGTCGCCAGGGAATGAAAATGGTCTCGGCGACCTCACTCTCCGATCCGATTATTCAGCTGCTCGCCTCCTCGGCACTCGCCTTTGTGCTCTATGCGGCCAGTTTCCCCTCGGTGATGGCCACGCTGACCGCAGGCTCTATCAGTGCGGTTTTTTCCGCCATGCTGATGCTGATGCGTCCGTTAAAGTCGCTGACCAACGTCAATGCCCAGTTCCAGCGCGGCATGGCGGCCTGTCAGACGCTGTTTGCGATTCTGGATATGGAACAGGAGAAAGATGAAGGGACACGCGTGGTTAAGCGCGCCACCGGAAACATTGAATTTCGGGATGTTACCTTTACCTATCCGGTCGCGGAAACACCGGCGCTGCAGCAGATCAATCTGACCATTCCTGCCGGTAAAACCGTGGCGCTGGTCGGCCGTTCCGGTTCAGGGAAATCGACCCTTGCCAGCCTGCTGACGCGCTTTTACGACATCGACAGCGGCGAAATTTTGCTGGATGGCCATGACCTGCGTGATTACACCCTGGCCTCGCTGCGCGAGCAGGTGGCGCTGGTCTCTCAGCATGTTCACCTGTTCAATGACACGGTTGCCAACAATATTGCCTATGCCCGTACCGATGTCTTCAGCCGCGAGGAAATAGAAAAGGCGGCAGAGATGGCCCATGCCATGGAATTCGTTAATAAAATGGATAACGGACTGGATACGGTGATTGGAGAAAACGGCGTGCTGCTGTCGGGTGGACAGCGGCAGCGCATCGCCATTGCCCGCGCCCTGTTGCGAGACAGCCCGATTCTGATCCTCGACGAAGCGACCTCAGCTCTGGACACCGAGTCTGAACGCGCGATTCAGTCTGCGCTGGAGACGCTGCAGCAGAACCGGACCACGCTGATCATCGCTCACCGTCTCTCGACCATTGAAAAGGCTGATGAAATTCTGCTGGTAGATGAGGGGGAAATTGTGGAGCGCGGCTCGCATCAGCAGTTGCTGCAACAGAACGGCGCATATGCGCGGCTCTATCAGATGCAGTTCAGTCAGCCGCTTTGTGCGTAAGAGTTGTTTGTGCCAAATCACTGCCTGAAAGGCAAATCAGAGTGAATCCAGCAGCAATAAATCAGCTCAACGTGCAGGGAACCGGGTCAGAAGAGGAAAGCGTCCCGCGCAAGACAAAAACGCCGGGAGCGTTTTTGAACAACGCAACGCGTTGGCCCATTTACGGGCGCACCTCAGGGATGAGGTGCGTACTAAAAACGCCGGGAGCGTTTTTGAACAACGCAACGCGTTGGCCCGG